>NZ_JBQENS010000010.1:0-222006 GCF_052044465.1 Pseudomonas sp. 22490 | reverse complement strand
GGCGCCCAGGGCGGCCCGCTGATGCACGTGATCGCGGCCAAGGCGGTGTGCTTCAAGGAAGCGCTGGAGCCGGGCTTCAAGGACTACCAGGCGCAGGTGATCCGCAACGCCAAGGCGATGGCCGAGGTGTTCATCGGGCGCGGCTACGACGTGGTTTCCGGTGGCACCGACAACCACCTGATGCTGATCAGCCTGGTGCGCCAGGGCCTGACCGGCAAGGAAGCCGACGCCGCCCTCGGCCGGGTCGGCATCACGGTGAACAAGAACGCCGTGCCGAACGATCCGCAGAGCCCGTTCGTCACCTCCGGCATCCGCATCGGCACCCCGGCCATCACCACCCGCGGGCTGCAGGAAGCGCAGAGCCGCGAACTGGCTGGCTGGATCTGCGACATCCTCGACCACCTCGGCGATGCCGACGTGGAGGCCAAGGTCGCCACCCAGGTCGCCGGTCTCTGCGCGGACTTCCCGGTCTATCGCTGAGCCCCCCCGAAGACGGTCGGGGAGCCCGACGCGCCCCGGCCCAACCCTCTCCGCGGGAGAGGGAGCAACAGTTCAGGAGCATCCACATGCAACGCTACTCCGGCTTCGGCCTGTTAAAGCATTCACTGAGCCATCACGAGAACTGGCAACGCATGTGGCGCACGCCCACGCCGAAGCCGGTCTACGACGTGGTCATCGTCGGCGGCGGCGGGCACGGCCTGGCCACCGCCTACTACCTGGCCAAGGAACACGGCATCAGCAACGTGGCGGTAGTCGAGAAAGGTTGGCTGGGCGGCGGCAACACCGCGCGCAACACCACCATCGTGCGCTCCAACTACCTGTGGGACGAGTCCGCGCTGCTCTACGAACACGCGATGAAGCTGTGGGAGGGCCTGTCCCAGGACCTCAACTACAACGTGATGTTCTCCCAGCGCGGGGTCTACAACCTCTGCCACACCCTCCAGGACATGCGCGACGGCGAGCGCCGGGTCAGCGCCAACCGCCTCAACGGCGTCGACGGCGAATTGTTGAACGCGCAGCAGGTGGCGGAGGAGATTCCCTACCTGGACTGCAGCAAGAACACCCGCTACCCGATCATGGGCGCGACCATCCAGCGTCGCGGCGGCGTCGCCCGCCATGACGCGGTGGCCTGGGGCTTCGCCCGCGCCGCCGATGCCCTCGGCGTGGACCTGATCCAGCAGACCGAAGTCACCGGCTTCCGCAAGCAGGACGGCGCGGTGATCGGCGTCGAGACCAACCGCGGCTTCATCGGCGCGCGCCGTGTCGGAGTGGTCACCGCCGGCAACTCCGGGCACATGGCCAGGCTCGCCGGCTTCCGCCTGCCGCTGGAGTCGCACCCGTTGCAGGCGCTGGTCTCCGAGCCACTGAAGCCGATCATCGACAGCGTGATCATGTCCAACGCCGTGCATGGCTACATCAGCCAGTCGGACAAGGGCGACCTGGTCATCGGCGCCGGCATCGACGGCTACAACGGCTACGGCCAGCGCGGCTCTTACCCGGTGATCGAGCACACCCTGCAAGCCATCGTCGAGATGTTCCCGGTGCTCTCGCGGGTACGCATGAACCGCCAATGGGGCGGCATCGTCGACACCACCCCGGACGCCTGCCCGATCATCGGCAAGACTCCGGTGCAGAACCTGTTCTTCAACTGCGGCTGGGGCACCGGCGGCTTCAAGGCCACTCCCGGCTCCGGAAACGTCTTCGCCGCCACCCTGGCCAAGGGCGAACCGCATCCGCTGGCCGCGCCCTTCTCCATCGAACGCTTCCACAGCGGTGCGCTGATCGACGAGCACGGCGCGGCAGCAGTGGCGCACTGACAAAAGCCGCCCGAAGGGCGAAATCCGCTGCCCCTCGCCCTTCAGGGAGAGGGTGCCGGTCAACCGGCAAGAACAGTTTCCGGAGGCTACAAAATGCTGAATATCTTCTGCCCCCACTGCGGCGAACTGCGTTCCGAAGAGGAATTCCACGCCAAGGGTCAGGCCCACATCCCGCGCCCGCTCGACCCGAACGCCTGCAGCGACGAGGAATGGGGCGACTACATGTTCTTCCGCGACAACCCGCGCGGCCTCCATCACGAGCTGTGGGTGCACGCCGCCGGCTGCCGCAAGTACTTCAACGTCACCCGCCATACGGTGACCTACGAGATCCTCGAGACCTACCTGATCGGCGAGCAGCCCAGCGTCGTCGCCGACGGTGAGAAGAAACCCGCCGTACAAGGGGAACCGGCATGAGCCAGATCAATCGCCTGTCCAGCGGCGGCCGCATCGACCGCAACCGCCCGCTGACCTTCAGCTTCAACGGCCAGCACTACCAGGGCTATGCCGGCGACACCCTGGCCGCCGCGCTGCTGGCCAACGGCGTCGACATCGTCGGCCGCAGCTTCAAGTACTCGCGGGCGCGCGGCATCGTCGCCGCCGGCGCCGAGGAGCCCAACGCGATCCTGCAGATCGGCTCCCGCGAAGCCACCCAGATCCCCAACGTGCGCGCCACCCAGCAGGCCCTCTACGGCGGCCTGGTGGCCACCAGCACCAACGGCTGGCCGAACGTGCAGAACGACCTGATGGGAATCTTCGGCAAGGTCGGCGGCAAGCTGATGCCGCCCGGTTTCTACTACAAGACCTTCATGTACCCGCAGTCGATGTGGATGACCTACGAGAAGTACATCCGCAAGGCCGCCGGCCTGGGCCGCGCGCCGACCGAGGTCGATCCGGACAGCTACGACTGGATGAACCACCACTGCGACGTGCTGGTGGTCGGCGCCGGCCCGGCCGGCCTGGCTGCCGCCCTCGCCGCCGCTCGCAGCGGCGCGCGGGTGATCCTCGCCGACGAGCAGGAAGAGTTCGGCGGCAGCCTGCTGGACACCCGCGAGACCCTCGACGGCAAGCCCGCCGCCGAGTGGGTCGCGGACGCCGTGGCCGAGCTGCAAGGCCTGCCGGAGGTCATCCTGCTGCCGCGCTCCACGGTCAACGGCTACCACGACCACAACTTCCTCACCATCCACGAGCGGCGCACCGACCACCTCGGCGAGGTCGCCCCGCTCGGCCAGGTCCGCCAGCGCGTGCACCGCGTACGCGCCAAGCGCGTGGTACTGGCCGCCGGCGCCCATGAGCGGCCGCTGGTCTACGGCAACAACGACCTGCCCGGCAACATGCTCGCCGGCGCGGTTTCCACCTATGTACGGCGCTACGGCGTGGCACCGGGCAAGAAACTGGTGCTGGCCACCAACAACGACTACGCCTACCGCGTCGCCCTCGACTGGCAGGAAGCCGGCCTGCAAGTGGTGGCCATCGCCGACGCTCGGGCCAATCCGCGCGGCGAGTGGGTCGAGGAAGCACGCCAACGCGGTATGCGGGTGATCACTGGCAGTTCGGTGATCGAGGCTCGCGGCGGCAAGCGGGTCAGCGGCGCCAAGGTCGCCCGGATCGACCTGCAGGCCATGCGCGCCAGCGGCGGCGAATGGCTGGACTGCGACCTGATCGCCAGCTCCGGCGGCTACAGCCCGGTCGTGCACCTGGCCTCGCACCTGGGCGGCAAGCCGGAATGGCGCGAGGAAATCCTCGCCTTCGTCCCCGGCGAAGGCCTGCAGAAGCGCATCTGCGCCGGCGCCGTGAACGGCGTGTTCGGGCTCGCCGAGGTGCTCGCCGACGGCTACCAGGCCGGGAGTCGCGCCGCCCTCGACGCCGGCTACAAGACCGCCGCCGGCAGCCTGCCGAAGGTCCAGCCGCGCCGCGAGGAAGCGTCCGTCGCGCTGTTCCAGGTGCCCCACGAGAAGCCCACGGCACGCGCACCGAAGCAGTTCGTCGATCCGCAGAACGACGTCACCGCCGCCGCCATCGAACTGGCCTGCCGCGAGGGCTTCGAGTCCATCGAGCACGTCAAGCGCTACACCGCGCTGGGCTTCGGCACCGACCAGGGCAAGCTGGGCAACATCAACGGCCTGGCGATCGCCGCGCGGGCCCAGGGCAAGAGCATCGCCGACACCGGCACCACCATGTTCCGTCCGAACTACACCCCGGTGACCTTCGGCGCCGTCGCCGGCCGCCACTGCGGGCACCTGTTCGAACCGGTGCGCTTCACCGCCCTGCACGCCTGGCACGTGAAGAACGGCGCCGAGTTCGAAGACGTCGGCCAGTGGAAGCGGCCGTGGTACTTCCCGCGCCGCGGCGAGGACATGCACGCCGCCGTGGCCCGCGAATGCCGCGCGGTGCGCGAGGCGGTCGGCCTGCTCGACGCCTCGACCCTGGGCAAGATCGACATCCAGGGCCCGGACGCGCGGGAGTTCCTCAACCGGGTCTACACCAACGCCTGGACCAAGCTCGACGTCGGCAAGGCGCGCTACGGCCTGATGTGCAAGGAAGACGGGATGGTCTTCGACGACGGCGTGACCGCTTGCCTGGCCGACAACCACTTCGTCATGACCACCACCACCGGCGGCGCCGCCCGCGTACTGGAGTGGCTGGAGCTGTACCACCAGACCGAATGGCCGGAGCTGAAGGTGTACTTCACCTCGGTCACCGACCACTACGCGACCCTCACCCTGTCCGGCCCGAACAGCCGCAAGCTGCTCGCCGAAGTCACCGACATCGACCTGGACAAGGATGCCTTCCCCTTCATGACCTGGAAGGAAGGCAAGGTCGCCGGGGTGCCGGCGCGGGTGTTCCGCATCTCCTTCACCGGCGAGCTGAGCTACGAGGTGAACGTCCAGGCCGACTACGCCATGGGCGTGCTCGAAGCGCTCGCCGAGCACGGCGCGAAGTACGGCCTGACGCCCTACGGCACCGAGACCATGCACGTCCTGCGCGCCGAGAAGGGCTTCATCATCGTCGGCCAGGACACCGATGCCTCGGTCACCCCGGACGATCTCAACATGGGCTGGGCGGTGGGCCGCAGCAAGCCGTTCTCCTGGATCGGCTGGCGCGGCATGAACCGCGCCGACTGCCTGCGCGAGGATCGCAAGCAACTGGTCGGACTCAGGCCGAGCAACCCGCAGGAGGTACTGCCCGAAGGCGCGCAACTGGTGTTCGACACCCAGCAGGCGATCCCGATGAAGATGGTCGGCCACGTCACCTCCAGCTACATGAGCGCCAGCCTCGGCCACGGCTTCGCCCTGGCGGTGGTGAAAGGCGGCCTCAAGCGCATGGGCCAGAAGGTCTACGCGCCGCTGGCGGACGGCCGCTTCATCGAGGCGGAGATCTGCTCCTCGGTGTTCTACGACCCCAAAGGGGAGCGGCAGAACGTGGATTGACCGGAGAGGGATGCGCTCCTCTCCCCGGCCCTCTTCCCGAAGGGAGAAGGCAGACAGGCTACCAGGGCGCGCGGCGCCCCAAGGTGAAAACGAATGAGCAAGGCAAACGTCTACCAGCAACGCCCCGAACCCGGCGTCCACGCCGAATCGCCGCTGCACCATGCCGAGCTGCACAAGCTCGCCGGCAAGACCGCCGCGAAGGCCGGTATCGTCCTGCGCGAGAAGAAGCTGCTCGGCCACCTGGTGCTGCGCGGCGATGCCGCCGACCCGACCTTCGCCGCCGCCGTGCACCAGGCCCTCGGCCTGGAACTGCCGGTGGCCCTGACGCTGGTCGCCAGCGGCGAGACCTCGCTGCAATGGCTGGCCCCGGACGAATGGTTGCTGATCGTCCCCGGCGGCGAGGAATACGCCGTCGAACAGCGCCTGCGCCAGGCCCTGGGCGAGGAGCTGCACTACGCGGTGGTCAACGTCAGCGGCGGGCAGACGCTGCTCGAACTGAGCGGAGCGAACGTCCGCGAACTGCTGATGAAATCCACCAGCTACGACGTGCATCCGAGCAACTTCCCGGTGGGCAAGGCGGTCGGCAGCATCTTCGCCAAGTCGCAATGCGTGATCCGCCATACCGGCGAGGACACCTGGGAGCTGGTCGTGCGCCGCAGCTTCGCCGACTACTTCTGGCTCTGGTTGCAGGACGCCAGCGCCGAATACGGCCTGCAGGTAGCGGCATGAGCAGCCTTCCCCTCTCCCCGAGAGGGGATACCGGACCCGGAGCCTCGCGATGAGCCGTACCCCCGACACCTGGATCCTCACCGCCGACAGTCCCAGCCTGCTGGGCACCGTCGACGTGGTGACGCGCTACCTCTTCGAGCAGCGCTGCTACGTCACCGAGCACCACTCGTTCGACGACCGCCTGGCGCAACGCTTCTTCATCCGCGTGGAGTTCCGCGCCGGCGACGGCTTCGACGAAGCCTCCTTCCGCGCCGGACTGGCCGAACGGGTGGCACCGTTCGGCATGCGTACCGAGCTGACCGCGCCGGGCTACCGCAGCCAGGTGGCGATCATGGTTTCCAAGGCCGACCACTGCCTGAACGACCTGCTCTACCGCCAGCGCATCGGCCAGTTGCCGATGGACGTGGTGGCGGTGATTTCCAATCACCCGGACCTGGAGCCGCTGGCGCGCTGGCACGGCATTCCCTACCACCACTTCCCGCTCGACCCGAACGACAAGCCGGCCCAGGAAGCCAGGGTCTGGCAGGTGCTCGAAGAGAGTGGCGCCGAGCTGGTGATCCTCGCTCGCTACATGCAGGTGCTGTCGCCGGAACTGTGCCGGCGCCTGGACGGCTGGGCGATCAACATCCATCACTCCCTGCTGCCCGGCTTCAAGGGCGCCAAGCCGTACCACCAGGCCTACCAGAAGGGCGTGAAGCTGGTCGGCGCCACCGCCCACTACATCAACAACGACCTCGACGAAGGGCCGATCATCGCCCAGGGCGTCGAGACGGTCGACCACGCCCACTACCCCGAGGACCTGATCGCCAAGGGCCGCGACATCGAGTGCCTGACCCTGGCGCGGGCGGTGGGCTACCACATCGAGCGGAGGGTATTCCTCAACGCCAATCGGACCGTGGTGCTGTAAGCGCGCCCTCTCTTCCCAACCCTCGCTGAAGGAAGAGGGCCAGGGAGAGGGGCGCTTCCCACGGCCTCGCGACCCGAGCAACACCGACAGCCCGCCGGCTGCCAGCATTCTCCGGCCCTGTCGCGCAACAGACGACTTTCCAGTGCAAAGCCGCGCGGCCGTGGACGCCGCGCATTTGTACCCACAACGACAAAGAGGAAACGCGTATGTCTGGCAATCGTGGTGTGGTCTATCTCGGCCCGGGCAAGGTCGAGGTGCAGAACATTCCCTATCCGAAGATGCAGGACCCGCAGGGCCGGCAGATCGACCACGGGGTGATCCTGCGGGTGGTCTCCACCAACATCTGCGGCTCCGACCAGCACATGGTGCGCGGCCGCACCACCGCGCCGGAAGGCCTGGTGCTTGGCCACGAGATCACCGGCGAGGTGGTGGAGATCGGGCGTGGCGTGGAAACCATGAAGATCGGCGACCTGGTCTCGGTACCGTTCAACGTCGCCTGCGGCCACTGCCGTACCTGCAAGGAACAGCACACCGGCGTCTGCCTGACGGTCAATCCGGCGCGTGCCGGCGGCGCCTACGGCTACGTCGACATGGGTGGCTGGGTCGGCGGCCAGGCCGAATACGTGCTGGTGCCCTACGCCGACTTCAACCTGCTGAAACTGCCCAACCGCGAAGCGGCGATGGAGAAGATCCGCGACCTGACCTGCCTTTCGGACATCCTCCCCACCGGCTACCACGGCGCGGTCACCGCCGGCGTCGGCCCGGGCAGCACGGTCTACATCGCCGGCGCCGGTCCGGTCGGCCTGGCCGCGGCGGCCTCGGCACGCCTGCTCGGCGCGGCGGTGGTGATCGTCGGCGACGTCAACCCGACCCGCCTGGCCCATGCCAAGAAACAGGGCTTCGAGATCGCCGACCTGTCCAAGGACACCCCGCTGCACGAACAGATCGCCGCTCTACTGGGCGAGCCGGAGGTCGACTGCGCGGTCGATGCGGTCGGTTTCGAGGCGCGCGGCCACGGCCATTCGGGCTCGCAGCAGGAAGCCCCGGCCACCGTGCTCAACTCGCTGATGGGCATCACCCGGGTCGCCGGCAAGATCGGCATTCCCGGCCTGTACGTCACCGAAGACCCGGGCGCGGTGGACGCGGCCGCCAAGCACGGCGCCCTGAGCATCCGCTTCGGCCTGGGCTGGGCCAAGTCGCACAGCTTCCATACCGGCCAGACCCCGGTGATGAAGTACAACCGCCAGCTGATGCAGGCGATCATGTGGGACCGGATCAAGATCGCCGACATCGTCGGGGTGGAAGTCATCACCCTCGACGATGCGCCGAAAGGCTATGGCGAGTTCGACGCCGGGGTGCCGAAGAAATTCGTCATCGACCCGCACAACCTGTTCCGCGCGGCCTGAACCACCGGCAACAACCGACGCGGCCCACGGGCCGCGTCGTCGTTGGCGCTATCCGGGGGAACTGCCGGCGATAAAATGGATCGGTGATACTGCTGCCATCCATTCGCGTCCCGGAGACCGCCATGAGCACCGATAGCCCGATCAACCGCGTCGAACAGGTACAGGTCGACGACCTGGCCTGCTGGCGCATCCACACCGCCCATGGCGAGGCGCTGATCGCCCAGCAGGGCGCGCAACTGCTCAGCTACCAGCCCCACGAACAGCCGCCGCTGGTCTGGCTCAGCGACGAGGCCGGCTACCGGCGCGGGCAGTCGGTACGCGGCGGGGTGCCGGTGTGCTGGCCGTGGTTCGGTCCGCTGGAGCGCAACCCGCAGGAAGTCCGCGGCCAGGTGGAAGATGGCCTGAAGGCGCCCGCCCACGGGCTGGTCCGGGCGGTCGACTGGGAAATCGACGACATCGCCGAGGAGGACGGCGACCTCTGCGTCAGCTTCCGCCTCGACGCCCCCGATGGCCTCCCCGGCTGGCCGCACCCGGCGGCGCTGCGCATGCTGTTCCGCTTCGGCGAGCGCCTGACCTTGCGACTCACCAGCGAGAACCTCGGCAGCAAGCCGCTGGTGCTCAGCCAGGCACTGCACACCTACTTCGCGGTCAGCGATAGCCGCGAGATCGCCATCGAGGGCCTGGAAGGCGCGCGCTACATCGAGACCCTGGAGAACTGGGAAGAACGCACTCAGCACGGCGCGGTACGGGTCAAGGGCGAACTGGACCGCATCTACCTCGGTCTCGAACGCGACCTGCTGATCAAGGACCCGCGCTGGGAACGCAGCATCCACCTGCACGCCCTCGACTCGCGCTCGGCGGTGGTCTGGAACCCCTGGGTGGACAAGTCCCGGCGTCTCTCGCAGTTCGCCGACGACGCCTGGCAGCAGATGCTCTGCATCGAGACCGGGCGGGTCTGGGACGACCTCATGGTGGTCGCCCCCGGGCGCAGCGAAAGCTTTGGCGTGCAGATCTGGAGCGAGCCGCTGAAACGACCCTGAGCGGAACGGCGAGCGGACGGGGCGGCTCGCGTCGTCCGCCATGGACCGTTGCGCAGGTGCCGGCCCTACAGGTCCGCTTCCTCCACCACCTTCACCCGCGCCTTGTCGATGGCGTAGGCGGCATCGGCCAGGTCATTGCTCACCTGCTCGATCTTCAGCGTGCCGCTGACCCACAGCGGGGTGTAGATATCGGCCAGCTTCAGCCCCTGTGGATAACGCACCAGGACGATCTGGTTCGGCGGCGGCGGCGGCACGTGGATGCAGGCGCCCGGATAGGGCACCAGGAAGAATTCGGTGACGCGGCCCTTGGCGTCGTTCTCCAGCGGCACCGGGTAGCCGCCGAGGCGGATCGCCTTGCCATCCAGGCTGGCGACGGTCTTGGCCGAATACATCACCGCCGGCATCTTTCGGTCCGACTGCTTCAGGCCACCCTTGCTGGTGAAGGTGCCGGCGGCCTCCGGGGTGTCGTGGACGATGTCGGGCATTTCTTCCAGCGCCTTGCGGTCGGCCGGCGGCATCAGTTCCAGCCAGTCGGTCTCGGGCAGTTCGGCGTGGGCCAGGGGTGAGGACAACAGGGCGAGCAGCAACAGGCGGGCGAACGGGAAGCGGCGCATGATGGCGGGAATACCGGCGAAGTGAGGAAACGCCGGCCCCCGCGGGGGCCGGCCAGAGCCATCAATTCTTCTTGATCAGGCCGTAAATGACCAGCAGTACGACGGCGCCGACCACCGCGCCGATGAAACCGGCCGCCTGGCCAGCCTGGTAGAAGCCGATCGCCTGGCCGCCGTAGGTGGCCAGCAGCGAACCGCCGATGCCGAGCAGGATGGTCATGATCCAGCCCATGCTGTCGTCACCTGGCTTCAGAAAGCGTGCAACGAGACCAACGATCAGTCCGACGATGATGGTTCCGATTAATCCCATGACAGTCCCTCCTTACGGGTGTATGCGCATGTATTGCGCCTGCCATGGGACAGTGTAGAAAAGCCTTGGGTTCAGTGCCGCCCGCCAACCCAAGGATGGGCGGACGGCAATCGCTCACGCCTCGATCAGCGCCTCGACCTCGGCGATGCGCGCCTGCAGCGTCGCCCGGTCGGCACAGCGCAGGGTGGCGTGGCCAACCTTGCGGCCGTTCTTGAAGGCCTTGCCGTAGTGATGCAGGTGGCAATCGGCGACGGCGACCACCTGATCCACCGGGGGCACCGCGCCGATGAAATTGAGCATTGCGCTCTCGCCGACCTTGGCGGTCGAGCCCAGCGGCAGGCCAGCGACGGCGCGCAGGTGGTTCTCGAACTGGCTGCACTCGGCGCCTTCGATGGTCCAGTGCCCGGAGTTGTGCACGCGCGGGGCGATCTCGTTGGCCTTCAGGCCGCCGTCCACCTCGAAGAACTCGAAGGCCAGCACGCCGACGTAGTCGAGCCGGGCCAACACGCGGCCGACGTAGTCCTCGGCCAGCGCCTGCAACGGATGCCCGCTGCTGGCCACGGAGAGCTTGAGGATGCCGCTGTCGTGGGTGTTGTGCACCAGCGGGTAGAAACGCGTCTCGCCATCGCGGGCGCGCACCGCCACCAGCGAGACTTCCCCGGTGAACGGCACGAAGCCCTCGAGGATGCACGGCACGCTGCCCAGTTCGGCGAACGCGCCCTGCACGTCGGCCGGCTGGCGCAGGACCTTCTGGCCCTTGCCGTCGTAGCCCAGGGTGCGGGTCTTGAGCACCGCCGGCAGGCCGATGGCGGCCGCGGCGGCATCGAGGTCGGCCTGGGACTGGACGTCGGCGAAGTCCGGAGTGGGAATGCCGAGGTCCTTGAACATCGACTTCTCGAACCAGCGGTCGCGGGCGATGCGCAGCGACTCGGCGTTCGGGTAGACCGGCACGAACTGGGAGAGGAAGGCCACGGTTTCCGCCGGCACGCTCTCGAACTCGAAGGTCACCAGGTCGACCTCGTCGGCCAGTTGCCGCAGGTGCTCCTGGTCGCCGTAGTCGGCGCGGATGTGCTCGCCCAGGGAGGCCGCGCAGGCGTCCGGCGCCGGGTCGAGGAAAGCGAAGTTCATGCCCAGCGGGGTTCCCGCCAGGGCCAGCATGCGGCCCAGCTGGCCGCCACCGATGACACCGATTTTCATGGTTCGAGCCTTACCTTCTCAGAGCCTGTCTCACGCATCGCGCGGGTCGGGATTGTCCAGCACGGTTTCGGTCTGGTTGGCGCGGAACTGCTTCAGCGCCTCGTGGTACTGCGGGTGCTTGGCGCCGAGGATGCTCGCCGAGAGCAGCGCCGCGTTGACCGCGCCGGCCTTGCCGATGGCCAGGGTGGCGACCGGTACGCCGGCGGGCATCTGCACGATGGAGAGCAGCGAGTCGACACCCGACAGCATCGACGACTGTACCGGCACGCCGAGTACCGGCAGGTGGGTCTTGGCCGCGCACATGCCCGGCAGGTGGGCGGCGCCGCCAGCGCCGGCGATGATCACTTCGAGGCCGCGGCCTTCGGCTTCCTCGGCGTACTGGAAGAGCAGGTCCGGGGTGCGGTGGGCGGAAACCACCTTCACTTCGTAGGGGATGCCCAGCTTGTCCAGCATGTCCGCGGTGTGACTGAGGGTGCTCCAGTCCGATTTGGAACCCATGATCACGCCAACCAGTGCGCTCATCGTCGTGCCTCTCTCAAATGCGCCGTCCGGCGCGTCAGAAACCAACAAGCCACGCTTCGTCGAGGGGCGTGGCTTGTACTGGGCCGAGCCGGCGGGCAGTGCCGGTTCGAAGGCGGCGCAGTATACCGCAAAGGCAGGCCGGGCGCGCGCCGGGGGCTACCGTCCGTCCCGTTTTTTCGCGCCATGGCGGGAAACTTGCCGCAACTCAATGCGCGCCTGCCACGAGCGGCCAGACTGGTTGTCGCGGCGCGCTCCGAGGGAGCGGCGGCCGCGCCGGTTCCGCAGCCTGTCGCGGTGCCCGTCAAAGGCGCCGCGACAGGCGCTCAGCCCCGTCCAAGGAGATGACCATGACCCTGCCACAGACCATGAAAGCCGCGGTCGTGCACGCCTACGGCGCGCCGCTGCGGATCGAGGAAGTCAAGGTTCCGCTGCCCGGCCCCGGGCAGGTACTGGTGAAGATCGAAGCCTCCGGCGTCTGCCACACCGACCTGCATGCCGCCGAGGGCGACTGGCCGGTGAAGCCGCCGTTGCCGTTCATTCCCGGTCACGAAGGCGTCGGCTACGTCGCCGCGGTGGGCAGCGGAGTGACCCGGGTGAAGGAAGGCGACCGGGTCGGCATCCCCTGGCTGTACACCGCCTGCGGCTGCTGCGAGCACTGCCTGACCGGCTGGGAGACCCTCTGCGAGAGCCAGCAGAACACCGGCTACTCGGTGAACGGCGGCTATGCCGAATACGTATTGGCCGACCCGAACTACGTCGGAATTCTGCCGAAAAACGTCGAATTCGCTGAAATCGCGCCGATCCTCTGCGCCGGCGTCACCGTCTACAAGGGGCTCAAGCAGACCAACGCGCGCCCCGGCCAGTGGGTGGCGATCTCCGGCATCGGTGGCCTCGGCCACGTCGCCGTGCAGTACGCCAGGGCCATGGGCCTGCACGTCGCCGCCATCGACATCGACGACGCCAAGCTGGAACTGGCGCGCAAGCTCGGTGCCAGCCTGACGGTCAACGCCCGGCAGGAAGACCCGGTGGAGGTGCTCCAGCGCGACATCGGCGGCGCCCACGGGGTGCTGGTCACCGCGGTATCCAACAGCGCCTTCGGCCAGGCCATCGGCATGGCGCGCCGCGGCGGCACCATCGCCCTGGTCGGCCTGCCGCCGGGTGACTTCCCGACGCCGATCTTCGACGTGGTGCTCAAGGGCCTGCACATCGCCGGCTCAATCGTCGGCACCCGCGCGGACCTTCAGGAAGCCCTCGACTTTGCCGGCGAAGGCCTGGTCAAGGCGACCATCCATCCGGGCAAGCTGGACGACATCAACCAGATCCTCGACCAGATGCGCGCCGGGCAGATCGAGGGGCGCATCGTCCTTGAGATGTGACCTGCGGGGCGGCGTCCCGGCGCCGCCCTTGCCTGTCTACTCGACGCTGCCCAGCCCGCCTTCCAGCTTGCGCCAGAGCAGGCGGATCGCCGCCTTGCGTACCAGCGCGCAGCGGTACAGGCGGATTTCCTGCGGCACGAACCATTGCGGCCCGCCACAGATCGCCAGCTCACCGCGCTCCAGTTCGTTGACCACGCTCAGCCGTGGCACCCAGGCCACGCCCATGCCTTGCAGCGCCATGCTCTTCAGGCTGTCGGCCATCGCCGTCTCGTAGACCGTGGTGTAGCGCAGGTTGCGCTGGCGCAGCAGCAGGTTGACCCCGCGGCCGAGGAAGGCGCTGGCGCTGTAGGCGAGCAGCGGCACGCTCTGGCCGTTCTCCAGGTCGAACAGCGGCTGGCCCTCGGCGTTCACCGCGCAAACCGGCAGCATCTCGGTGCGCCCCAGGTGCAGCGAGGGGAAGATCTCCGGGTCCATCTGCAACGCGGCGTCAGGGTCGTAGAACGCCAGCATCAGGTCGCAGCTACCCTCGCGCAGGGAATGCACCGCCTCGCCGACGTTGGTGGCGATCAGCCGGCTGGCGATGTTCAGCCCCTCGTTGCGCAGCCGCGCGATCCACTGCGGGAAGAAGCCCAGCGCCAGCGAGTGGGCGGCGGCGAACTGCAGCACCTCGCCCTGCCCGCCTTCCAGGTGGTGCAGGTGGCGCACCACCTGGCCGAGCTGCTCGACCACGCTGCGCGCGGTGACCAGGAACAACTGCCCGGCCTCGGTCAGTTCCACCGGCGTGCGCTGGCGATTCACCAGGGTCAGGCCGAGGGCGTCCTCCAGGCTGCGAATGCGCCGGCTGAAGGCCGGCTGGGTGACGAAGCGTTTCTCCGCCGCCTGGGAAAAGCTGCGGGTGCCGGCCAGGGCGATGAAATCCTCCAGCCACTTCAGTTCGAGGTTCACGACGGGAAAGGCTCCGGTAATGCGATGACACGTCCGCCATCATACCAGCGTCACATCCAACATTATGCCGTTTGTGCATGAGGCAGCGTTTAACAGCATTGGCCACGAAATCGTCACATCCTTAGTCTAGTGGGCATCGCGGCACTGGCCGTGTCCCTCTGAGACAAATCCCGTCATGTCCCCCGTTGCATCTTCCCGTATCGAGAAAGACCTGCTCGGCACCCTCGAAGTGCCCGCTGACGCCTACTACGGCATCCAGACCCTGCGCGCCGTGAACAACTTCCGCCTCTCCGGGGTGCCGCTGTCGCACTACCCGAAGCTGGTCGTTGCCCTGGCCATGGTCAAGCAGGCCGCCGCCGACGCCAACCGTCAGCTCGGCCATCTCCCGGAAGACAAGCACGCCGCCATCAGCGAGGCCTGCGCCCGCCTGATCCGCGGCGATTTCCACGAGCAGTTCGTGGTGGACATGATCCAGGGCGGCGCCGGCACCTCCACCAACATGAACGCGAACGAAGTGATCGCGAACATCGCGCTGGAAGCCATGGGCCACACCAAGGGTGAGTACAAGTACCTGCACCCGAACAACGATGTGAACATGGCGCAGTCGACCAACGACGCCTACCCGACCGCCATCCGCCTGGGCCTGCTGCTCGGCCACGACACCCTGCTGGCCAGCCTCGACAGCCTGATCCAGGCCTTCGCCGCCAAGGGCGTCGAATTCGCCGGCGTACTGAAGATGGGCCGCACCCAGTTGCAGGACGCCGTGCCGATGACCCTCGGCCAGGAATTCCACGCTTTCGCCACCACCCTCGGCGAAGACCTCGACCGCCTGCGTCGCCTGGCGCCGGAGCTGCTCACCGAAGTGAACCTCGGTGGCACCGCCATCGGCACCGGCATCAACGCCGACCCCGGCTACCAGAAGCTCGCCGTCGAGCGCCTGGCCGCCATCAGCGGGCAGCCGCTGAAGCCGGCCGCCGACCTGATCGAAGCCACCTCCGACATGGGCGCCTTCGTGCTGTTCTCCGGCATGCTCAAGCGCACCGCGGTCAAGCTGTCGAAGATCTGCAACGACCTGCGCCTGCTCTCCAGCGGCCCGCGCACCGGCATCAACGAGATCAACCTGCCGCCGCGCCAGCCGGGCAGTTCGATCATGCCGGGCAAGGTCAACCCGGTGATCCCGGAAGCGGTCAACCAGGTCGCCTTCGAAGTGATCGGCAACGACCTCGCCCTGACCCTGGCGGCCGAAGGCGGCCAGTTGCAACTGAACGTGATGGAGCCACTGATCGCCTACAAGATCTTCGACTCGATCCGCCTGCTGCAACGCGCCATGGACATGCTCCGCGAGCACTGCATCACCGGCATCACCGCCAACGTCGAGCGCTGCCACGAACTGGTCGAGCACAGCATCGGCCTGGTCACCGCGCTGAACCCGTACATCGGCTACGAGAACTCCACGCGGATCGCCAAGACCGCCCTGGAGAGCGGCCGCGGCGTACTGGAACTGGTACGCGAGGAAAAGCTGCTGGACGAAGCCACCCTGGCCGACATCCTGCTGCCGGAAAACATGATCGCGCCGCGCCTGATTCCACTGCGCGCCTGATCCGATACGAGATCGAGCGCGCCCAGGTCCGGCTATCGACGCAGCCGGGCCGCAGCGCAGCCGATCGAAGAAGGCTCACCGGTAGAGGGGGAGTACTACCCCCTCGACCTTTAGGGATGGATACCCTTCATCCCTTCTTTTATACCCGGCGCCCCGGCCCAGCCGCGGCGCCACGCTCACCGGTCGAGAGGGATACCAACTTTCCCTCTCTACACTCTGAGGGACACGGCGACCTGCGGTGTCCCTTCTTTTTTTCACCGCTCAAGACGGCCCGCAGATCTTCCCCGTTGCCGAGGTGCTGTGTGGCTGCGCTCACCTGTGGATAACGTCCGCGTCATACGTCCTACGAAGGCATATCCCCTCTCAACACCCCGTCAACCCTTGCTCCCGCCGCTCCTCCGGGAAGAAATAGGGCCTCAATACCCGTACCCCGACGCTGTTGCCGGCAAACGCCGCCACCAACCACAACCAGCCATGCAGGCTGCCGGACGCGATCCCGCTGAAATACGCGCCGATGTTGCAGCCATAGGCCAGGCGCGCGCCGTAGCCGAGCAGCAGCCCGCCGATCACCGCCGCCGCCAGCGAACGGCGCGGGATGTCCAGGTTCGGCGCGAAGCGTCCGGCCAGGCCGGCGGCGAGCAGCGCGCCGAGGACGATGCCGATGTCCATCACGCTGGTGATGTCTTCCCACAGCGGCGCGGCCAGCGCCTTGGCGTTCGCCGGCGTCTGCCAGAAGGCCCAGGCGCCGACGTCCAGGCCCACGCCCTGGGCGATCTTCGCGCCCCACAGGGCGAAGGCCGACGTGATGCCCCAGGGGCGTCCGGCGAGGTACAGGGTGAGGAAGTTGAGCAGCGCCAGCGCCAACGCGCCCCAGACCAGCGGCCAGGGGCCGCGGAGGAAGCGCCGCCAACCCCGCCATTCGGCGCTCGGCGGGGTTTCCAGGGTGCCGTGGCGGGCCTTCTCCATGCGTACCGTGACCCCGGCGATGCCGATGAACACCGCCAGGCTCAACACCAGCGCCGGTGCCAGGCCCAGTTCGGCGACCAGCGAGATCGGCGGCAGCGACGGCAGGGCGAACCACCAGCCGACATGCTGGGTGGCGATCAGCGAGCCGAGGATGAAGAACAGCAGGGTCACCAGCATCCGCGCGTTGCCGCCGCCGACGGTGAACAGGGTGCCGGAGGCGCAGCCGCCGCCCAGTTGCATGCCGATGCCGAAAATGAAGGCGCCGACGATCACCGAAGTACCGACCGGCGAGACGAAACCGCTCACCGGCTGGCCGAACAGGCTGCCCGCCGCCAGCGCCGGGAAGAACAGCAGCACCGCCAGCGCCAGCATCACCATCTGCGCGCGCAGCCCGGCGCCGCGCCGTTCGCGGATGAATACCCGCCAGGCGGAGGTGAAGCCGAAGGCGGCGTGGTAGAGGGTCAGGCCCAGGGCGCCGCCGACGATGAAGAGGATGGCCTGGCGCGCGCTGACCGCGTTGAACAGGAACAGCCCGCCGAGCACCAGCAGGGCGAAGGCGATCAGGGGGGCGGCGAGCTTGCGCTCGGGCGCGGCGGAAAGGGCGACACTCATGGCTACTCCTGGGCGCGAGGGTGATCCGGGGGCATTCTAGTCAGTCGCGACGACGGGTCCAACCAGGGCCTCCCGCCGCCAGGCCTTGCGCAACGCCCGCAGCGCCTCATCGATACGCGCCTCGGGTACTGCCGCGAAGCCCAGCACCAGGCCCGCGCGGTCGTCTGGCGCAACGCTGGAGTCGTCCATCCAGTAGTCGCTCAAGGCGCTGACTTCCACCCCGGCGGCTGCCGCCGCGGCGATCAGGGCCCGCTCCCGCGCCAGGCTGTCGACCCGCACGCACAGGTGCAGCCCCGCCTCCACCGCCGGCAACGGCTGGCAACCCGGCGCCTCTGGCCAGCCCCGCAGCAAGGCGTCGCGGCGGGCGCGGGCGGCGCGGCGCATGCGGCGGACGTGGCGCTGGAAATGCCCCTCGGCGATGAAGTCGGCCATGACCCGCTGGGTGCCCACCTCCGAATGGCGTACCTCGATGGCCCGCCGCTGGCGGAAGCGCTCGACCAGCGCCGGCGGGACCACCAGGTAGCCCAGGCGCAACGCCGGGAAGGCGATCTTGCAGAAGGTCCCGACGTAGAGCACCCGGCCCTGTCGGTCCAGCGCGGCCAGCGGCGCCAGCGGCGTACCGCTGTAGCGATACTCGCCGTCGTAGTCGTCCTCGACGATCCAACCGTCGGCGCGCTCGGCCCACTCCAGCAGCTCCAGGCGCCGCGCCAGCGACAGGGTGACGCCGGTGGGGTACTGGTGTGACGGCGTGACATAGGCCAGGCGGCAGCCGGCAATGCCCGCGAGCCGGTCGCTGCGCAGCCCCTCGGCGTCGAGGTCGATCCCGTGCGGTACCGCGCCGGTCGCGGCGAAGGCCAGGCGCGCCGCGCGGTAGCCAGGGTTTTCCACAGCCACCGGATCGCCGTTCTCGAGCAACACCTGGGCGCACAGGCGGATGGCCTGCTGCGCGCCATGGGTGACGATCACCTGTTCCGCCTCGCAGCGCAGGCCGCGCGCGCTGCGCAGGTAGGCGGCGATCAGCTCGCGCAGGCGCGCCTCGCCGGCCGGGTCGCCGTAGCCCAGGCAGTCCGCCGGTGGGTTGCGCCAGAAGCGCGCCTGTAGCCGCGCCCAGGTGTCGAAGGGGAACAGGTCGAAGGCCGGCACGCCGACGCGGAACGCTCGCGGCGCGCCTTCCGGTGGCGGCGCCAGGGCCGCCGGGCCGCGCGGCGCGGGAGCGCTCGGGGCGACGGCGGGGGCCCTGCCTGGGATTTCCTGCAACTCGGCAACGTAGGTGCCGTCGCCTGTGCGCCCGTCGATATAGCCCTCGGCGTGCAACTGTTCATAGGCCCGCACCACGGTGTTGCGCGAGACCTTCAGGGCCTGGGCCAGTTCGCGGCTGGCGGGCATCCGCGTGCGGCTGCCGAGGCGGCCGTCGAGGATCCGTTCGCGCAGCGCGGCGTAGAGCTGGCGGGCCAGGCCCTGGGCGGGGTCGAGGTGGATGCCGGCGGCGTCGAAGGGCAGTACGGTGGCCATGGCGGTCTCGGAGGGAAGAAAGCGCCAGTGTGGATTGGACCTGTGGAATTGACCAGCAATGGATCTTCTAGCGGACCATTTCCCGGCCTAGTCTGGAGGCACCTTTACCCGGACATGGAACCGAGCCATGAGCACGTCCCTGCAGATTCGTCCCGTCGGCGCCGGCGACCACGCCGCCTGGCTGCCGCTGTGGGAGGGCTACCAGCGCTTCTACAAGACCGAGATCGCCGCCGCTACCAGCGACGCCACCTGGCAGCGCTTCCTCGACGCCGACGAACCGATGAACGCCGCCCTCGCCTGGCTCGACGAGCGCGCCGTAGGCCTGGTGCACTGGATCTACCACCGCTCCTGCTGGACCGTCGGCGACTACTGCTACCTGCAGGACCTGTTCGTCGCCGAGGGCCTGCGCGGCGAAGGCATAGGGCGCCGGCTGATCGAGCATGTCTACGCCGAGGCCGGCGCCGCTGGCTGTTCGCGGGTGCACTGGCTGACCCACGAGAGCAACAGCGACGCGATGAAGCTGTACGAGCGCATCGCCGACAAGTCCGGTTTCCTTCAGTACCGCAGGATTCTCTGAGGCCCACCATGCGCGAACCCTTGAACTGGCGCCCCGTCGCCACTCCACCCCACGCCCCGCTCGACGGCCGCTTCGTCAAGCTCGAACCGCTCGATCCGCAACGCCACGGCGACGACCTGTGGGACGCCCTGCAAGGGCCTGGCGCCGACCCGTTGCTGTGGGAATACCTGGCCTACGGCCCGTTCGCCGAGCGCCCGGCGTTCGACGCCTGGCTGGCCGGCCAGGCGGCCAGCCGCGACCCGCTGTTCTTCGCCGTGCGCGAGCGGCGCACGCAGCGCGCCGTCGGCCTGCTCAGCTACCTGCGGATCACGCCGAAGGATGGCGTCATCGAAATCGGCCATATCGCCTTCGGCGCGCCGATGCAGCGCACACCGGGGTCTACCGAGGCGGTCTACCTGCTCGCCGAACTCGCCCTCGGCCGCCTCGGCTACCGCCGCCTGGAGTGGAAGTGCAATGCCGGCAACGCCCGTTCGATGCGCGCCGCCGAGCGCCTGGGCTTCACCTACGAAGGCACCTTCCGCCAGCACATGGTGGTCAAGCAGCGCAACCGCGACACCGCCTGGTTCTCCCTGCTCGACAGCGAATGGCCGGCGCGACAGGCGGCGTTCGAGCGCTGGCTCGATCCTTCCAACTTCGACGCCGAAGGCCGCCAGCGGCAGACGCTGGAGGCGCTGCGCGACTAGCCCCTGGCAGGGACTGCCGGTCGCTCAACGGTACTCCGGCAGCCAGTGCAGGCTGGCCAGGATGTGCGCAACCGCGTTGGCCACGCCGAACAGCAGCACCAGCACGATCGCCGGCGTGCCGCCCCAGGCGCGGAACAGCGGGCTGCCGAAGCGCTTGCGCGAGGCCCGCGCCATCAGCGCCGGAACGATCACCGCCCAGAACGCCGCGGCCAGCCCGGCGAAACCGATGGCGTAGATGAAGCCGTTGGGGAACAGCAGCCCGCCGATGGTCGGTGGGACGAAGGTCAGCAACGCGGTCTTGAAGCGCCCGAAGTGGCTGTCGTCGAACCTGCACAGGTCGGCCAGGTAGTCGAACAGGCCGAGGGTCACGCCGAGGAAGGAGCTGGCCACCGCCAGGTTGGAGAAGGTGGTGAGCAACGCGTTCAGCGAATCCGACGCGGTGATCCGGTGCAGGTATTCCACCAGGGTGCCGACGTTGCTGCCGCCGGCGATGATGCCCTTGAACTGCTCGCGCGGGATGGTGCCCAGGGTGCTGGCCTGCCACAGCAGGTAGATGGCCAGGGCGATCAGGGTGCCGATCCACAGCGAACGGCTGATCCGCTGCGGGTCCTTGCCGTAGTACTTCATCAGGCTCGGCACGTTGCCGTGGTAACCGAAGGAAGTCAGGCAGAACGGTAGGGTCGCCAGCAGGTAGGGCCAGTAGACCGCGTCCGGCTCGCCGCTGTTGAACAGGATCGCCGGCTGGATGCGCCCGAGCAGGCCGCTGATGGAGAGGCCGAAGGTAATGATCATGCCGCCGAGCATCAGCGTGGTGATGCGGTCCACCGCGCGGGTGCTCCACCACACCACCAGCGCCACCGCCAGGGCGAACAGCAGCCCGGCGAGCTTTTCCGGCAGGGTCACGCCGAGGCCGCTGGACAGGGTGTAGCCGATGATCGAGCCGCCGCCGGAGATATAGGCATAGGTGAGGATATAGAGGACGAAGGCGATGCTCAGCCCGTTGACCACATTCCAGCCCTGGCCGAGCAGGTCGCGGGTGATGGTCGAGAAGCTCGAGCCCACCGGGTAGTTGAGGTTGGCTTCGAGGATCATCATCCCCGACAGCAGCATGCAGAACCAGGTGAGCAGGAACACCGCCACCGACCAGCCGAACCAGATGCCGGACATGGCGATGGGCAGGGAGAACATTCCGGCACCGACGGCGGTGCCGGCGATGATCATCGAACCGCCGAGCAGCGAGGGCCGGCGGCTGGGCGTTTGAGCTGGAGAGGACGACACCTGGACTTCCCGATAGTCAGCGCCTGCGGCGCGACGCGCCGTTGGGCAGAGGCGGCATTCTAGGCGGCGCGCGCGCCGGGCGCACCCTGGCAGGGCGAACAGCCGGCCGACGCGGCAACCGATGCCGATAAAAAAAGGGGAGCATCATGCTCCCCCAGGGACTTTAACCGTCTGTCGCGGTCAGCCCGCAATCTCGATCAGGATCTCGCCCGGGTTGACCCGGTCGCCCTTGGCCACGTGGATCGCCTTGACCGTACCGGCGATGCCGGCCTGGACCTCGGTTTCCATCTTCATCGCCTCGGTGATCAACACCGCCTGGCCGGCCTTGACGCTATCGCCTTCCTTCACCAGCACGTCGACGATGTTGCCCGGCATGGTGGTGCTGACGTGGCCCGGCTCGCTGGCATGCTTGCGGCCGCTGGCGGAGCCGGCGACATATTCGTTGAGCGGCTCGAACACCACTTCTTCCGGCATGCCGTCGATGGACAGGTAGAAGTGCCGCTTGTTGTCGCTCTTCACGCCGACCCCGGTGATGTCGACGCGGTAGGTCTCGCCGTGCACGTCGATGACGAACTCGGTCGGGGTGCCTTCCGCGCCAGCGGCGGCGACGCCCTTGCCGGTGGGAATCGGCAGCAGTTCCTCGGGCTTCAGGGTGCCGGCCTCACGCTCTTCGAGGAACTTGCGCCCGATGTCCGGGAACATCGCGTAGGTGAGTACGTCTTCCTCGGACTTGGCCAGGTTGCCGATCTCGCTGCGCAGCTTGTTCAGCTCCGGCTTGATCAGGTCGGCCGGGCGCACGTCGATAACTTCCTCGCTGCCGATGGCCTGGCGCCGCAGTTGCTCGTTGACCTCGCCGGGGGCCTTGCCATAACGGCCCTGCAGGTACAGCTTCACTTCGTTGGTGATGGTCTTGTAGCGCTCGCCGGCGAGCACGTTGAAGAACGCCTGGGTGCCGACGATCTGCGAAGTCGGCGTCACCAGCGGCGGGAAACCGAGGTCGGCGCGGACCCGCGGGATTTCCTCGAGCACCTCGCCCATACGGTTCAGCGCGCCCTGCTCCTTGAGCTGGTTGGCCAGGTTGGAAATCATCCCGCCCGGCACCTGGTTGACCTGCACGCGGGTATCCACGCCGGTGAATTCGCTCTCGAACTGGTGGTACTTCTTGCGCACCGCGTGGAAGTACATGCCGATCTCCTGGATCAGCTCCAGGTCCAGGCCGGTGTCGTAGGGGGTACCGCGCAGCGCCGCGACCATCGACTCGGTACCCGGGTGGCTGGTGCCCCAGGCCATGCTGGAGATCGCCGTGTCGATACGGTCGGCGCCGTTTTCCACGGCCTTCAGCTGGCACATGCTGGCGACACCGGCGGTGTCATGGGAATGCACCACCACGTCCAGCGGCAGGGCGTCCTTCAGGGCCTTGACCAGGTCGCCGGTGGCATAGGGGGTGAGCAGGCCGGCCATGTCCTTGATGGCGATGGAGTCGACGCCCATGTCGGCCATCGCCTTGCCCTGGGCGACGAAGGCCTCGATGGTGTGCACCGGGCTGGTGGTGTAGCAGATGGTGCCCTGGGCGTGCTTGCCGGCGGCCTTCACCGCCTCGATGGAGACGCGCAGGTTACGCACGTCGTTCATCGCGTCGAAGATGCGGAACACGTCGATGCCGTTGACCGCCGCCTTGGCCACGAAGGCGCGCACCACATCGTCGCTGTAGTGGCGGTAGCCGAGCAGGTTCTGCCCGCGCAGGAGCATCTGCAGGCGGGTGTTGGGCAGCGCCGCCTTGAGCTTGCGCAGGCGTTCCCACGGGTCTTCCTTGAGGAAGCGCACGCAGGCGTCGAAGGTGGCGCCGCCCCAGACTTCCAGCGACCAGTAGCCGACGCGGTCGAGCTTGTCGCAGATCGGCAGCATGTCCTCGGTGCGCATGCGGGTCGCCAGCAGCGACTGGTGGGCATCGCGCAGGATGGTATCGGTGACGCCGGTCTTCTTCGCTTGGATGGTGTTGCTCATGTTCTGCTCCTTCCCTTACAGGCCGGCGTGGGCCGCGATGGCGGTGGCGATGGCGATGGCCAGGTGCGACGGGTTGCGCTTGATCGAGTACTGGGTCAGTTCCGGGTGGCTTTCGACGAAGCTGGTGTTGAACTGGCCGCTGCGGAATTCCGGGTTGCGGAGGATTTCCTGGTAGTACGGCGCGGTGGTCTTGACCCCTTGCACGCGCATGTCGTCGAGGGCGCGCAGTCCGCGATCGAGGGCCTCTTCCCAGGTCAGCGCCCAGACGATCAGCTTCAGGCACATCGAGTCGTAGTACGGCGGGATGGTGTAGCCGGTGTAGATCGCCGTGTCGGTACGCACGCCGGGGCCGCCGGGGGCGTAGTAGCGGGTGATCTTGCCGAACGAGGGCAGGAAGTTGTTCTTCGGGTCCTCGGCGTTGATGCGGAACTGCAGGGCGTAGCCGCGATGGACGATGTCGTCCTGCTTGACCGACAGCTCCAGCCCGGAAGCGATGCGGATCTGCTCGCGGACCACGTCGATGCCGGTGATTTCCTCGGTGATGGTGTGCTCCACCTGGACCCGGGTGTTCATCTCCATGAAGTACACCTCGCCGTCGGCGAGCAGGAACTCCACGGTGCCGGCGTTCTCGTAGCCCACCGCCTTGGCCGCGCGCACCGCCAGGTCGCCGATGTAGGCGCGCTGCTCGGGGGTGAGCTGCGGGCTCGGGGCGATCTCGATGAGCTTCTGGTTGCGGCGCTGGATCGAGCAGTCGCGCTCGAACAGGTGCACGGTGTTGCCGAAGGAATCGGCGAGGATCTGCGCCTCGATGTGCTTGGGATTGACGATGCACTTCTCGAGGAATACTTCGGCGCTGCCGAAGGCCTTGGTCGCCTCGGAGATCACCCGCGGGAACGCCTGTTCCAGCTCCTCGCGGCTGTTGCAGCGACGGATGCCACGGCCGCCGCCGCCGGAGGTGGCCTTGAGCATCACCGGGTAGCCGATCCGCTCGGCTTCGCGCAGGGCCTCGGCGAGATCGGCGACGTTACCTTCGGTGCCGGGGGTGCAGGGCACGCCGGCGGCGATCATGCTGCGGCGGGCTTCGGTCTTGTCGCCCATGCGGCGGATCACTTGCGCCGACGGGCCGATGAACTTGATACCGCGCTCGGCGCAGATTTCCGCCAGCTCGGCATTTTCCGAGAGGAAGCCATAACCGGGGTGCAGGGCGTCGCAGCCGCTTTCCACCGCCAGGTTCACCAGGGCGCGCGGGTTGAGGTAGCCGGCCAGCGGGTCCGCGCCGATGCTGTGGGCTTCGTCGGCGCGCTTGACGTGCAGCGCGTGGCGATCGGCCTCGGAGTAGACGGCCACCGAGCGGATGCCCATCTCGGCGCAGGCGCGCACGATGCGGACGGCGATCTCGCCGCGGTTGGCGATCAGGATCTTCTTGATCACGGAGGTCTCCCTCTTCGGGGTTGGGAACCTGGTACGGTCGATCCGGATATTCCGGTCGCTGCATGACCGGCAGGCAGCTCCCGGTCGCGCTTTTACCCTACCCCCGTGAGGGTGATTAACAAAAATCAATAATTATTGGGATAGCCATTAGAAAAGCTTTATAGTCGCCCGACCGATCTCGGTCAGAGTGTGACTGGAATGCGTAAGTCGTTGATGCGTATGACATTACGGCAGCTTCAGGTTTTTCGTGCCGTATGCGAGAGCCGCTCCTACAGCCGGGCGGCGGAGGAAATGGCCCTGACCCAGCCGGCGGTCAGCCTGCAGATCCGCCAACTGGAAGAGCTGGTCGGCCAGCCGCTGTTCGAGTACGTCGGCAAGAAGCTCTACCTGACCGATGCCGCCGAAGCCCTGCTGAAGACCAGCACCGACCTGTTCCAGCGCCTGGAAAGCCTGGACATGCAGCTCTCGGACCTGAAGGGCTCGCTGCAGGGCCAGTTGCGCCTGGCGGTGGAGTCCAGCGCCAAGTACATCACCCCGCACCTGTTCAAGGCGTTCCAGAACCTGCATCCGGAAGTCAGCCTGAGCCTGACGGTGGTCAACCGCACCCAGGTGATCAAGCGCCTGGCCGACAACCGCGACGACCTGGTGATCATGTCCCTGGTACCGCAGGACATGGCCCTGGAGTTCCTGCCCTTCCTGAACAACCCGATCATCGCCGTGGCGCCGCCGGACCATCCGCTGTGCAACGCCGCGAAGCTGGCCCTGAAGGACCTGGAGCCCTTCCCGCTACTGGTCCGCGAACCGGGCTCCGGCACCCGCAAGGCTTGCGAGGAGTTCTTCCAGCAACGCCGCGCGCACTTCTCGCAGATCCAGGAGATCGCCTCGCTGGAGTCCCTGCGCGAAGGGGTGATCGCCGGCCTCGGCCTGGCCCTGCTGCCGCGCCATGCGGCGCACCAGGAACTGGCCAACGGCCTGCTGCGCGAACTACCGGTGGAGGAATTGCCGCTCTATCGCAGCTGGTGCCTGGTGCACGCCAAGGGCAAACGCCTGAGCCCGGTGGCCCAGGCGTTCGTCGCCTTCGTCCGCGAGGAGCGGGCGCTGATCAGCCAGCTCGCTGGGCGCTTCGCCGGCCCTGGCGGTTCGAGCTGAGGTAGGCGGCGGCTACCAGCTCGGGGTAGTCGGCCAGTTCCTGGCGCAGGCGCAGTTCTTCGCAGTGGTCCTCGATCGCCCGACGGAATTGCATGCGCCGCTGGTCTTCGAGCTTGCGGCGGGTTTTCGAATCCACGTGCTGGGCATTGGCATCGCTATGACGGGGCATCTCGCGTCTCCCATGGCCGACTGGCTGGAGTCGCGAGCATCGCGCAGCAATGTGACGGTTTGGCGGCAGGCCGGTGAAGACTGCGTTATGCCTTCCCGGCGGCGCCTCAGGACGGCTCGCCGCGCTCTTCCTGGTTCTTCATCACCTTCGGCGACAGGCGCAGGCTGCGCAGGCTGCGCTTGACGCTCTTGAGGTGGTTGACCAGGTCCGGGCCGCGGGCCATGGCCACGCCCATCGCCAGCACGTCGATCACCACCAGGTGGGCGATGCGCGAGGTCAGCGGGGTGTAGATGTCGGTGTCCTCGTGCACGTCGATCGCCAGGTTGACCGTGGCCAGGTCGGCCAGCGGGGTCTGGCTCGGGCACAGGGTGATCAGCGTGGCGCCGGCCTCGCGCACCAGATTGGCGGTGATCAGCAGGTCCTTCGAGCGACCCGACTGGGAAATGCAGATGGCCACGTCGCTGGGCTTGAGGGTCACCGCCGACATCGCCTGCATGTGCGGGTCGGAGTAGGCCGCCGCCGACAGCAGCAGGCGGAAGAACTTGTGCTGGGCATCCGAGGCCACCGCGCCGGAAGCGCCGAAGCCGTAGAACTCCACGCGCTGGGCGTGGGCGATGGCGGCGATGGCGCGCTCCAGGGCGTGGGTGTCCAGGTGCTCGCGGACTTCCATCAGGCTGTGCAGCGTGGTGTCGAAGATCTTCAGGCTGAAGTCGGCCACCGAGTCGCTCTCATGGATCGAGAACTGGCCGAAGCTGGCGCCGGCCGCCAGGCTCTGCGCCAGCTTCAGCTTGAGGTCCTGGAAGCCGCTGCAGCCGATGGCGCGGCAGAAGCGCACGATGGTCGGCTCGCTGACCCCGACCCCATGGGCCAGTTCGGCCATGGAGCTGTGCATGACCGACGCCGGATCGTTGAGAACGTGATCGGCGACCTTGAGTTCCGACTTGCGGAGCTGTTGGCGGGACTGGGCTATGTGCTGCAGCAGGTTCACAGGCTGGGCTCGATTCTCTGTAGTAACCTTGTAGTTATACTACAAACAGTCAGCCACGCCCAGCCAACGCCGTCGGGAGCTTACCTTGAGTACACCAGCCACTCCAACGTCCTGCGACATCCTGGTCTTCGGCGGTACCGGCGACCTGGCCCTGCACAAGCTGCTGCCGGCGCTCTATCGCCTGCACCGGGAGGACCGCCTGCCGGCCGATACGCGGATCTTCGCCCTCGCCCGCAGCGCGCTGGACAACGCCGCCTTCCTCGCCCTCGCCGAGCGCAACGTCCGCGCGGTGGTGGCGCGCAGCGAGTTCGCCGCCGAACAATGGAAAGGCTTCGCCGCGCGCCTCGACTACCTGGCCATGGACGCCTCGCAGAGCGCCGACTTCGGCCGTCTCGCGCGGCACCTGAAGAGCAGCGAGGGCCGGGTGCTGGTGCACTACCTGGCGACCTCGCCGAGCCTGTTCGCGCCGATCGCGCAGAACCTCTCCATCGCCGGCCTCGCCGGGCCGCAAGCGCGCATCGTGCTGGAAAAACCGCTGGGCCATTCGCTGGACTCGGCGAGGGCGATCAACCAGTCCATCGGCCGGGTGTTCGACGAGTCGCGGGTGTTCCGCATCGACCACTACCTGGGCAAGGAAACCGTGCAGAACCTGATGGCCCTGCGCTTCGCCAATGCGTTGTTCGAGCCGGTCTGGCGCGCGGCGCACATCGACCATGTGCAGATCAGCGTCAACGAGACCCTTGGCGTGGAGAACCGTGGCGGCTACTACGACCACGCCGGGGCGATGCGCGACATGGTGCAGAACCATCTGCTCCAGTTGCTCTGCCTGGTGGCGATGGAGGCGCCGGTGCGTTTCGACGCCGAGGCTGTGCGCAACGAGAAGCTCAAGGTGCTGCAGGCGCTGAAGCCGATCTCCGGGCTCGACGTGCAGGACAAGACGGTACGCGGCCAGTACGCCGCCGGCAGGATCGGCGGCCAGGAGGTGCCGGCGTACTACTTCGAGAAGAACGTCGACAACGACAGCGATACCGAGACCTTCGTCGCGCTCCAGGCCGAGGTCGAGAACTGGCGCTGGGCCGGGGTGCCGTTCTACCTGCGCACCGGCAAGCGCATGGCGCGCAAGTGCTCGGAAATCGTCATCCAGTTCAAGCCGGTGCCGCACAGCCCGATCGACGGCGGCGGCGGGCCGGCCAACCGCCTGTGGATAAGGTTGCAGCCGGAGGAGCGGATCAGCGTGCAACTGATGGCCAAGACCCCGGGCAAGGGCATGCAACTGGAACCGGTGGAGCTGGACCTCAACCTGGCCGAGGCCCTCAGCCGCAACAAGCGGCGCTGGGACGCCTACGAGCGCCTGCTGCTGGACGTGATCGAGGGCGACTCGACGCTGTTCATGCGCCGCGACGAGGTAGAGGCCGCCTGGGGCTGGGTCGACCCGATCCTCGCCGGCTGGCGCGAGCACTACCAGAGCCCGCGGCCCTACCCGGCCGGCAGCAACGGCCCGGAACAGGCGCAACTGCTGCTGGAACTGCAGGGTCGACGCTGGCTGGAATGACGCGGACATTGATCCGGCTCAGGATCGCCCGGCGCGCGCTCGGCTAGAGTCGCGCGCCCACGTCGTTGCGAGCCCGAACCATGACAGCCACCACCCTCCGCCCCGAACTGCTGTGCCCCGCCGGCACCCTGAAAAGCATGCGCTATGCCTTCGCCTACGGCGCCGATGCCGTCTACGCCGGGCAGCCGCGCTACAGCCTGCGGGTGCGCAACAACGATTTCGACCACGCCCAACTGGCCGAAGGCATCGCCGAGGCCCACGCACTTGGCAAGCGCTTCTACGTGGTGGTCAACATCGCCCCGCACAACGCCAAGCTGAAAACCTTCCTGCGCGACCTGGAGCCGGTGGTCGCCATGGGTCCGGATGCGCTGATCATGTCCGATCCCGGCCTGATCATGCTGGTTCGCCAGCATTTCCCGCAGATGCCCATCCACCTGTCGGTGCAGGCCAACGCGGTGAACTGGGCCGCGGTGCAATTCTGGCGGCAGCAGGGCCTGACCCGGGTGATCCTTTCCCGCGAGCTGTCGCTGGAGGAGATCGAGGAAATCCGCCAGCAGGTGCCGGACATGGAGCTGGAAGTGTTCGTCCACGGCGCCTTGTGCATGGCCTATTCCGGGCGCTGCCTGCTGTCCGGCTACATCAACCGCCGCGACCCCAACCAGGGCACCTGCACCAATGCCTGCCGCTGGGAATACAAGGCGGTGGAGGGCCGCGAGGACGAGCTGGGCAACGTGGTGGCGCGGGAGCCGACCCTGGGACGCGGCGCGCCGACCGAGCAGGTGTTCCTCCTCGAGGAAGGCAACCGTCCCGGCGAACCGATGGCCGCCTTCGAGGACGAACACGGCACCTACATCATGAATTCCAAGGACCTCCGCGCCGTGCAGCACGTCGAGCGGCTGGCGCGGATCGGCGTGCACTCGCTGAAGATCGAGGGCCGCACCAAATCCCACTACTACGTGGCGCGCACCGCCCAGGTCTACCGCCAGGCGATCGACGACGCGGCGGCCGGCAAGCCGTTCGACCGCGGCCTGATGGACACCCTGGAGTCCCTCGCCCACCGCGGCTACACCGAGGGCTTCCTGCGCCGCCACGTGCACGACGAGTACCAGAACTACCAGCACGGCCATTCGTTGTCCGAGCGCCAGCAGTTCGTCGGCGAACTCACCGGCGAACGCCGCGACGGACTGGCCGAGGTGGAGGTGAAGAACCGCTTCCAGCGCGGCGACAGCGTCGAACTGATGACTCCGCGAGGCAACCTGAGCCTGCGCGTGGAGGACCTGCGCAACGCCGCCGGCGAGGCCATCGAGGTGGCGCCGGGCAATGGCCACGTGGTCTACCTGGCGCTGCCGGAAGGCCTGGACCTGTGCTACGCGCTACTGATGCGCGATCTCCAGCCCGGCCAGGATACCCGCCAGCCGCAGGCCGAACGCAGCGGCGGGTGTGCCGGCAAGGGCGCTTGCGGCTGCGCTCACTGAGGGTTGAGCAGGAACACCACGTAGCCCCTGAACCAGGGGCTCTTTTCCAGGTAGTCGGGGGCTTGCCAGTCGCCGCCCTGGACCAGGCCGATCCGGTACGGCAGTTGCAGGCGGCTGACCCGCGGGAGGTAGGCGGCGTGGTTGGGAATGCTGTGGCGCCCCTGGTAGGTCTGCACCACCACTTCGTCGACCACGCCCTTGAGCCGGTTGATCGCCGCCGGCTCGGCGTTGCTGCCCCAGTCGAGCAACCCGGTGATGCTCAAGCGGTATTCGCGGGGCAGGCGCCGGCGCAGGTCGCGGAGGAAATCGACGTACTCGTCGAGGTAGCGGGTACGCGCATCGAAGTCGATCTGGATGCCGACCACCGGGTTGCCGGCACGCTTCCAGCGCTGCACCTGGTTCAGCACGGCCTGGTAGATCTGCGGCGTCCAGCGCAGGGTATGGGCGCGGTACACCACCCAGACCTCACCCCGCGCCAGGCGCGGCACCGAGATGCCCTGGGCGATCAGCCGCACGCCCTCGCCGGGGCGCCGGCGCGACTGGCTGATCTGTCCCTGCAGGATGTACAGCGTCTCGGCCCGCGCCAGCACCGGCTGCGGCGCGACGCCGCTCCACAGCCAGAAGGCGCCGTAGTCCTCGGCGCGCACCGCGGCCTCGACGGACGGCAACAGCGGCAGGCCCAGCAACAGGCCCGCCAGCCAGGCTCGCCAGCGCCTCACCAGTAGTACTTCAGTTCCTTGGCCCAGGAGCTGTCGGCGTAGGTCGACTTGAGCGTACGGAACCATTGCTTGCGCTCGGCCTGCGGGATGTCCTGCTGGCCGCAGGTGTTGTAGCCGGCCGGGGCGAAGCAGTTGATCGCGCGGAACAGCGCGTAGGCCTTGTCTTCGCGCGGAGCCTTGGGGTTGTCCATGACCAGGCGATAGCCATCCAGCCGGGAGTACACCTCGCCCTTGAAGCCGCTCGGGGTGCCGCCCAGCTCGTTGGCCTCGGGCTGGCTGTCCAGCGGCATGCCGTCGAGACCGTTGCGCAGGATGAATTCGCCCAGGCAGTTCAGGCCCTTCGGGTCCTTGTCATCGGCGGCCAGCGCCGCAGCCGACTCGGCGATGGCCGGGCAAACGTAGCCGGACTCGGCCTTGTCGCCCTTCCAGCGGAACAGCTCCAGGCTGTTACCGGCGCCGTAGACATAGCCGAGGCTGGTGCCCAGCTTGGTCTGCGAGGGGGTTTCGCCGAGCAGCGCGAAGTCCTTGCCGAAGTCGGCGAAGCGGCTGCGGCGCAGGTCCTTGTAAAGGAGAGTGAACAGCGCGGTATCGCGCTCTTCCGCCGTCGCGCCCTGCTTGGCCTGGCGGCGCAACAGCGCGGCGTCGGCGACGTTGCGCAGGAGGATGCTGCGCAGCAGCGGCTCCTGGACCGGCGAACCTTCGGCGAAGACCTTTTCCAACTGGCCGCTGCGCTCGTAGTTGAGCGCCAGGGCCAGCTGCAACTGGCCCTTCTGGTACGGCTGCGCGGCCTGCGGCAACAGTTCCAGCCAGAGCGCCTCGGCGGCTTTCCAGTCCTTCTGCTGCTCCAGCGCCAGCCCGCGCAGGGTCTGCTGGCTGAAGCCGACGTAGTCGAGGCTGCCGACCTTTTGCGGCAGCGCTTCGAGGGTCTTCGCCGGATCCTGGTCGACATAGAAGCGATAGGCCGCCTGCAGGTAGGCGAACAGTTCGGGATGCGCGGCGAAGCTGGCCTGTTGGGCCTGCAGCGTTTCCCAGGTGAAGCTGCGCGGGGTCGACGGATCGTGGGCGCGCATCTGCACCAGGTCGGCCACCGCCAGCAGCAGCGGAGTCTGGATGTCGCCGAGCTGGATACCGGTCAGGAGCTTGTTGTCGACCTCCTGGACCAGGTCTTCCAGGGCCATGTTGCGCTGCCCTTGCTCGGCTTCGGCGAATTGCGCGGCATAGTCCTGGGCCAGCAGCTTCTGGTCGCCGGCCAGCCAATGCACGCGCCGTTGCAAGCCCTTGGCCGAGGCGGCGTAGAGCCCCTTCGGATACGCCTGCAGGTAGGCCTCGAGGGCGCTGCGGGTCTGTTCCAGGCGAGCCTTGTCGACATTCTGCAGCTCGGGGAAGCCCATGTCGTCGAAGGCGTTCTGCTGGGCGGCGTTGAGCAGGGTGCGCGCCTGCAGGTACAGGGCGGTTTCCTTCAGCCAGGGCTGCGACACGTCCTGCAACGCCTTGAAGCCCTGTTCGGCTTCGTCGAAGCGACCGCTGTAGAAGTTGGCCGCAGCCTCCAGGTACGTGGCGAAGGCCTTGCCTGCGGCCGACTCGACGCCTTGCGCGAGCACACCGCCCAGTTCCTCTTGTTCCCAGCCGCAGGCACCGAGCAGGTCCAGGCGGCTGTTGGCCAGGGCCTTGGTCTCCGCCTCGCCCAGCCCGGCGTCACGCACCTGGCGAAGAAACGCCAGCGCGCTGTCCTGGTCGTTGCTGCGGCAGCGGCTGCCCTCGCCCTCGAAGAATTCGGCGCCGGCGATCTTTTCCGGTAGCGCTTCGGCGCCCATCTGCCGGGCCAGTTCGGCGAGCGGCGAGGGCGCTGGCGCAGGCGGCGGTGTCTCGGCCTCGCTCGCCGCCGGCGGCGCGGGCGGCTGGCTGCCGTCGCCGGGCAGCAGGCGGAACAGGCCGAACGGTACCAGGCCGTAGCCTTCGAGCTTCTCTTCCTCCGACGGCGGCGCCTCCACCAGCCGCCAGTGGCCGGCGTCGGCCAGCAGCAGGCGCAGGTTGGCGCGGGTGTCGTTGCCCGGGGCGAGGAACGGCAGGGTATCGCAGACACCGCCGCCGACCAGCGACCAATCGGGATAGCAGGAGTCGTCGCTGCTGGCCTGGGCCAGCGGGGAGAGACCGGCGCCCACCAGCAGGAGGGCGGGAAGAAGCGGCTTCGAGCGCATGAATCGTCCTTAATTCGTGGGAGTCGAAAGTGCTACAGCATACTCCGCCGGATCGCGTTCAACGAGCCTGGCGCAAACCTTCCTCCAGGGCATGGGCCGGCAACGGCCGGCCGATCAGGTAGCCCTGCAGCTCGTCGCAACGCTGGGCCACCAGGAAGTCCCGCTGTTCGATGGTTTCCACGCCTTCGGCGACCACCTTCAGGTCGAGGCTGTGGGCCATGGCGATGATCGCCCGGATGATCGCCGCATCCTCGCTGTTCTGGGTCAGGTCGCGGACGAACGACTGGTCGATCTTCAGGTAGTCCAGCGGCAGGCGCTTCAGGTAGCTGAGCGAGGAATAGCCGGTGCCGAAGTCGTCGACCGATAGCTTCACCCCCATCTCGCGCAACTGGCGGAAGGTCGCCAGGACACTATCGAGGGCGTCCAGCCACTGGCTTTCGGTCAACTCCAGCTCCAGTTGCGCCGCCGGCAGGCCGCTGTCGGCAAGCGCCGAGCGCACTACGTCGAGCAGGTCGCCCTGGCGCAACTGGTGGACCGAGAGGTTCACCGAGACCCGCAGGTTCAGGCCCCGCTGGCTCCACTCGGCGGCCTGCAGGCAGGCCCGGCGCAGGACGAATTCACCGATCTCGCCGATCAACCCGCACTCCTCGGCGAGGCCGATGAAGGTCGACGGCGGGATCATGCCCTCCTCCGGATGGTGCCAGCGCACCAGCGCCTCGACCGAGTCCGGGCGGGCGCTGGCCAGGCACAGCTTGGGCTGGTAATGCACGTCCAGCTGGCCCTCCTCGACCGCCTTGCGCAACCGGGTTTCCAGGCGCAGGCGTTCGAGGGTGCTGTCCTGCAGGTTGTCGCGGAAGAACTGGAAGGTATTGCCGCCGAGTTGCTTGGCATGTTGCATCGCCAGGTTCGCCTGGCTCATCAGCACGGAGATTTCCCGTGCCTGCTCGGAAAACAGGCTGATCCCCAGCGAGGCGCCGAGGATCAACTCGTGGCCGAGCACGCTCACCGGCTGGCGCAACTGGACCAGCAGGCGTTCGGCCAGGCGCGACAGGGCCGCGGTGCCGGTGCCGCCATCGAGGAGAATGGCGAACTCGTCGCCGGCCAGACGCGCCAGGGTGTTGGCTTCCGGCGCGGTGCGCCGCAGGCGCTGGGCCATCTCCCTGAGCAACTGGTCGGCGACCTCGTGGCCGAGGCTGTCGTTGAGCAGCTTGAAGCGGTCCAGGTCGATCAGCAGCAGGGCCAGCCCGCCCTCCTCCTGGCGCGCCCGCTGGGCCGCCTCGTGCAGCCGCTCGCGGAACAACCGGCGGTTGGCCAGGCCGGTCAGTTCGTCGTAGTGCAGCAGGTGACGCAGGCGCTCCTCGACGTCGCGGCGGGCACTGAGATCGGTGAAGAAACCGACGATGTGGGTCGCCTCGCCATTGCCGTCGCGCAGCAGGTTGAGCTGCAGCCATTGGGGATAGGGATCGCCATTCTTCCGCGTATCCACCAGTTCGCCCTGCCACTGCCCGTGCTGGCGCAGCTCGGCGCGGATCTGCCGGTAGTGGCGCTGGGCCTCGGGGGTATTCACCAGCAGGCTGGCGTTGCGCCCGACCACGTCCTCGCGGCGATAGCCGGTGATGCGACTGAAGGCCTGGTTGACCGCCAGCAGGTTGTAGGCCGGATCGAGGATCACGATGCTCTCGCTGGCCGCCTCGAACACTGTCGCGGCCAGTTGCTGCTGCTCTTCCAGGCGCTTGCGCGCGCTGATGTCGCTGCGCGTGCCGAGCATCCGCGTCACCCGTCCCCGCGGGTCGCGAGCCATGGCCCGGCCACGATCCTCCAGCCAGCGCCAGCCGCCCTCCCGGTCGCGCACGCGGTACTCCACCCGGTATAGCTCGCTGCGCCCCTTGAGATGTTCGGCGAGGGCGCGACGGATGCGCGGCAGGTCGCCGGGGTGGATGCTTTCGATCAGCCTGCGATAGTCCTCGGGACCGTCCCCGGCGTCGCTGAAGACCGCCTCGAGATAGGAATGCTGGACCCGGCCGCTCTCCAGGTCCCAGTCCCACAACCCCAGTTCGCTGGCCTCCAGGGCCATGGCCAGGCGCGCCTCGCTCTGGCTGAGCGCCTGGCTGGTCGCGCCAAGCTCCTCGGTGCGCGCCTCCACCCGGCGCTGCAAGGCATCGCGGGCGGCGCGCAGCTCGCGTTCGACCAGGCGCCGCTGGCCGACCTCCTGGGCGAGCTTGCGATTGAGCGCTTCGGCCTCGGCGTTGACGCGTTCCAGGTGCAGGTTCAGCGCCTGGGTCTGGAAGCGTCGCAGCAGCGCGCCCTGCACCAGCCGGTGGATCTGCCCGGCGACCACCAGCAGCGCCACCAGCAGGATCAGGCCGAGCACGCCCCAGCCCTGCAACAGGCTATGCGGCTGCAACAGCAGGAAAACGATGGATGGCAGCAGGCCCGGCAAGGCGAAGGTGAGGAAGGCCGGCAGGCTCACCGCATAGGCGACGCTGGCGGAGAGGATCGCCGCCGCCACCAGGCCGAACACCAGCACCTGCTGGAGGAAGGCATCGGCCGGGACCAGCATGATCACCGCGAACGCCAGGGTCAGGCCCGAGGCGCCGGCGCCGCACAGGAAGGTCCGCCGCCAGTGGCGGCTGGCCTGGCGACGGCTGTCGGCCTGCTGGAAGGCGGCGACCTGCAGCAGGCGCAGGACGGCGAGCAACACCAGCCAGACCAGCCAGCCACCGAGCAGCCAGCTGCTGACCTTGCCCCACACCAGGCAGGCGCTGGTCACGCCGCCGAGCAGCATGAGCAGGGTCGGCGTGCGCGAGCCGAGATAAAGGAGCCGGGTACGCTCGATGGCAATTTCGCGGGCGTAGAGCCGCAGTACATCGGTGCTGCCGCCCGGCAGCGCCAAGGGCTCGACATGGACGGTCATAGGCGCTTGTTCTTGTAGTGGTTTGCCTTGAAGTGGCCGGAGCATAACCGAGCAGGGGCAGGCTGCCCAAGGCCGGGATAGAGCATTTTTCCGCAGCCAGGCCCGACGCTGCGCCGGCCTGCGCCGAATGGCGGCCCGGTTTGCCCGGCTTTTCCCCGCCCCGGTAGAATGCCGCGATGAACGACGACCTCTCCCTCCTGCTGAACTCCCTCAACGACCCGCAGCGCCAGGCCGTGGCCGCGCCGCTGGGCCGCCAACTGGTCCTCGCCGGCGCCGGCTCGGGCAAGACCCGCGTGCTGGTGCACCGGATCGCCTGGCTGATCCAGGTCGAGCACGCCTCGCCCTACAGCATCCTGTCGGTGACCTTCACCAACAAGGCGGCGGCGGAGATGCGCCACCGCATCGAGCAGTTGCTCGGGATCAATCCGGCGGGCATGTGGGTCGGCACCTTCCACGGCCTCGCCCATCGCCTGCTGCGCGCGCACTGGCGCGAGGCCGGGCTGAGCGAGAACTTCCAGATCCTCGACAGCGACGACCAGCAACGCCTGGTCAAGCGGGTGATCCGCGAACTCGGCCTCGACGAGCAGCGCTGGCCGGCGCGCCAGGCCCAGTGGTTCATCAACGGGCAGAAGGACGAGGGCCTGCGGCCGCAACACATCCAGCCCGGCGGCGACCTGTTCCTCGCCACCATGCTGAAGATCTACGAAGCCTACGAGGCGGCCTGCGCCCGCGCCGGGGTGATCGACTTCTCCGAGCTGCTGCTGCGCGCCCTGGACCTCTGGCGCGACCATCCCGGCGTGCTCGAGCACTACCAGCGGCGCTTCCGCCATATCCTGGTGGACGAGTTCCAGGACACCAACGCCGTGCAGTACGCCTGGCTACGGATTCTCGCCAAGGGCGGCGACAGCCTGATGGTGGTCGGCGACGACGACCAGTCGATCTACGGCTGGCGTGGCGCACGGATCGAGAACATCCAGCAGTTCAGCGACGACTTCGCCGATGCCGAGGTGATCCGCCTGGAGCAGAACTACCGTTCCACCGCGTCGATCCTCAAGGCCGCCAACGCCCTGATCGCCAACAATCAGGGACGCCTGGGCAAGGAGTTGTGGACCGACGGCGAGGACGGCGAGTCGCTGAGCCTGTACGCCGCGTTCAACGAGCACGACGAGGCGCGCTACGTGGTCGAGTCGATCGAGAGCGCGCTCAAGGGCGGCCTGGCGCGCAGCGAGATCGCCATCCTCTACCGCTCCAACGCCCAGTCGCGGGTGCTGGAGGAAGCCCTGCTGCGGGAGAAGATTCCCTACCGCATCTACGGCGGCCAGCGCTTCTTCGAGCGTGCCGAGATCAAGAACGCCATGGCCTACCTGCGCCTGCTCGACGGCCGCGGCAACGACGCGGCGCTGGAACGGGTGGTCAACGTGCCGGCACGCGGCATCGGCGAGAAGACCGTGGAGAGCGTCCGCGAATTCGCCCGCGGCAACGATGTGTCGATGTGGGAGGCGATCCGCCTGATGATCGCCAACAAGGTCCTGCCCGGCCGCGCCGCCAGCGCCCTGACCGGCTTCGTCGAGCTGATCGAGAATCTTTCGGCGAAGGTCATGGACATGCCGCTGCACCTGATGACCCAGACGGTGATCGAGCAGTCCGGACTGATCAGCTACCACAAGGAAGAAAAAGGCGAGAAAGGCCAGGCCCGGGTGGAGAACCTCGAGGAACTGGTCAGCGCCGCCCGCGCCTTCGAGAACAGCGAGGAAGAGGAAGACCTCACCCCGCTGCAGGCCTTCCTCAGCCACGCCTCCCTGGAGGCCGGGGAAACCCAGGCCGACGCCCACGAGGACAGTGTCCAGCTGATGACCCTGCACAGCGCCAAGGGCCTGGAGTTCCCGCTGGTGTTCCTGGTCGGCATGGAGGAAGGGCTGTTCCCGCACAAGATGAGCCTGGAGGAATCCGGCCGCCTGGAAGAGGAACGCCGCCTGGCCTACGTCGGCGTCACCCGCGCCATGCAGCGACTGGTCCTGACCTACGCGGAGACCCGCCGGCTCTACGGTAGCGAGACCTACAACAAGGTTTCGCGCTTCATCCGCGAGATCCCGCCGGCGCTGATCCAGGAAGTGCGCCTGTCCAATACCGTCAGCCGCCCCTACGGCGGCACCTCGCGCAGTGCCGGCGGCAACCTCTTCAGCGGCGCCGGGGTGCCGGAGACGCCCTTCTCCCTCGGCCAGCGGGTGCGCCACGCGCTGTTCGGCGAAGGGACTATCCTCAACTTCGAAGGCGCCGGCGCCCAGGCCCGGGTGCAGGTGAATTTCGAGAGCGAAGGCAGCAAGTGGCTGATGCTCGGCTACGCCAAGCTGGAAGCCCTGTAGCGGCGCAGCCGGTGGAGAAGGCCCGGAGGAGGACGACATGCTGGCATCCTGGGCCTTCTGGGCACTGCTTTCGGCGCTGTTCGCCGCGCTGACCGCGATCTTCGCCAAGATCGGCCTCGACCGGGTCGATTCGGACTTCGCCACCTTCATCCGCACCCTGGTGATCCTCGTCACCCTCGGCGGCATCCTCGCGGTCCTGGGCAAGTTCCAAGCCCCGGGCAGCATCCCGCCGCGCAGCTGGCTGTTCCTGGTGCTCTCCGGGCTGGCCACCGGTGCCTCCTGGATCTGCTATTTCCGCGCCCTCAAGCTCGGCCCGGCGTCGCTGGTGGCGCCGCTGGACAAGTTCAGCGTGGTGCTGGTGGCACTGCTCGGCGTGGCCTTCCTCGGCGAACGCCTGGACCTGCGCCAATGGCTCGGCGTAGCCCTGGTGACAGCGGGCGTGGTGGTCCTGGCAATCCGCCCATAAGCCCGCTGAATGGCGCTTCGACCTTGGTATAAAGGCGAAAAATCGCGGAAACCCTAGACTGGCGGCCTCTAATAATTCGTCGTCTGAGGTTCGTTCCATGTACCGTGATCGCGTGCGCCTGCCCTCCCTGCTCGACAAGGTGATGAGTGCGGCCGAAGCCGCCGACCTGATCCAGGACGGCATGACCGTCGGCATGAGCGGTTTCACCCGCGCCGGCGAGGCCAAAGCCGTACCCCAGGCGCTGGCCATGCGCGCCAAGGAACGTCCGCTGCGTATCAGCCTGATGACCGGCGCCAGCCTCGGCAACGACCTCGACAAGCAGCTCACCGAGGCCGGCGTGCTCGCCCGGCGCATGCCGTTCCAGGTCGACAGCACCCTGCGCAAGGCGATCAACGCCGGCGAAGTGATGTTCATCGACCAGCACCTCTCGGAAACCGTCGAGCAGTTGCGCAACCACCAGCTGAAGCTGCCGGACATCGCCGTCATCGAAGCCGCCGCGATCACCGAGCAGGGCCACATCGTGCCGACCACCTCGGTGGGCAACTCGGCGAGCTTCGCGATCTTCGCCAAGCAGGTCATCGTCGAGATCAACCTGGCCCACAGCACCAACCTGGAAGGCCTGCACGACATCTATATCCCGACCTACCGGCCGACCCGCACGCCGATCCCGCTGACCCGCGTCGACGACCGCATCGGCAGCACGGCGATCCCGATCCCGCCGGAGAAGATCGTCGCCATCGTCATCAACGACCAGCCGGACTCGCCATCCACCGTGCTGCCGCCGGACGGCGAGACCCAGGCCATCGCCAACCACCTGATCGATTTCTTCAAGCGCGAGGTCGACGCCGGGCGCATGAGCAACAGCCTCGGCCCGCTGCAGGCCGGTATCGGCAGCATCGCCAACGCGGTGATGTGCGGCCTGATCGAGTCGCCGTTCGAGAACCTGACCATGTACTCCGAAGTGCTGCAGGACTCGACCTTCGACCTGATCGACGCCGGCAAGCTGCGCTTCGCCTCGGGCAGCTCGATCACCCTGTCGCCGCGGCGCAACGCCGACGTGTTCGGTAACCTGGAGCGCTACAAGGACAAGCTGGTGCTGCGCCCGCAGGAAATCTCCAACCACCCCGAGGTGGTCCGTCGCCTGGGCATCATCGGCATCAATACGGCGCTGGAGTTCGACATCTACGGCAACGTCAACTCGACCCACGTCGGCGGCACCAAGATGATGAACGGCATCGGCGGCTCCGGCGACTTCGCCCGCAACGCGCACCTGGCGATCTTCGTCACCAAGTCGATCGCCAAGGGCGGCAACATTTCCAGCGTGGTGCCGATGGTCAGCCACGTCGACCACACCGAGCACGACGTCGACATCCTCGTCACCGAGCAGGGCCTCGCCGACCTGCGCGGCCTGGCGCCTCGCGAACGGGCCCGGGTGATCATCGAGAACTGTGTCCACCCGTCCTACCAGGCACCGCTGCTGGACTACTTCGAGGCGGCTTGCGCGAAAGGCGGCCACACGCCGCATCTGTTGCGCGAGGCGCTGGCCTGGCACCTGAACCTGGAGGAACGCGGACACATGCTGGCCGGCTGAGGCTGAACCGTTTCATCCGCAACTATTTCCAGCGCCCGGACGATTAATTCTTCCGGGCGTCTGGACAGGGCAGAAAAAACCACGTAAAAACATATTTCGGCGGCCTTTTCTCTTGCCGCCATCGCAACACACCGACCCGGCCCTTCCGCTTTTCCTGCTGTAACACTTCGTTGTTTCTTTCGGTAACGCACCATGACGGTGCAGAGCGGTACAGTTACGCACCGAAACAACCCATACAGTTCGGAAACACACCCCGGTGATCCAACGCAATTCTCCGCAACTGTTCCTATTCTTGTTGACCTGTTAGTCAGATCATATTGCTCAGTTAATCACTAGCAACCTGACTACCCACCACAAGTGGGAAGGATCGACACATCATGGAACGTACCCTCGGTTCCAACACTTTCGACATCGCTCGCTCCAACCGCCGCAGCAGCAGCCTGCTGGGCACCATGAAACTGTGGCAGCGCCGCATCCAGAGCCGTCGCCAGCTGGCCCGCCTGGACTCCCGCCTGCTCGCCGACGCCGGCATCAGCGAAGCCCAGCGCTACGCCGAGCTGAACAAGCCGTTCTGGCGCTAAGCGATACTGTAACGTCCCGGTTCGGCCCAGCCTGAACTGTACCGTAGGCCGCTCCTTACCGAGCGGCCTTTACGTATCTGGAAGAAGCCTTTTCCTCCAGCAGTTCACGGTACAGCTCGCTCCAGCGACGCCCCATCTCTTCGGCGGTGAACAGTTGCCGATAGCGGGCCTCCGCGTTCCTGCCCATTTCCTCCGCCTGCTGCGGATGCTCCCAGAGCCAGCGCATCGCTTGGCGAAACGCGGCCGGCTGGCTGGGCGGCACGACCAGGCCGGTCTCGCCATGGATATTGATGTAGCTGGTGCCAGTGCCGATCTCGCTGGAGATCATCGGCTTGCCGTACATCGCGCCCTCCAGCAGGGAGATACCGAACGCCTCGGAACGCAAGTGTGACGGAAAGACCATGGCGTAGCTGAGTTGCAGCAGGGCGACCTTGTCCTCGTCGTCCACTCGGCCGAGGAAGTGCACGTTGCGCAACCCCAGCGCCGCGGCCTGGGCATACAGCTCGGCCTGCAACGGCCCGGCACCGACGATCACCACCGGGTAATCGGTGCCCTGCAACGCATCAAGCAGGATATGCAGGCCCTTGTAGTAGCGCATCACCCCGACGAACAGGAAGAACCGCGGCCCGAGTTTCTCTCGCCAGTGCTCCAGACGCTGTGCCGCAGGCTTCGGGTAGCAGGCCTTGTCCAGGCCGTAGGTGATCACCCGGGTCTTTTCCCGGTACTGGCGGAGCACGTCGCTGGTGCTGAAGTAGTTGGGCGACGCCACCGCGATCCGATCGACGCTATGAAGGAAGCGCCCCATCAGCGGCCGGTACAGTTTCAACAGGACGCGCTGGCGGATGATGTCCGAATGGTAGGTGACCACGCTCGGCTTGTTCATACCGGTGAGGAAATGCACCAGGTCCATGAACGGCCAGGGGAAGTGGTAGTTGACCACGTCCGCCTCCTCCGCCAGCTCGCGGAACTGCTTGAACACGCTCAGGGAAAACCCGGTGGAAGCGAGCTGCAGGTCGAGCCTGGCGCGATGCACCACATGTCCGCCGAAGGGCACGACAGGCGGATGCGGGTCGCTGCTCAGGGTCAGGACGTGGTTGTCGATCCCCCACGACCCGCTGCTCTCGCAAAGCTGGAAGATCACCTGTTCGATCCCGCCTACCGTTTCGCTCAGGTAGGTCTTGTAGAAGTGCAGTACCCGCATTCAGCCCTCCACGGCACGACGATAGGCTGCAGCGGTGAGATTCGCGCAACGCTTCCAGGAAAACTGCTCCGCCCGTCGCAGGCCGGCTTCCCGGCAGCACTCCCAGTAGACGGTATCCTCGGTCATGCGGACCAGCATGTCAGATAGCCCATTGGCATCATCCGGGTCAATATAGCTGCCCGCCTCGCCGGCCACCTCCGGCATTGCGGAGAGTCGCGTGAGCAATACCGGCGTGCCGCTGGCCATGGCTTCCAGCACAGGCAGGCCGAAGCCTTCGTAGATCGAGGGGAAGACCAGCGCCCGAGCGCCCGACATCAACTCGGCGACCCGCTCGTCCGGCAGGTAGCCGAGCAGCCGCACCGTTCCCGAAGCCAGCGCCTGACGCAGTTCGTCGTCGAGCGAGCGACTTTCCCATCCCGGCATGCCGACGATCATCAGCGGAAAACGCTGGCGGACCGCCGCCGGCAGTTGCCCATGGGCGCGCAGAGCCAGCGACAGGTTCTTGCGCGGTTCGAGGGTTCCTACGCAGAGGAAATACCCGCGCGGCACCAGGCCATGCGCGCGCAAGGGCTCGCGCAGGGACTCCCGGTCCCGCGGACGGAACCGCGCGGCATGGCCGAGGGGCGCCACCACGAAGCGCTCGCGCGGCAGGCCGAAATACGCCTGCGCCTCGTCGGCGATCGCCTGCGAGTCGGTCAGGATCAACCGCGCCTTTTCCATCCCGCGCGCCAGCCGGCGTTCTATTTCGCGCAAGCGGGCGGCGGGTTGCGTCGCCGGATAATGCAGGTGGGTCAGGTCGTGCAGGGTCATCAGCATCGGCCCGTCGAAGTCCAGCGGCCAGAGACTGGGCTCATGGTAGAGATCGACCGGCGGCCGACCGCTATCGAAACGCCGCTGCTCCAGCCAGCGTCGTGCCCGGTAGGCTCCGGGCAGGTTGCGCAGCCAGGGCGACAGACGCGAATAGCCGGGCAGCGCCGCCGCCGGCAGGTCGCCGCTCCAGCCCCAGCCATGGAACAGGGAAAACTCTAAGTCCGCGTGCGCCTGCAACGCACCCAGCAACTCGACCAGGTAATGCCCGATGCCGGTCCGCGGCGCCTGGAGAATCCGCGCGTTAACCGCAATCCGCATGTACTGCCTCGCCATGCGCCGGGGCCTTGCCGAGGGCGAGCAGGATCCGCGCGATCAGTTGCCGACTCGCCTCGTGCCAGCCGATCCAGCGCCATTCGCCGACCGGTCGCTCGGCCGGGAACTCGCCCGTGGCTTCGAAGCGGGTGACCAGGTTCGCCAGGGTCTGCGGATCGGCGAGGTCGAAGTAGGCCATGAATTCGCCGCCGATCTCGCGGAACACCGGGATGTCGCTGCCCATCGCCGGCAGGCCGCGCTGCATGGCCTCCACCAGCGGCAGGCCGAAACCTTCCACATAGGACGGGAAGACCAGCGATGCGGCATGGGAGTATGCGTACTCCAGGCTCTTGTCGGAGAGGTCGTTGAACATGAACAGGCGCTTGTTCAGCTCCGGATGCTGCCGCACCCGTTCCACCAGCGCCTCGCACTTCCAGCCGATGCGTCCGGCGATGCACAACCGCGCCTGCGAACCCTGGGCCCAGGCACGCTCGAAGGCATCCAGCAGGTAACCGTGGTTCTTCCGCGGCTCGATGGTGCTGACCATCAGGAATACCGGCGCCTTGGCCTTGAACATGCGCAGCAGATCGGGCTCGACGGAGGCGCCGTCCTCCACCAGGTCCAGCTCCGAACCCAGGTGGAAATAATCGAACCAGCGTTGCGCGACCTTCTCCGGGCCGATGCGCCGCAGCATCTCCGCGCGCACTTCGTCGCGGATGGTCTCGGAAATCGCGACGTAGCCGTCGGCGGTGGCCGCGATCCAGTCGAACCAGTGGTTGAACACCTTGACCAGTCCGGCATCGCAGAATTGCGGATGGGTCAGGGGAATCAGGTCGTAGATCACCGAGACGATGCCCACGCCCTCGCTCTTGAGGCGTTCCGCCAGCGGGAAGAAATCGGCGTGCCAGGAGGAGTCCAGCAAGACCAGTTGGTCGCCGGCCCGATGTTCGAGCGGGGTCGCGCGCACGGGTGCAGGCTGCTGCTTGCCGAGGATGCGGTCGAGCAGGCGCAGCGGAATGCTGAGGAAGGCGAAGGCGAACAGGCGGCAGGCTACATAGAGAAGGCGCCGGGCCCACGGCGAGGAACGGAACGGGCGGCGCTTTTCCAGGGTGCGCTGGCCCAGCCAGAAGTAGTTGGCGGCTCGCTCCACCAGGATGCGCAGGCGTACCAGCGGCGAATGCGGCCGCGGGTCCAGCGGCGCCAGGCTGTGGACCTGATACAGGGTGCCGTCGAGCATTGCCACCGGGATGCACTCCACCGTCTCGTCGGCTTCCGGCAACTCGCGGATGACGTTGCGCACCACCCGCTGAATACCGGAATTGACCTTGGGATGCTCGAACACATAGGTGCATTCGACCAACAGACGCGTCATGGAGTGCTCTCCGCGGAAGTGGGGTCCAGAGCCGCCTCGCCGGAGCGGCTGATATGGGTTTCGGCGCCCAGCCAGGAGCAACCGACGAAGTCTTCCTGGCGGTTGTTGATGACATGGAAGACCAGGCCGTAGTCGCGCCATTCGAAGTTGCGGTCCAGGTGCGAGTCCAGCCGCGACAGGCTCAGCGCCACCGAGTAGTGCCCCTTGCCCAGGCGCATGTCGAAGGCGAAGCGGTAGGTGATGCGCTCGCCGGCCTTCAGGTCGGTGAGCGCCTTGTCCAGGCGGTGGGTATTGATCCCGTACATCGGCTGGCCGAGGCGGTCCTTGATCATGAAGCCGAGGATCAGCCGCTCGATGTCCTGGCGAACCTCGACCTCGACTTCCAGCGTCACCGCCTGGCCTACCTCGACCACCTCCAGCGCGCGCTGCCGCTGGTCGACCATCCGTACGTCGAGGATCGCTGCCTCGCCGGTGCCGGAAATCGTCCGCACCTGGCCGTCGGCGAGCATTTCCTGGCGCACGGTCTGCCCCTCGCGCTCGGCGAGCAGGGCGTTGTAGTAGTCCATCACCTCTTCCGGCCGCCCGCGCATGGCCATCCGTCCCTGCTCCAGGAGGATCGCGGAGTCGCAGATGGACTGGATCGCCGAGCGGTCATGGGAGACGATCAGCAGGGTGGTGCCGGCCTTGCGGAAACTGCGGATGCGCTCGAAGCTCTTGTGCTGGAAATAGGCATCGCCGACCGACAGGGCCTCGTCGACGATCAGGATGTCCGGCCGCCGGGCAGTCGCCACGCTGAACGCCAGGCGCATCTGCATGCCGCTGGAGTAGGTGCGCACCGGTTGCTCGATGGCCTCGCCGATTTCGGCGAAGGCCTCGATATCCGGCATCAGCGCCTGGATTTCCTCGACCTGCATGCCCAGCAGTTGCCCGGCCATGAAGACGTTCTGCCGGCCGGTGAAGTCCGGGTGGAAGCCCATGCCCAGCTCGAGCAGCGCGGCGACCCGGCCGGCCACGCGGATCTCGCCGCAGGTCGGCTGGGTGGTGCCGGCGATCATCTTCAGCAGGGTGCTCTTGCCGGCGCCGTTGACCCCGACGATGCCGACCGCTTCGCCCGGCTCGATGGTGAACTCGACCTCGCGCAGGATCCAGTGCAGGTGGTGGCGCGGAGGGCTGAAAGGCACCAGCCATTCGAACAACCGGCTCCAGCGATTGGGATACTGCTTGTAGGCCTTGCCGAGGCCGGATACGCGTATCTGTCCCATCAGAGTTCATCCACCATTTCGCCGACCCGCTGGCGGAACAGACGCAGGCCGAGCGCGCACAGCAGCAGCGCCAGCAGGGTGATCGGCAGCAATGAAGGCCAGTCCGGCCATTGCCCGTGGAGGAACAGCTGCTGGTAGCTGCGCATCAGCGCAGTCATCGGATTGAGTTCGATCAGCGAGCGGATACCCTCGGGCAGGATGCCGATCGGATAGACGATCGGCGTCAGCCAGAACCAGAACTGCAGGCAGATGCCGAACAGCTGGCCGACGTCGCGGAAGAACACGTTGAGCACCCCTAGGATCATCCCCAGTCCCGCCGCGAACAGCACCTGGATCGCCAGCAGCGGCACCAGCGCGAGCAATGCCGCGCCCGGCAGGCGCCCGCTGAGGGCGAGAAAGCCGAGGAACAAGGCGAGGATGATGGCGAAATTGACCCCGGCGTTGAGCAGTACGATGACCGGCAGGCAGATGCGCGGGAAGCTGATCTTCTTCAGCAGGTTGGCGTTCTCGATGAACATGCTCTGGCTGCGCGAGGTGATTTCCGCGAACAGGCCCCAGGTCAGCAGGCCGGCGCAGAGATAGACGCTGTAGGCCAGGCCGTCGTCGACCCCCGGCAGGCGCGCGCGCATCACCTGGGAGAAGATCACCGTGTAGACGACGATCATCGACAGCGGATTGAGCACCGTCCACAACGCGCCGAACAGCGACCCGCGGTAGCGCGACTGGAACTCGCGCTTGACGCTGCCGAGAACGAAGCCACGATAGCCCCACAAGGAACGAGACAAGCCAAGAAGCATCAGACCACCCTGCCGTACTGGTCCTCGAAGCGGACGATGTCGTCCTCTCCCAGGTATTCGCCGCTCTGCACCTCGATCATCACCAGGTCGATGACCCCCGGGTTTTCCAGGCGATGCCGGTGGCCCGCGGGAATGTAGGTCGACTCGTTGCTGTTGACCAGCCGCGCGCCATCGCCATTGGTGACCCTGGCCATGCCTTGCACCACGATCCAGTGCTCGCTGCGGTGATGGTGCATCTGCAGCGACAAGCGCTCTCCCGGCCTGACCACGATTCGCTTGATCTTGAAGCGCGGCCCCTCCTCGAGGACGGTATAGCTGCCCCAGGGACGGTTGACGGTCCGATGCAGCCGATAGGCCTCGTGCCGCTCGTCCTTCAGCCGCTGCACCACCCTGCGCACCTCCTGGACCCGGTCGGCGCGGGCGATCAGCAGCGCATCGGAAGTATCCACCACGACCAGGTCGTCGACCCCGACCGTGGCGACCAGGCGCCCGTCGCTCTGCACGAAGGTGTTACGGGTGTCGACGAACAGGGTGTCGCCGCTGCCGCGATTGCCCTCTGCGTCCGCGTCGAGCAGCGCGCTCATCGCGCCCCAGGAACCGATATCGCTCCAGTCGAAGGCCGCCGGCACCACGGCGACCCGCGCGGAGCGCTCCATCAGCGCATAGTCGATGGAAATGTCCGGCAGCGCGGCGAAGGCTTCGCCCGCCAGCTCATGCTGGATGCCATCGGCCATCTTCACCGCCGCACTGGCGGCCAGGCAGGCCCTGGCCTGCTCCAGCAGGGCCGGGGCATGCCGCGCCAGCTCGTCGACCAGGGTCGAGGCCGTGAAACAGAACATCCCGGAGTTCCACAGGAAACCGCCACTTTCCACGTAGCGACGGGCGGTTTCCTCATCGGGTTTCTCGACGAAGCGGCGCACCTTGGCCGCCCCCTGCTCGTCCAGCCGGTCGCCCAGCTCGATATAGCCGAAACCGGTTTCCGCTGCATCCGGCACCACGCCGAAGGTAACCAGGTGCCCGGCGACGGCGAGACGCGCGGCATGCCCCACCGCCTCGCGGAAGGCCTCCTCGTTGCGGATCAGGTGATCCGCCGGCATCACCACCAGTACCGCCGCGTCGCCATGTTCGGCTTGCAGCGCCAGGGCGGCGACGGCAATCGCCGGAGCGGTGTTGCGTCCGGTCGGTTCGAGGATGAAATGTCCCCGATGCCGCCCCAGGCGGGCCGCCTGGAACTGGTCCTTGCTCTGGAAGTAATGCTCGCGGTTGGTCACCGTGACGATTTCGCCATGCCCGGCCAGGAGCCCGGCGGCACGTCGGTAGGTCTTGCCCAGCAGGGTCTGGCCATCGGGCAGGCGCATGAACGGCTTCGGCTGTCCTTCACGCGACACCGGCCAAAGGCGGGTACCGGCGCCGCCGGAAAGCACCACGGGAATCAGCATGGCTTACTCCCGGGAAACGCGTCGCAGGTCCGCCTCGACCATCATCCGGATCAGCTCGTCCAGGCTGGTCCTGGGCTTCCAGCCGAGCACACGCTGGGCCTTGGCCGGATTACCCAGCAGCACGTCGACCTCGGCGGGCCGGAAGAACGCCGGGTCGATCTTGAGGAAGTCGCGGTAGTCCAGGCCCACATGCTCGAAAGCGATCTGGCACATGTCGCGCACGGTGGTAGTGACACCGGTGGCCACCACGTAGTCGTCGGCCTTGTCCTGCTGCAACATCAGCCACATGGCTTCGACGTAGTCCCCGGCAAAGCCCCAGTCGCGCTTGGCGTCGACGTTGCCCAGGCGCAATTCCTGCTGCTTGCCGAGCTTGATGCGGGCCACCGCGTCGGTAACCTTGCGCGTGACGAACTCGATGCCGCGCAGCGGCGATTCGTGGTTGAACAGGATGCCGCTGGAGGCGTGCAGGCCGAAGCTCTCACGATAGTTGACGGTGATCCAGTGGCCATAGAGCTTGGCCACGCCGTAGGGGCTGCGCGGGTAGAACGGCGTGTTCTCGTCCTGGCGCTCGGCCTGGATCAGGCCGAACATCTCGCTGGTGGAGGCCTGGTAGAAGCGCGTTTCCGGGCTGAACTGGCGGATCGCCTCGAGCAGGTGGGTCACGCCCAGGCCGTCGACGACGGCGGTGGTCACCGGCTGGTTCCAGGAAGCCCCGACGAAGCTCTGTGCCGCCAGGTTGTAGACCTCCTGCGGCTGCGCCTTGATCACCGCGCGCTGCACCGAACAGGCATCGGCCATGTCGCCGTCCTCGTACTGGATATCGCCTTCGACCCCCAGTTCGCGCAGGCGCCAGCGCGTGTCGCTGCTGCGCCGCGCCACCAGGCCGTGGACCCGGTAGCCCTTCTCCAGCAGCAGCTTGGCCAGGTACGCTCCGTCCTGACCGGTGATCCCAGTTACCAGTGCACTTCTTGTCATTCTTCTCGTACCCGTGACTCCCAGTCGGACAGGATCGCCCGCAGGGACTGTTTTATGGTTATTTCAGGCTTCCAGCCCGTGGCGTCATGCAGTCGCGCATGGCTGCCGCGAACCCGACGCTGTTCCGCCCGGCGCATCCGGGCAGGGTCCTGAACGATTTCCAGCTCGACCTGGGCGATGTCCGCCAGCAGATCGATCAGCTCGCGAATCTTCTGCTCCTGCCCGGAACAGACGTTATAGACGGCGCCCGCCTCGCCGTGGGAGAGCAGGCGCAGATAGGCTGACAGCACGTCCTGGACATCGAGGAAATCACGGCTGACGTCGATGTCCCCCACTTCCAGCCGATTGGCCTGCAAGCCCTGCTTCATCCGGGCGATCTGCCGCGCGGCGCTGGCGATCACGAAGCTGTCCTTCTGCCCCGGCCCGATATGGTTGAACGGTCGCGCCACCAGCACCCGCCAGCCTTCGGTGATACCCCACTGCAGGCACAGCGACTCGGCCGCCAGCTTGCTGACCGCATAGGGATTGCGCGGGTGGGGGATGAGTTCCTCGTGGATCGGCAACGCCGCCTCGGCCACCTGGCCGTAGACGTCGCCGGAGCTGATGTACAGGAAGGTACCGGAGAAGCCCCGCGCCTTAAGCGCCTGGAGCAGGTTCAGGGTGCCAAGGAGGTTGATCTGCAGGGTCCGCGCAGGATCGCGGAAGGCCTCCGGCACGTAGGTCTGCCCGGCCAGGTGGATGACCGCATCCGGCAGCTCCGGCCAGAGGTCGCCCAGCGAATCCGGCTCCAGCAGGTCGTAACGATGCGGTACGGGAAGGAGCGCCCACGGCGTGTGGGCCGCTGCCAGATAAGCTTGAAGATGCTTGCCTACGAAACCGGAGAGCCCGGTGACGAACAGACGCTGAGTCAAGGAAGCGGGCCTTTTATCTGATGCTACGCTCGGCGACGCTCTTCCTAGGAATACGACGTTCCAGAGGTCATGCCGGATAGCGTGTTGTTCTGATTATCGCGCTCCAATCTGTGCCAAGAATGCGCCGATTTCAACCGCTTATTCGTGACCGGTAGGTTCTCATTCGAACGGCATGACGTTTTCTCCGTCAGCCTTCACGTTTTTGCGAAAGGTATGTTTAGAATGCCTCTCGATTTCGTGCTTGACTGCCTCCTGTTCTGTTGATCGAAGAGGTCGCGGTCGCGATAACAGAACAAGAACACGATGGGTCGACCAGTCCGCCGGGAAGGCTTCCGGACAACGAAGCAGCGCCTGGCCTCGCTCATCACCACCAAGCTGTCGAACGGGCAGTTTCATCACGAGATGCCATGAATTTCATCCTTTACTCGGATATCAACGAGCGCTCGATCGGCCACAACCTCGGTCGCCCCGAATACAGCTACTACTTCGTCCTCAAGGCCTACCGGCCAATCCTCGAATCGCTGGGACAGGTCCACCTGGTACAGAGCACGGACGAAGTCGACCCGCTCTACCGGCAACTGCATGAACAGGGCGAAGACTGCCTGTTCCTCTCCTTCACCCCGCCGCACAAGGCGGCGCGGGGCCTGCAATGCCCGATGCTGTGCGTGGTCGCCTGGGAGTTCGAGTCGATTCCCGACGTGGCGTGGGACGGCGATCCGGCGCAGGACTGGAGCCAGGTCCTGGCCGGCCATGGCGCAGCCATCACCCTCTCCGAGCAGACTGCCCGCGCGGTTCGCCGGGTGCTGGGCGAAGATTTTCCGGTGCTGGCGCTGCCGACGCCGATCTGGGAGGACTTCGCCGCGATCCGCCAGCAAGGCGAACGGAATCCGGTCAAGTCCGGCGAGACCCTGCAACTCAAGGGCTGCGTCATCGACAGCCGCCTGCTGGGCCTTTCCGCCGACGGCCTCATCGCACCGATCAGGGAAGAGACCGAGGACGAGATCCTCGAGGTCCTCCCCGAGACGCCCGCCGAGCCCGAGCCCGAACCGGTCCCTGAGCCAGAACCAGAGCCAGAGCCGGTTCCTCTCGACTGGAGGCGCCGACTGGTCATCAGCAAGCACTACCTGCTGCTGTGGTACCGGGAAGCCGTCAGCGACCTGGTACCCATACCGGTACGCCGCTGGCTGTTCCGTCACCTGCGCCGGCCGCTGCCGCCCCCGCCAACGGCGCTGGAAACGCTGCCGGAGCCATTGGCCCAGGCCATCGAGCCGATACCGCCCGCCGAGCCCGAGCATCCGCCGGCGCTGCTGCCGGACGTCGACCAGCACCAGCAGGTCGTCGTGGACGGGGTGGTCTACGTCTCGGTGTTCAATCCGCTGGACGGGCGCAAGAACTGGCATCACCTGATCACCGCCTTCTGCTGGGCATTCCGCGACACCAGCGATGCCACGCTGGTGCTGAAGATGACCCAGAGCGACCTGACGACCTACCACGTCGAACTGCTCACCCTGCTTTCCCAACTGTCGCCATTCGCCTGCCGGGTCATCGCCCTGCACGGCTATCTCGATGCCGCGGAGTACGCCCGCCTGTACGGAGCCGCCAGCTACTACGTGAACGCCTCGCGCTGCGAGGGCCTGTGCCTGCCGCTGATGGAATTCATGTCCTGCGGCACCCCGGCGATCGCTCCGGACCATTCGGCGATGGCCGACTACATGGACGCCCAGGTGGGCTTCGTGGTCCGCTCCAGCCAGGAGCCCGCGGCCTGGCCGCAGGATTCGCGCCGGTTGTACAGCACCCGGCGCTACCGGCCGAGCTGGGAGTCCCTGAAGGAGGCCTACCTGGAGAGCTACCGGGTAGCCCGGGAACAGCCGGAGCGCTATCGGCAACTGTCCGCCGCGGCCAACCAACGCATGCGCGGCTACTGCGCCGGCGACGTGGTCCGCCAGCGCCTGGAACCCTTCCTTTCCGCCCGCAAGGCAACCCCTGCGCCCGGCGTCGAACTGGCGGCCACCGCCACAGGCAACGTTCCATGCTGATCATCATCCACTCCGAGACCAACAAGACCACCATCCGGCAGAACCTCGGGCGCCCGGAGTACAGCTATTACTTCGTCCTCAAGGAATTCCGTCCGCTGCTGGAAGAGATCGGCCAGGTGGTCGAAGTCAGCGATCCCGACGAACTGGTGGACCGCCTCTACCACGACTGCCGCAAGCGCGGCGAACCCTGCGTCTTCCTCTCCTTCTCGCCGCCCCATCGCACGCCGATCCACCATGCCTGCCCGACCATCCCGGTGTTCGCCTGGGAGTTCAGCACCCTGCCCAGCGAAACCTGGCACGGCGAACCGCGCCACGACTGGCGACATGTGCTGCGCCACAGCGGACGGGCCATCACCCACTCCAGCTTCACGGTCGACGTGGTGCGCGCCGCCATGGGTCGCGACTACCCGGTACTGAGCGTGCCGGCGCCGGTCTGGGATCGCTTCGCCAACCGCGCCTCGCAGCAGGCGGGCCGTCCCGAAGCCCGGGATGTGCGCCTGCGCCTGGACGGCCTGCTGGTGGACAGCCGCCAGCTGGACCTGGCCGTCCATGCCGACCCCGAGCCGTCGGCGGAGGTCCTGGCCCTGCCGGACCGCGCGGCGAAACAGGTCGAGCTGAGCCTCGACGGGGTCATATACACCTCGGTGTTCAACCCCTACGACGGGCGCAAGAACTGGCAGGACATGATCAGCGCGTTCTGCGCCACCTTCCGCGACGAGCCCGACGCCACCCTGGTGCTGAAACTGACCCACCACAACGTCGGCGAAGCGCTGGCCGACATGCTTCACCACCTGTACAAGAACCAGTCCTACCGCTGCCGCATCGTGCTGATCCACGGCTACCTCGCCGACCCGGACTACGAGCGGCTGGTCGAGGCCACCAGCTACGTGGTGAACACCTCCTACGGCGAAGGCCAATGCCTGCCGCTGATGGAATTCATGTCCAGCGGCAAGCCGGCCGTGGCTCCGCGCAATACCGCGATGATCGACTACATCGACGCCGACAACGCCTTCATCGTCGACTCCTCGGAAGAAGCCACCGCCTGGCCCCACGACCCGCGCGCGGCCTACCGCACGCTGCGCTACATCACCGACTGGGAGTCCCTGTGCCGGGCCTACCGGGCCAGTTTCGAGGTCGCTCGCCAGGAGCCGGAGCGCTACGCACGCATGTCCGCGCATGCCAGCGCCAGCCTCGAACGCTTCTGCAGCCGCAAGCTGGCCGTGGAGCGCCTGCGTCGCTTCCTCGACGAAGCGGCACAAGGCGACCCCTCCGCCTTGCAAAGCATCCCGGCATGATCCGCACCCTGCTCCAACGCTGGCGTTCCCGTCCCGCTGCGGCGAGCGAACCGGTGTCGCCACGCATGTGCGGTCTGCGCGATGCGGTGCTGGATGGCTGGTTCCGCAGCGAAACCGGCGAACTGCTCGCCGGCTTCGCCATCGGCGCCCAGGACACCCTGCTCGATCTCGGCTGCGGCGAAGGCGTCGCCACCCTCTTCGCCGCCCGCCAGGGCGCTTCGGTGATCTTCACCGACAGCGAGGAGGACAAGGTGCGGAGCCTGGCGCAGCAGGTCGAGGCGGTGGCCCGGCGGCCCTTCACCGGCCTGGTCAGCGACAGCGACCCGCTGCCGCTGCGCGACGCCTGCGCCGACAAGCTGGTGTGCATGGAAGTGCTCGAACACGTGGCCAACCCAGCGCGGGTGATGGCCGAACTCGTGCGTCTCGGGCGCCCTGGCGCGCAGTACCTGCTGAGCGTGCCGGACCCGGTCGGCGAACACCTGCAGCAGGGCATCGCCCCGGCCGACTACTTCCGGGCGCCCAACCACATCCACATCTTTTCCCGTGACGACTTCGCGCGCCTGGTGCAGGACGCCGGGCTGGTCATCGAGCACCGCCAGGCCAGCGGCTTCTTCTGGGTGATGGGCATGATCTTCTTCTGGGCCAGCGAACGGGCCGCCGGCCGTGAGCTCGGCGGCGCCGTCCGCGACCGTATCCAGCCGCCCTACCCGGCGCTGATGGAAGACTGGGCACGGCTCTGGGAAAACCTCCTGGCCCGTCCCGACGGTCTGGAGATCAAGCACCTGCTCGACCATTTCATGCCCAAGAGCCAGGTGATCATCGCGCGCAAGCCGCTCGACCCCGGATCGTCGCGGACATGAGCGGCAAACGCATCCTCGACATCGAACTGTTGCGCGGGCTGGCCGTGCTCGGCGTGGTATTCCACCATCTGCACGGCAACCTGTTCAGCGGCTCCCCGGCACTGCTGGACGGCATCAACCAGCGCGTCCAGTTCTGGTGGGGCGTGGACCTGTTCTTCGCCATCTCCGGCTTCGTCATCGCCCGCACCCTCATCCCGCAACTGCGCGAGGCGCCCACACGCCAGGCATTCTGGGAACAGGCGCGGTACTTCTGGATCCGCCGCGCCTTCCGCCTGCTGCCCTCGGCCTGGCTGTGGCTGGCGCTGATCCTGGCCTGTTGCCTGCTGCTGAACCGCTCCGGAGCCTTCGGCAGCCTGTCGGCCAACCTCGCGGCGAGCCTCGCCGGTTTCCTCCAGGTCGCCAACTTCCGCTTCGCCGACAGTTTCTACCGCTACGAATACGGTGCCAGCTTCGTCTACTGGAGCCTTTCCCTGGAGGAACAGTTCTACCTCCTGCTGCCGCTGCTGATCCTCTGCCTGCGTCGCTACCTGGGCTGGGCCCTCCTGGCGCTGGTGCTGGTCCAGTTCTTCAGCCTGCGCACGCCGCTGCTGATGGTATTGCGCACCGACGCCCTGGCCATCGGCGTACTGCTCGCCCTCGCCTCCCTGCAGCCTGGCTATGCCCGCTGGAACCCCACCCTGCTGGGCCGCGCCTGGAGCGGGCCGTTGCTGCTGGCCGCCGTGGCCGCGGCCCTGGGCGTGCTGGCCAGCGAAGCGTACAGCCTGGTCACCGTGCGGATCGGCGCCATCGCGCTATTGTGCGGACTGCTGGTGTGGATAGCCTCCTACGACCGCGACTACCTGCTCTCCAACGGGCCGCTGAAGCGCTTGCTGGTCTGGGTCGGCGCGCGCTCCTATGCGATCTACCTGATCCACATCCCGGCGTTCTATCTCAGTCGCGAACTCTGCTTCCGCCTGGGCTGGGACGCCGGCGAGCGGCCCCTGTCGCTGCTCGCCATCAGCCTGGTCCTGATCGTCGTACTCAGCGAGCTCAACTACCGCTTCGTCGAGAGCCCCTGCCGCGACCTGGGCTCCCGCCTGGTCAAGCGCCTGAGCGCCGCCCGCCGCGTCGCCACCACTTCCGGAGCCACCTCATGCTGAACTTCCTCAAGAAGATCGTCTCGCCGCCCAGCCCCGCCACCGAGCCCGTCGCCGCGCCACCCGCACCCGCGCCGGTCGACCCGTACATGCTCGGGTTGCGCGACGCGGTGCTCAGCGGCTGGTTCAACCAGGAGACCGACGAGCTGTTCAGCGGCTTTCCGATTTCCGCCGAGGACACCGTGCTCGACGTGGGGTGCGGCGACGGCGGCAACGTTCATTTCTGCGCCATGCGCGGCGCTCGCATCATCATCGCCGACATCGACGCGGAAAAGATCGCCAGGACCCGCGAGCGCCTGGCCGATACCCCGGCCCGCGAACTGGAATGCCTGGTCAGCGACTGCGACCCGTTGCCCCTGGCTGACGCCACGGCCACCCGGGTGGTCTCCACCGAGGTCATCGAGCACGTCGACGATCCGCGGCAGTTCCTCGCCGAGCTGGTGCGGGTCGGCCAGCCCGGCGCACTCTATCTGCTCAGCGTGCCGCATCCCACGTCGGAAGACCTGCAGAAGGACTTCGCCGCCGACGAATACTTCCGCAAACCCAACCACATCCGCGTGCTCGGCGAGGAGCAGTTCGCCGCACTGGTGCGCGAAGCCGGGCTGGAAATCCTCAGCCACAGCCGCTACGGCTTCTACTGGTCGCTGTGGATGCTGCTGTTCTGGGAGGCCAAGGTCGATTTCGGCAATCCCGACCATCCCCTCCTCGAACACTGGGCCAGGACCTGGCAGGCGCTGCTCGACTCGCCGCGCGGCCCGGCCATCAAGCAGGCCCTGGACGCCGTGGTCGCCAAGAGCCAGGTGATCATCGCGCGCAAGCCCGCCCAGGCGTAGAACCACCGGAACAGTTCCGCTACAGCCGGGCGGAACAGTTGCCGGGGCCACCGAACTGTTCCGTCCAACTCCCGCGTGGTTGCCCCTGAGCAAGCCAGCGGTCCCGGCGCATCATAAGGTTCCACACCCCGCCCCCATCCCCGGGATGGGAAGGAACGCACGATGAGGACATCCCCGCACCCGCACGCCGGGAGTTCCAGCGGTCTCCCGGCCGCCCATCCACATCTCGCCGCCCTGCTGGAAAAATTGAATTCCTGGCGACAAAACGCTCGATCGCGCAAGCATCTTGCGCAAATGTCCGAACACGACCTCGCCGACCTGGCGATCAGCCCGAGCGAACGCTACGTAGAGATTTCGAAACCTTTCTGGCGCTGAGCCGCTGGTGACGTGGCGCACAGTTGGTTAGTCTCAGCGTTGACACGGCCGCGCGGATGCGGCCGTCTACGCTGACTTCGTTCGGAGCAACTCACATGAAACGTCTGCGCCTGATCGGTGCCGCTGCCCTGCTCGCCTGCGCCTCCAGCGCGTTCGCCAGCAGCTTCGTGGTCACCACGGATACCCTGGTCCGCGCCACCGGCATGACCTCCAATGCCACTTCGGACATCACCAATTCCTTCCGCGACGACAAGATCGTCCTCGAAGCGCGCGACGACGCCGCCAGCTTCGTCGCCAGCCAGGGCGACATCCGCGGTTCGCACCTGGAAGCCGCACTGCGCCACATCCGTGGCAAGCTGCCGAGCCTGGCCGCCAACGACATGCAACTGGCCCAGGCGATCCTGACCATCTGAGTCGCCCGCCCCGCCGCCGCAGCCGCCCGGCTGCGGCGATGACCTGGCCGACCGGCCACACTGGCTCCGCGCCGCACATTCCGTTAGCCTTGGCGGCTGTTCCAGTCCTATTCCGCCCAACCCCATGCGTTACCGGTTCTCGTTGCTCTTCTGTTGCCTGCTGGCACCCGCTGCGCACGCCTTCGATACCACGACGGCGTTCACCGCGAAGTCCCTTTACGTCACCAGCAAGCTGACCAGCACGCCGTTCGAGAACAAATTGTTACGCGATGCCCGGGGCGATGCGGCCAGCTTCGTCGCCAGCGATGGCAGCATCCGTGGTGCGCGCCTGGAAGCGGCGCTGCGCTGGTTGCGTGTCGCGCACCCCGAGCTGGCGGCCAGCGATCAGGAACTGGCCGAAGCAATTCTTGCCCAATAGGCGATCACCACCGTTCCGGAGAACCTCCATGCGCCGTAGCTCCATGCGTCATAGCCCCCTGTTCGCCGCCCTGCTGCTGGCGCTCTGCGCCACGGCCGCGGAAGCACGCTCGGTGGTCGCGACCAGCAATATCATCGTCCGCGCCCTCGACCGCAGCATCGACTTCACTTCCGACACCACCACTTCCGTGCGCGACATGAAAGTGGTCACCGAGGCGCGCGACGACGCCGCCAGTTTCGTCGCCAGCGACGGCGCCATTCGCGGCGCCCAGCTGGAAGCCGCGATGCGGACCCTGCGCAGCCGTCTGCCGGAAGCCCGGGAAGCCTCCGACCAGGTACTTGCCGAAGCCATTCTCGCCCTGTGAGGAAGGCCTGCGCCTGGCTGCTGGCGCTGGCCCTCTGCGGAGCCGGCAACGCGACGGCGGCCCTGCGCCTGAAACTCGACGCGCCTGAACTGGACCCTGCGCAGCGCGAGGCCAGCCAGCAACTCTTAGACGAAGCCGCGGACAAGTTGCCGCCGGCCTTCCGCGAACGCCTGGACCGCGAGATCGAGGTCGAGTGGCGCGACGACCTGCCCGCCAACGGCATGGGCCAGGCCCGTGGCCCGCAGCGCATCGCGCTGAACCGCAAGTACCTGGCCGATCTCACCGACGGCAGCGCCGCCAGCCGCCAGACCGGGCGCGTGCACGGCACCGAGCGGCGCGAGCTGCTGGCGACCCTGCTGCACGAGCTGACCCACGTCTACGATCGCGCGCGCCTGTGGTCGGCGGAGGAAAAACGCGAGATCCGCCGCTGCACGCGCCAGGAAGAAACCCTCGGCCGGATCGCCCAGCCCACCGATTGCCGCGGGCAGAGCGGTCGCCGCTTCACGCTCTCCGACGACCCGCGCCTGCTCGATCTCGCCGGCTGGCCGCAACGCGCCGGCAAGCGCGGGCGGCGCGAGGCGCACAATGGCTTCGTACTGCGCAGCCCGGACGTCTACGAGCTGAGCAATCCGCGCGAGTTCGTCGCGGTGAACATGGAGTACTTCCTCCTCGATCCCAGCTACGCCTGCCGCCGCCCGGCGCTCTACCGCTACTACCAGCAACGCTTCGGCTGGGCGCCGGAACACAGTGCCTGTGCGCAGAGCTTCGCCTACCTCAACGCCGGCCGCGACTTCGGCCAGCAGCCGCTGGGCCAGCTCGACCCCGAGCGGGTCTACGAGGTCGACTACCTGCTGGCCGAGGCCAACGACAACCTGGTCAGCCGCTGGGGCCACACCATGCTCCGCCTGGTGATCTGCGCCCCCGGCCGGCCGCGTGGTCCGGACTGCCGGCTGGACCTCGACCAGCATCTCGTGCTGTCCTACCGCGCCTTCGTCGGCGACCTGCAATTGTCCAGCTGGGACGGCCTGACCGGCGCCTATCCGTCGCGCCTGTTCGTCCTGCCGCTGTCGCAGGTGATCGAGGAATACACCAAGGTCGAGCTGCGCAGCCTCGCCTCGGTGCCGCTGAAGCTGGACCGCGAGGAGGTCGCCAGCCTGGTCGAGCGCGCCGCGCAGAGTCACTGGAGCTACGACGGCCAGTACTACTTCATCTCCAACAATTGCGCGGTGGAAACCCTCAAGCTTCTGCGCAGCGGCATCCCCCGGCGACCGCTGCAAAGCCTGGACAGCATCACCCCCTACGGCGTGCTCGAGATGCTGGAGAACCGCAAGCTGGCCGATCCCAGTGTGCTCGACGACCCCAAGGAAGCCCTGCGCCTGGGCTACCGCTTCGACTCCTTCCGCGACCGCTACCAGGCGATGTTCGACGTGCTCAAGCAGCGCCTGCACATTCCCCAGGACAAGGTCGAGGACTGGCTGGCGCTGCCGGCCAGGGAGCGCCAGCCCTGGTTCGCCAAGGCCGACCTGCGCGCCAGCGCGGCGCTGCTGCTGCTCGAGCAGGCCTCGCTGCGGCGCCAGCTGCTGCTCGCCCAGGACGAGTTGAAGCGCCTGTACCTCGGCCACCTGGACAAGCCGGCCGGCGACCAGCGCCTGGAAGTGGCCGGCAAGACCTTCCAGCAGATCCTCGACGACAGCGGCTTCCTCAGTCGTCCGGCGGAACTCCTGGAGGGCGGCTACGGCCTGCCGCAGGCCGCCGAGTGGAAGCACCTGGAAGAGCAGACCCGCGAACGCCAGGCGCGCCTGCGCCGGCTCAGCGACGACCTCGACCGCGAGGTCCGCGCCCTGCTCGATCCCGAGCGCCGCGCCGAGCTGGAAGCCAACGAGGCCAACATCAAGGAGGTCGGCGCGCACCTGCGCGAGCTGCACAAGGCGGCCGGCGGGCTGATGCTGCCCTGAGGGAGGCGCCTGCAGGACGCATGGTCCCGAGCGCTCTTTCAGCGCCTCGCAGACGGCGGATAACGCTCTGCGTTATTCGCCCTACAGGTGCCACCTCCGGTCTTCGCTCACGGGTCGTCCGCTCCGGCGATGAACTCCTCGTCCTCTTCGGGCAACTGCGGGTCGAGGTGTAGCCATGGCAGGCGGCTGCCGACCCAGATGTGCCGGTTGGCGGGGGCGCGCTCGGGATGGTCGAGGCTGGCCACGGTGAAGTCCAGGGTATCGGCGCTGAGCCGGGTGAACAACGCCAGGTTGGCCCCGCAACGCGGGCAGAAGTAGCGCGTGCAGCTGGCCGACGAGGCATATTCCGCCGGTTCGCCCGCCAGCCAGCGGAACGCCGCGCGCGGCACCGTGGCCCAGGTGGTGACGATGCCGCCTGTGGTGCGCCGGCAGATCGAGCAGTGGCAGTGAGCGACATCGTCCAGCGGCGCGGCGACGGCGTAGCGCAGATAGCCGCAATGGCAACCGCCGGTATGGGTCTCGGGCATGGCGAATCCTCCTCGCGGGAGTGCCAGCATAAGCCGGACTTGCCCTGTGCCGCAGCCACCTCGCAAGATGAGCGGATTCCACTATCCGGGGGTGCCCGTGACCGCTCTGCTCTACTCCCTCTGGCCGCTGTTCGCCCTCATCGTCGGCGGTTACGCCCTGCGCCGCTGGGACTTTCCCGGCGAAGCCTTCTGGCCTGCCGCAGAACGCCTGAACTACTTCATCCTGTTTCCCGCGCTGCTGTTCAGCAACCTGGCGACCGCGCCGCTGGACGACCCCGGCCTGGCCCGCCAGGCCCTGGCCGTACTGCTCGGGCTCGGCGTCGCCTGGCTCGCCCTGCTGCTCTGCAAGCGCTGGCGCGGCTGGGACGCCGGGCGCTTCGGCGCCATCGCCCAGGGCGTATTGCGCTTCAACACCTATCTCGGCCTGGCCGCGGTCGGCAGCCTGTACGGCAAGCCGGGCCTGACCCTGGCCGCGCTGATGCTGGCGCTGATGGTGCCGACGGTGAACGTGATGTCGGTCTGGGCGCTGACCGCCGAGCGCGGCATCAGCCTGCGCGCGCTGCTGCTGCCGATCCTGAAGAACCCGCTGATCCTCGCCTGCCTCGCCGGCGCACTGGTCAACCTGGCCGGCGTCGGCCTGCCCGGCGGCAGCGATCGCCTGCTCAACCTGCTGGCGGTGGCCAGCCTGCCGCTGGGCCTGCTGTGCGTCGGCGCGGCGCTGAAACCCCAGGAACTCGGCGGCGAAGTCGCGGCCCTTGGCTGGAACTGCGCGGCGCGGCTGCTGGCGATGCCCCTGCTGGCCTTCGCCATCGCTCGCGGGCTGGGCCTGCCGAGCATGGAAAGCGCCGTGCTGGTACTGTTCTTCGCCCTGCCGACGGCGCCCACCGCCTATGTGCTGACCCGCCAACTGGGCGGCGACGGCCACCTGATGGCGGGCATCATTACCTTGCAAACGCTGCTTTCCGGCGCCACTCTGGTCGGCGTACTCCTCGTGCTGCAAGGAAGCCCATGACGACAGGACGCGTCGCCGCCGCCCTCACGGCGCTCTGCCTGCTCTGCCAACCGGCCTTCGGTTTCATCAAGGTGTTTCCCGAATTCGACGACGAACCCGGCGCCGCCACCTTCTTCTGGGCGGCCGTCACCACCGTCGGCCCGTTCATCGGCAGCACCGTCAGCGCACAGGAGTCCAGCGCTGACGAGGGCGACAAGCTCGTCCAGGCGCGGGACGACGCCGCCAGCTTCGTCGCCAGCGACGGTGCGATCCGTGGCGCGTACCTCCAGGCAGCCTTGCAGGTCCTGCGCCAAGCCCCGGAATACGCCGGGTACAGCGACCTGCAACTGGCCGCGGCGCTCCTCGCGCGGCAGCCCTGATCGACCATATATCCGAAATTACCCGCACGTTTCCCGCCGTTATCCAGCGAAAGCTGCCTGAAAGCTTCCCGCCGTAGCATCCGCCCACCACCGGCAGAAGACCGGACACGACGGCGCGCCCACGAGACGCCCGCTTACCCGTACAAAAACAACAATGGTGATTGCCATGCCCCGTTCCGCACACGCCTACAGCCGCACTCCGTCCGCGCGACGCCACCCGCCCGCCGCCTGCTGACCGCACGCCGCACGCCCGTCCGCCGTCTTCCCCGGAGTGAACCCCTGCTGACCCTGCTCGCCTTCGCCATGGTGGCGACCTTCATGTTCCTGATCATGACCAAGCGCCTGTCCGCGCTGATCGCGCTGATCCTGGTCCCGATCGCCTTCGCCCTGATCGGCGGTTTCGCCGCCGGCCTCGGCCCGATGATGCTCGACGGCATCCGCACCCTGGCGCCGACCGGCGTGATGCTGATGTTCGCGATCCTCTACTTCGCCATCATGATCGACTCCGGGCTGTTCGACCCGGCGGTGCGCAAGATCCTCCGGCTGGTCAAGGGCGACCCGCTGAAGGTCTCGCTGGGCACCGCGGCGCTGGCGATGATCGTCTCCCTCGACGGCGACGGCTCGACCACCTACATGATCTGCGTGGCCGCCGTACTGCCGTTGTACAGCCGCCTGGGCATGAGCCCGCTGGTGATGGCCTGCCTGATCATGCTCTCCAGCGGCGTGCTCAACATGACCCCCTGGGGTGGCCCCACCGCCCGCGCGGCGAGTGCCCTGCACGTCGACCCGGCGGATATCTTCGTGCCGATGATCCCGGCGATGATCGCCGGGCTGCTGGCGATCTTCGCCATCGCCTGGATCTACGGCAAGCGCGAGCGCGCCCGCCTCGGCGAGCTGCACCTGCCCACCGACCATGAGGACCTGGCGGAGATCAGCGTGTCGCAGTATCCGGAGGCGCGCCGGCCCAAGCTGCTGTGGTTCAACGCTATTCTCACCGTGGTCCTGATGGCGACCCTGATCGCCGGCCTGCTGCCGATGCCGGTGCTGTTCATGATCGCCTTCGGCATCGCCATGATCGTCAACTACCCGTGCATCCAGGAGCAGAAGAAGCGCATCGGCGCACACGCCGAGAACATTCTCGCAGTGGTCTCGCTGATCTTCGCCGCCGGGGTGTTCACCGGCATCCTCTCCGGCACCGGGATGGTCGACGCCATGTCCAAGAGCCTGCTGGCGGTGATCCCGCCGGCGCTGGGCCCATACCTGGCGACCATCACCGCGCTGGTGAGCATGCCGTTCACCTTCTTCATGTCCAACGACGCCTTCTACTACGGCGTCCTGCCGATCCTCACCCAGGCCGCCGCCGAATACGGCATCACCCCGGTGGAAATGGCCCGCGCCTCGATCGTCGGCCAGCCGGTGCACCTGCTCAGCCCGCTGGTGCCCTCCACCTACCTGCTGGTGGGGCTGGCCAAGATCGACTTCGGCGACCACCAGCGCTTCACCCTGAAATGGGCCGTGCTGGTGTGCCTGGCAATCCTCGCCATGGCCCTGCTGCTGGGCCTGTTCCCCCTGTTCAGTAACTGACCGAGACGAGTGACCGCTTCATGGAATGGCTGACCAGCCCGGAAATCTGGATTGCGTTCTTCACCCTGACCGCCCTGGAGATCGTCCTCGGCATCGACAACATCATCATGATCTCGATCCTGGTCGGGCGCATGCCGAAGCACCTGCAGCCACGCACCCGCTTCTTCGGCCTGGCCCTGGCGATGGTGACGCGGATCCTGCTGTTGCTGTCGATCACCTGGGTCATGCGCCTGACCGCCGACCTCTTCCACCTGTTCGGCCAGGGCATCTCCGGACGCGACCTGATCCTGTTCTTCGGCGGCCTGTTCCTGCTCTGGAAAAGCAGCTCGGAGATCTACCAGGGCCTGGAAGGCGAGGAAGAAAGCGGCGATGAACCGAAGGGGTCGGCGGGCGGCTTCATCGGCACCATCATCCAGATCGCGATCATCGACATCGTCTTTTCCCTGGACTCGGTGATCACCGCCGTCGGCATGGTCTCCCACGTGCCGGTGATGGTCGCGGCGATCATCGTCGCGGTACTGGTGATGATGCTCTGCGCCGGCGCCATCAGCGACTTCATCGACAAGCACCCGTCGCTGAAGATGCTCGCCCTGTCGTTCCTCATCGTGGTCGGCACGGTGCTGATCGCCGAAGCCTTCGAAGTCCATGTGCCGAAGGGCTACGTCTACTTCGCCATGGCCTTCTCCCTGGCCGTGGAGGCGCTGAACATCCGCATGCGCGGCGCTGCCGCGCGCAAGCGGGGCGAAGAGCCAGTGAAGCTGCGCAAGGAAGTGCTCGGCGACTGAGCCGCTCAGGCCGGCTCGAAACGCTCGCCGCGGAATACCCGGCGAGCCGCGCCGCGACTGATCCGACCGTGGGCCCGGCGGCGCTCCGCGCGCAGCGCGTCGGCCGCGCTGCTCGCCTGGTCCGCGAGGCGCCGGGCGATCAGCAGGATCGCCAGGCGTTTGTTGGCGTGCTGGCTACGCTGGCTCTGCACCCTGACGCTGATGCCGCTGGCCAGGTGGGTGGCGCGCACCGCCGAGTCGCTGGTGTTGACATGCTGGCCGCCGGGGCCGGAAGAGCGCAGGGTCTCGAAACGGATCTCGCCCTCCAGACTGGCCGGCGGCGCGGCGAAGCGCTCCGCGCCGATGAACCAGTTCTTGCGCGCATGCCTTGCCCGGTAGGGGCTGGGGCAGATCCACTGGATACCGCCGCACCAGCGCTCGGCGAGCGCTTCGGCGGCAGTGCCGCGCAGCCCCAGGAGCAGCGAACGCCAGGTGCGCGGACGCTCGCCGGCCACCTCCTCGATTACCTCGACCTCGACGCCGGCTTGCGCCGCCTCGAGGCACAGCCGCTCGAACGCCTTCGCCACCGCCAGGCAGCATTCCGCCGGCCCCTGGGCCGCGGAGAGTTGCAGCAGGATCATCGGCAGCACTCCCCACGGGTCTTGTAGGTCAGCACCGGCTTCAGGCGGGCGACCAGGCGCAGCAGGCCGGCTTCGAGCAGCGCGCCGACCACCGAGTCGATACCCTTGTAGGCTTCCGGCGCTTCCTCGTAGATCAGTTGGCGGTCGCCACAGATCACCCTGCTGCCAAGGCGCGTACGGCCCAACTGGTCGACGCTGAAGCGCGCCGCCAGACGCTCCCGACACTCGCCGCGCTGCCATTTGCGACCGGCGCCGTGGGCCAGGGAGAACAGGCTCTGCGCGCTCGGCACAGGCTCCACCAGGTAGCTGTAGTCGCCGCGCGAGCCGGGGATCACCAGCACGCCCTGGTCGGCCGGGGTGGCGCCCTTGCGGTGCAGCCAGCCGTCGACGCCATCGACCTGTGCCGGCGCCACCAGGTTGTGGTTGATGTCGAGCAGTTCCAGGCCGTCGCAGCGCAAGCGTTCGAGAATGCGCCGGGCGATGAGCTGGCGGTTACCCTCGGCGAAGCGCAGCGCATCGGCGTGGCGCGCCAGGTAGGCGGAAGCTTCCAGGCTGCCGTCGAGCAGGCCGGCGTGGCCATGCAGGCTGACCTGCTCTTGCAGGATCGCCTGGCCGAGACCGCGCGAGCCACTGTGCACCAGCAGTTGCAGGCGGCCGGCATCGAGGCCGAGGGCGTGCAGGGCGGCCTGGTCGAACACGGTCTCGACCTGCTGTAGCTCGGCGAAGTGGTTGCCGCCACCGATCGTGCCGAGCGCGCGCCAGTGCTCGCGGGCCGGTAGATCCAGGGCTTCGATGCAGTCGCTCCAGGTCTCGTCCAGCGGCAGGTCGAGATTGCCCAGGCGCTTTTCCAGTTTGTCCGCCGACAGCTTGCCGGGGGCCAGGCCGGTTTCCCACAGGGCCATGCCACAGCCGATGTCGTTGCCGACCAGCGCCGGATAGAAGCGACCGACGGAGAAGAACGCCGCGCCGACCGGATAGCCGCGGCCGGGATGCAGGTCCGGGAGACCGACGACGCGGCACATGCCGTCCAGTTCGGCGGTGGTTTGCAGTTGCTGGATCGCCTTGCCTTCGATCCAGGTGCTGTCCGAGGCGATCAGTGCGACGCCCGCGGACAAAGGCTTGATGTAGTTGCCCATAATCCAATCCATGTGATTGAAACGGTAGATCCGGGGGGCAGACCGAAGCCGAGCGGGCACTCGCGGAAGGGCGAAGGGCGTCTAACGGAGAAGTGAAAACCTGGGGAGCGGTGACCGCGGCAGCCGATGACCTCTCGCCGGAAGCTTGCGCGGACGCAAGGGCGGGAATCGTTCAGCGGTGCAGGGGGTCGAGCGGTAGGTTTCGGTGGCCGTTAGGCCAGGCGCAGCCTGCAAAGGGTAGAGAACTGAATCATCGATGTAACCTCCTTTGCGGTGCGTAAGTGGGGGAAATGAAGGGCGAATCCTAGGCGTTTCATTCCCACCGCGCAAGCCCCGGAAAGGCTTCGCGATGGAAATGAGCGGCGCATCACTGCGCCGAAAGAGCCTGCACGGCGCCGGGCACCTCGCTGTTCCAGCGCTGGTAGAGCGCCCGCAGCTCGCCGGACGCCGCCATCTGCCGTACCCGCGCGTCGTAGACCTCGCGCAGGAGCCGGCCGCTGGCGCTGTCGGCGAAGGTCATGAAGGACTCCTTGCCGGGCGGCAGTTGCGCGATCGGGTAGGCGTCGGCCGGCAGATGCGCTTCGCTGCGCTGCTTTTCCAGTTCGTCCGGCTCGTCGAGGAAGAAATCCAGCTCGCCGTTCTGGACCTGCTCGGTGCAACGCTCGGGGCGGACGCACTCGACCAGGGTGAAGTCGCGCTGCTCCGCGGGGATCAGGTTGTAGCTGTGGCGCCAGCCGACGCGCTTGCCGGTGAGGCTGGCGCGGCCGGAAAAGGGCGTCTTCGCCGCATGCATCACGCCGTGGTACTCGATGTCGATCGGCAACTGGGCGTACAGCTTGCCCTCAACGCCGGGGATCTCGCCCGGCACGCCATCGACCATGGAGCCCGCGGTCATCAGCTTGTTGGCGCGGTTCCAGGGCATGTTGATGAATTTCACGTCGAGCCCGTAGGGCGCATAGACCTGCTTCAGCAGGTCCCAGTACAGACCGCTGCCGTCGGCGTTGGTATAGCCTTCCCAGGCCGGCGCGGCGAAGGTCGCCTTGCGGATGTGCGCCTGCTCCAGGCTATCGCCCAGCGCATCGGCCTGAACCACCGGCGCTCCCCCTACCCCGAGCGCCAACACCGCTGCCGAGAGGCAGCCACTGATCCCCGAAAATCGCATCCGCACCACTCCTCTGTATCCCTCTAGACCGGGGCTTTTTAAAAGGTGCAAAGGATACCCTTCCTGTCGGCTAATTCCATGGCCTGTGGCGCAAACGCATGCATCGAACGGAAGGCGAAAAAATCCTCGCCGTTTCGCGGCGCGCACGCTTGAATGAAGGGTAGGCGCCCTGCCGCTCGGGCTGCCGAGACGAACTCCCGCGGGGGGCGCCTGTCCAAATATGACGTTCGTGTTACAACTCGCCTGAACGCTGCCTTTCCATCGTGGCCGTTGGCGCCGTTGTCCGGGCTCCGCGGCGCAACGCACGCGGAACCTGGCGCGAGGTTGGCCATTCGTCGTAGTGCCAGGGGGGCCACGCCATGCTGAAACTGCTCGACCTGCTCTCTGCCGTCGCCCTGCTGGTGTGGGGCACGCATATCGTCCGCACCGGAATCCTCCGGGTCTACGGCGCCGACCTGCGGCGCATCCTCAGTCGCAGCGTGGAAAAACGCCCGCTGGCGTTCGCCGCCGGCATCGGCGTCACCGCCCTGGTGCAAAGCAGCAACGCCACCGCCCTGCTGGCCACCTCCTTCGTCGCCCAGGGCCTGATGGCACTGGCGCCGGCCCTGGCGATCATGCTCGGCGCCGATGTCGGCACCGCGCTGATGGCGCGGGTGCTGACCCTCGACCTGTCGTGGCTTTCGCCATTGCTGATCTTCTTCGGCGTGATTTTCTTCCTCAGCCGCAAACAGACCCGCCTCGGCCAGCTCGGCCGGGTATTCATCGGCCTCGGCCTGATCATCCTGGCGCTCCAGCTGATCGTCGCCGCCGCCGAGCCGATGACCCAAGCCAAGGGCGTCAAGGTACTGTTCTCCAGCCTGACCGGCGACATCATGCTCGACGCGCTGACCGGCGCGTTGTTCGCCATGATTTCCTATTCCAGCCTGGCCGCCGTGCTGCTTACCGCGACCCTCGCCGCGTCCAAGGTGATCTCGCTGAAAGTCGCGCTGTGCCTGGTGGTCGGCGCCAACCTCGGCAGCGGCATCCTGGCCATGCTCAGCGCCACCGCGCAAAACGCCGCCGGTCGCCGGGTGGCCCTCGGCAGCCTGTTGTTCAAGGTCGCCGGCTGCCTGCTGGTGCTGCCCCTGGTGGGGCCGCTGGCGGACTGGATGGATCACTGGCAGTTCAGCACAGCCGAACTGGTGATCGCCTTCCACGTGCTCTACAACGCCGCACGCTGCCTCGCCTGCCTGCCGCTGACCAACGCCATGGCCAGCTTCTGCACCCGTGTGATGCCCGACCGTGCCCTTCCCGACGACGTCGCCCGGCCGCGCCATCTCGACCCCGCCGCCCTCGACACGCCGAGCCTGGCGCTGGCCAACGCGGTGCGCGAGACCCTGCGCATGGGCGACACCGTCGAGCAGATGCTGAACAATCTGATGCAGATCATCCGCGGCGGCGATCCGCTGCTCGGCAAGGACATCCGCAAGCTCGACGACGACGTCGACGCCCTCTACACCGCGATCAAGCTGTATCTGGCAAGGATGCCGCGCGAGGACCTGTCCGAACGCGACAGCCGGCGCTGGGCGGAGATCATCGAGCTGGCGATCAACCTGGAGCAGGCCGGCGACATCATCGAGCACATGCTCGCCGCCGTGCAGGACAAGAAGACCTCGCGCAGCCGCTCGTTCTCCGACACCGGCCTGGAAGAGATCGGCACCTTGTACCAGCAGTTGGTCTCCAACCTGCGCCTGGGTCTCTCGGTGTTCCTCAACGGCGACCTCGACAGCGCCAAGCGCCTGCGCCGGGCCAAGCAGCGCTTCCGTCTGCAGGAACGGCGCTACGCCCATGCCCATGTCGACCGCCTGCACCAGCAGGTGGTACAGAGCATCGAGACCAGCTCGCTGCACCTGGACCTGATCAGCGACATGAAGCGTCTCAACTCGCTGTTCTGCGCCATCGCCTACGCCGTGCTGGACAATCCAGACGCGCCGAGCAGCGCGGCCGACGAGGGCACTCGGCGGGACGAGGACGACTGGGCCGACGAAGTCGACGACATGACCTCGGCGCCGCTGGCCGAGCCAGCGCTCGCCGAGGAGCGAGCGGAAACGCGCCGTTCGCGACATTAGCCGTTCTGCGGGTAGGTTCGTCATGAAGCATCCGCTATTCTCGGTATTTTCAGTTCCAGGCTCGGCCCATGCGTTCGTTGTCCACCCTGCTGCTGTTCTGCCTGCTCTGCCCCTGGTCGTACGCCGACCAGCGCAGCGAGGTCGAAGCCTTCCAGCTGGAAAACGGCATGGGCGTGCTGCTCAAGCCCACCGAGCAGCACCGACACGTCTCGATCCGGCTGGTGGTGGGGGTCGGTTTCGCCGACTTCTCGTGCCGTGAAAAGCAGCTGCCACACCTGCTCGAGCACCTGTTCTTCAGCGGCCTGGACGGCGGCGACGAGGCCGACCTGGAAGCCCGCATGCAGGCCCTCGGCGGACAATGGAACGCCTACACCAGCGAAGGCGACACCACCTTCGTCATCGAGGCACCTGCCGCCACCCAGCGGCAGGTCCTAGACCTGCTGCTGGACACCATCACCCGCACCGAACTGGACGAGCCGCGCATCGCCGCCGCCAAGCGAGTGATCGAGCGCGAAGGCGGCGGCCATTACTCGCACCTGCAGCGCTGGCTCGACCGCGAGAACCTGGGCCGTGGCGCCATGGACCAACTGGCGGTGGAACTGGGCCTGGCCTGCTCCCAGCGCGCGCCGCTGGCGCCGCTTGGCGCGGAGCAGCTGGAGCGGCTGCGCAGCGACTGGTACGTACCGGGCAACATGACCCTGATCCTGGTCGGTGACCTCGATCCGCGCCTGCCGGCCTATCTGACCCGGACCTTCGGCACCCTGGAAGACCACGAGCTCCCCGAGCGCCGCGAGCTGCCGGCGGCCAACGGGCATGCCGAGGCCAGGCGCACCCTGATCACCCGGCCATTCGGCGAGGGTGCGATGCTGCACTGGATCTATCCGGAGCCGGACGACGCCGACCCGGACGCCATGGTCCTGCTCCAGGCCTATATGAACGACGCGCTGTACGCCGACCTGCGTGTGCGTCGCGGACTCACCTACGGGCCATCGACCGATCGCCAGGTGTTCGCCAACCAGGGCTTCTTCAGCCTCGACGCGGATGTCGAGCGCAGCGACCTACCCGCCACCGAGGCCGCCCTGCGCGAGTTGCTCGGCGGCATCCGCCAGCATGGCCTGGACCCGGGGCGTTTCAAGCGGGTGCAATTCGCCGAGCGCGCCAGGCTGGCCTGGAGCACCCAGGGCAACGCGGCGCTGGCGGACTATTACTGGGGCTCGCTGGCCGACTACGAGGACGGCCATTTCCCCAATGAGGAGCGCCGCCTGGCGAAGGTCAGCCTGCAACAGGCGAACGCGCTGGCGAAGCGGCTGTTCGACGGCGAAGGCTACCTGCGCATCGAAAAGCCGCTATTCGACGACGACATGCTCTACCCATTGCTGCTCGCCGCCGGTCTCCTGGCCAGCGGCCTGCTCTGGTTCGGCCTGCGCCGCCGGCGCGCCTGACCGGGCTACAGGGCCAGGCGGTGGATGACCTGGGTCGAGTCGTCCGGGTCGCGCTGGCCGACGAAGCCCAGTGCGCAACAAAGGTCGCGCATCGCCCGGTTGGCCGCCGAGTCCACCGAATACATCTGGCGGAAGCCGTTGCGCCGCGCCACGTCGATCAGATGGCGCATCAGCACGGCGTCGAGGCCCAGACCCTGGTAGTCGTCGGCGATGGTTACCGCGCATTCGCACTGCCCTTCCTCGCAGCAGGCGGCGTAGCGGCTGATCCCGACCTCGCGCAGCTCACCGTCCTCGTGCACCAGGGCAACGAAGGCCATGCTCTGCTGGTAGTCGATGTCCATCAGTTGATCGAGCAGCGCCGGGCTGGCTTCCTTGATCTCGCCGAGGAAGCGGAAGTGGCGGGTCGCCGGGGACAGCCGGTTGATGAACTGGCGTTCGCGCTCCCGGTCCTCCTCGCGCAGGGGACGGATCAGCACGTGGCGGCCATCGTCGAGGGACTCGACCCAATGGTCGCCCTCTACCGCCGCGAACGCGGAAGACCGGCTGGCATTTTGTACATTGGACATGATGCGATCTCCAGGAAGGGAAGGAAGTCGGTACAACCACTTCCTTCCTGTCTACGCGGTTTGGCGCAGCTCCGGTTGATCGACATCAACGCCGCCGCCGCAGCCCCGGCGGGAGCCGACGCACGGCATGCGGCGAAACGCCTCAGGCGTTGGCCAGCTCGGCCTCGGCGATCTCCTTGCCGCGCCGGCGGAACAGCACCAGGGTGGCGAGCAGCCCCAGCAGCGCCGCGCCACTGAGCCAGATGCCCGGGGCCGCGCGGTTGTCCAGGGTGTGGATCAGCCAGGTGCAGACCGCCGGGGTGAAACCACCGAAGGTCGCCGTAGCCAGGCTGTAGGCGAGGGAGAAACCGGTAGTGCGCACGTCCGCCGGCATCACCTCGGTCAACGCCACCACCATCGCGCCGTTGTAGCTGCTGTAGAGGAACGACAGCCACAACTCGACGCCGAGCAGGCCGGCGAAACTCGGCTCGCGGACCAGCCAGGACAGCGCCGGGTAGGCGGTCAGCAGTGCCAGCGCGGAGGCACCCAGCAACAATGGCTTGCGCCCGATGCGGTCGGAGAACGCGCCCATCACCGGCAGCCAGATGAAGTTGGACAGGCCGATGCACATGGTCACCAGCAGGCTGTCGAGGTCCGACAGTTGCAGTTCGTTCTTGCCGAAGGTCGGCGTGTAGGCGGTGATCAGGTAGAACGATACGGTGGTCATCACCACCATCGCGGTACCGGCCAGCACTACGCCGAAGTTCTGCCCGATGGAGCGCAGCACCTGCGACAGCGACGGTCGGTGGGTGCGCGCCTCGAACTCCGGCGTTTCCTCCAGCGAGCGACGGATGACGAACAGCGCCGGAACGATCAGGCAGCCGATGAAGAACGGCACGCGCCAGCCCCATTCGCCCATGTCCTGCGGGCTCAGCCACTGGTTGAGGAGCACGCCGAGCAGGCCGGCGAAGACCACCGCGACCTGCTGGCTGGCCGACTGCCAACTGACGAAGAAGCCTTTGCGTCCTGGCGTGGCGATCTCCGACAGGTAGACCGAAACCCCTCCCAGCTCGACGCCGGCGGAAAAACCCTGCAGGAGCCGGCCGAACAGCACCAGCAACGGCGCCGCCACGCCCAGCGTGGCATAGCCGGGAACGAAGGCGATCAGCAGGGTCCCCATGGCCATCAGGCCGAGGGTGATGATCAGGCCCTGGCGGCGGCCGTGGCGATCGATGTAGGCGCCCAGGAACACCGCACCCAGCGGCCGCATCAGGAAGCCGGCGCCAAAGGTGGCGAGGGACAGCATCAGGGAGGCGAACGGGTTGTCGCCGGGGAAGAAGGTCTTGGCGATGGCGGTGGCGTAGAAGCCATACACCATGAAGTCGTACATCTCGAGGAAGTTGCCACTGACCACACGGAAAATGGCGACACCTTTGGATTTATTAGAGGCCATGGGACACACACTCAGGCAGACACGGGGAAGCGGTCCATGGCGGCGTCGATGGCCACGCAGGCGGGTACGTCATCCATCGACCGAGTTGTAACCATATGTGTAAAAACTCCTGTCGAACAATCTAAAATTGCCCGAAAGGTGCGAATTGAAGGGGTTTGAAAGGCTGTCGAAAGCTTCGCGACCATCGGTCGGGAAAGCGACGCCTTTTTCCCTGGTCGACCTCCAGAAAGGAGAGCGGAGCCTCTGTCGGGCGAAGGAAACATTCGCCACGCGGCAGCTGTCCTTCGTTCATACCCAGGAAACCCGGCCGGGGTTATGCTGCGCGCCCCGGCCGGCTGGCCGAGCAGCTCCGATCGAGAACCCGCTGGTCCCCATGCCCAACCAACAACGCCCCGTCCTCAAGGCCCGCCTGGAGCAACTGATCTCCCTGGTCGGCGGCCTGATGGCCCGCTATCCGCGCACCATCGCCCTGTTCGGCTTCTGTTCGGGCGTGTTCAGTTTCATCATGGTCGACCGGCAGAAGGGCTTCGCCCAGGTGCTGGCGATCATCATGCTGGTCAGTTGGGTCTGGTTGATCCTCGAGAACCTCCTGCGGGAGACCTTCGCCCGCCGCTTCGGCTGGGAGATCCCGGCGCCGCTGCTGCGCTACGCGACCCAACTGATCCACCAGGAAAGCCTGTTCTTCGTCCTCCCGTTCTTTCTCATCACCACCACCTGGAACAGCGGCCAGGCGCTGTTCACAGGGACGCTGGCCGCCGCGGCACTGATCTCCATCACCGATCCGCTCTACTATCGCTGGCTGTCCAGGCGTCGCTGGGTGTTCCTCGCCTACCACACCCTGACCCTGTTCGCGGTGTTGCTGACCTCGCTGCCGATCCTGCTGCACCTGACCACCCCGGAAAGCTACCGGTTGTCGCTGGGCATCGCCGTCGTGCTGTCCTTCCCCAGCCTGCTCGTGACCTTCCCGCTACAGCACTGGTGGCGCGGCTTCCTGCTTCTCGGCCTGACCCTGGCGGTGGGCCTGGCCGGATGGTTCGGCCGCACCTGGGTACCGCCGGCCACCCTGTGGCTGACCGAAGTGGCGGTGAGCAGCCAGTTCGACGACCAGAGCCGCACGCCCGGCGACAGCCTGGAGCAGGTCGGCGCCGCCCAGTTGCGCAGCCAGGGCCTGTTCGCCTATACCGCGATCAACGCGCCGCGCGGCCTCGACGAGCGCATCTATCACGTGTGGATGTTCAACGGGAAGGAGTTCGACCGCATCGCCCTGGATATCCACGGCGGCCGCAAGGAGGGCTACCGGGCCTGGACCCACAAGCAGAACTTCCCCGGCGACCCGGTCGGCCACTGGCAGGTGAAGGTACTCACCGAGGCCGGACAGATGATCGGCACCCTGCGCTTCGACGTCACCCAGTGACGTCGAAGCCTGGCGACCTCAGGCGAAGAACCAGTAGCACACGCCGATGGAGGCGATGACCCCGGCCAGGTCCGCGGTCAGCGCGCAGCCCACCGCGTGGCGCGCGCGCTGCAGGCCGACCGAGCCGAAATAGACGGCGAGCACGTAGAAGGTGGTCTCGGTACTGCCCTGCACGGTGGCGGCGACCAGCGCCGGGAAACTGTCGACGCCGTGGGTCTGCATGGTCTCCAGCAGCATCGCCCGCGCCGCGCTGCCGGAGAACGGCTTGACCAGCGCGGTGGGCAGCGCTTCGACGAAGCGGCTGTCCCAACCCAGCCCCTCGACCGCCCAGCGTATCCCGCCGAGTACCACTTCCAGCGCCCCGGAGGCGCGCAACACGCCAACCGCGCAAAGCATTGCGACCAGGTACGGCAACAGGTTCCTGGCGACGTCGAAACCTTCCTTCGCCCCCTCCACGAAGCTCTCGTAGACCGGCACCTTCTTCAGCGCGCCGACGATCAGGAACAGCACGATCAGGCTGAACAGCGTCAGGTTGCCCAGCAGCGAGGACAGCTGCGCCAGCGCGGTGGCCGAGAGCGTGCCGAGCACCGCCATGAAGCCGGCCAGCAGCAACGCGCCGGGGATCAGGTAGGCCAGCACCACCGGGTCCCACAGGCGCAGGCGCTGCATCAGCGCCACCGACAGCAGGCCGGCCAGGGTCGAGGCGCTGGTGGCCAGGAGGATCGGCAGGAATACCAGGGTCGGATCGGCCGCGCCCTGCTGCGCGCGGTACATGAAGATAGTCACCGGCAGCAGGGTCAGGGACGAGGCGTTGAGCACCAGGAAGAGGATCTGCGCATTGCTCGCGGTGGTGCTGCTGGGATTGAGCTCCTGCAACGCCTTCATCGCCTTCAGGCCGATCGGCGTGGCGGCGTTGTCCAGACCCAGGCCATTGGCGGCGAAGTTCAGGGTGATCAGGCCGATCGCCGGATGCCCCGGCGGCACTTCCGGCATCAGCCGGCGGAACAGCGGACCGAGCAGCACCGCCAGGCGCTCCACCAGCCCGGCCTTCTCGGCGATGCGCAGGAAACCGAGCCAGAGCGTCAGGGTGCCGAACAGCAGGACCATCACCTCGACCGCCAGCTTGGCCATGGCGAACAGGCTCTCCACCATCGCCGCGAACACCGTCGCATCGCCGCCGATCAACCAGCGCGCCAGCGCACTCGCCGCCGCCACCAGGAAAAAACCCAACCACAAGCCGTTCAGCATTCAGAATCCCCCGCGTTGCGCGGATGATAGCGGCGCAGGCGGTGCCGGCGCCAGAAACGCCGAGGCCCCGGACGATGCCGGGGCCTCCTGGGCGGGAAGCCGCCTTATTCGAGGGTGGCCTGCTTGCCCTTGGCTTCGCCGACCGCCTGCCGCAGGTGCGGCAGCGAATCCCAGTAGCGCTGGCCCTTGGCCGCGTCGTACATGCCTTCCCACTTGGAGATGACCAGCACCGCGAGGGCATTGCCGATCACGTTGAGGGCGGTGCGCGCCATGTCCATGATGCGGTCCACGCCGGCGATGAAGGCCAGGCCCTCGAGCGGGATGCCGACGCTGCCCAGGGTGGCGAGCAGCACCACGAAGGATACGCCCGGCACGCCGGCGATACCCTTGGAGGTCACCATCAGGGTCAGCACCAGCATGATCTGCTGGCCGATGGACAGGTCGATGCCGTAGAGCTGCGCGATGAAGATCGCCGCGATGCTCTGGTACAGGGTCGAGCCATCGAGGTTGAAGGAGTAGCCGGTGGGCACCACGAAGCTGCTGATCGCCTTCGGCGCGCCGTAGGCTTCCATTTTCTCGATGATGCGCGGCAGCACGGTTTCCGAGCTGGCGGTGGAATAGGCGAGGACCAGGTCGTCCTTGAAGATGCGGATCAGGCGCATGATCGAGAAGCCGAACATCCGCGCGATCAGGCCCAGCACCACCAGGGCGAAGAAGACGATGGCCACGTAGACCAGGATCACCAACTTGGCCAGCGGCAGCAGCGAGGCGAAGCCGAAGTTGGCGACGGTCACCGCGATCAGGGCGAAGACACCGATAGGGGCGTACTTCATGATCATGTGGGTGACCTTGAACATGGTCTCGGAAACGCCCTGGAACACCTTCACCAGCGGCTCGCGCAGGTCGTTGGGCAGGCTCGACAGGCCGAGGCCGAACATCACCGAGAAGAAGATGATCGGCAGCATCTCGCCACGGGCGATGGCGGCGAAGACGTTGGAGGGAATCAGGTTGAGGATGGTCGCGATGAACGCATGGTCATGCTGCACTTCCTGGGTGGTCTTCTGGTACTGGGAAATGTCCACGGTACCCAGGGTGCTCATGTCGATGCCGGTGCCGGGCTGGAACAGGTTGGCCAGCAGCAGGCCGACGACGATGGCGACGGTGGTGACGATCTCGAAGTAGATGATGGTCTTCAGGCCGATGCGGCCAAGCTTCTTCGCGTCGCCGACGCCGGCGATGCCGACCACCAGCGAGGAAATCACGATCGGCACCACGATCATCTTGATCAGACGGATGAAGATGTCGCCGGCCGGTTGCAGCACGTTGGCGATCCACCAGGCCTTTTCGGCGCTGAAATGGTTGAGCACTGCGCCGACGGCGATACCGAGTGCCAGACCGATCACGATCTGCCAGGCGAGGCTTAGCTTGGCTTTACCCATGTTTCGTCACCCTTAATTCTTGTGGAAGTCGGGAGTCGCTCCAACGGGAGAGTCGCTCCCGACAGGCGAAAGGGCGCAATGATTCATGCGCTCCCCTACCCCGTCTAATGCCGTAAGTGACTGCCCCATGCCGAATCGGCATGAGAAATCACTAATGAAACGTCCGTCCCACAGGAAATTGCCCTTGATTTTCGTACAAGAACAGGGAGCGGAAGGCACTCCGTGCAAGGCCCGGGAGCCTCGTGCCCATCCTGGGAAGTTGAAAGTCGCTCATCATCGCTGCGATGGATGGTCGCAGGACACGCAAGGCCGTCCGGCACGCCATCGCTGGCTGTGGATAAGCGGCATTCTGTGGATAACCGCGCGGTAAAGCCCTTCTGGGAGGGCGCCTCGGAACGCGCGGGCGGTCGATTGTAAAACGACTCCGCCATCCACAGGCATTGATCGATATCAGGGAAGTTCGCGGAGTATCGCTGCGGAAGCCGACGCTCCGCCGGACGGCGGAGCATCGTACCCCTTCTATATATAGAAGCGCGCCGGAAGGCAGCGAGACATCGGTGGCTCCCCTCCGGCGCGTTTTCGCCTGGCCCGACCCCGAAGGAGGTACTCCCTGTACCCCTGGAACCCGCCGGATCGACCTCACCCAGCGCATCCCGGTCCCCTGGCCATGCCCCGCTGCGGGCGGGGCGGTGTCACGCAAGCCCGTTCCGCCTCAGTACCAGTTCGGATCGGCCTTGAGTTGTTCGTCGAGGATCTTCTGTACCGCCGGTTCCGGCTTGCCCAGCCAGCGGAAGCTGGCGTGCTTGCTCGGCGACTTGTCCTGCGGCAGCCCTTCGGGCACCTGCACGTAGAGCCCGTAGGCATGACTCTTGTCCCAATCGAAGGCGACCAGCAGGCGCTGGCCCTTGCAATCGGACTTCTCGCAGAGACCGCCAACCAGATACTTGTCGCCCTGGTCGTCGACGGCATGCATCGGCGTAGCGGTTCCCGAGAGATTCATCACCCAGTCGGGCAAGCGGCTCTCGTCTTCCACCAGGTTCTGCCAGGCCTTGCGGTATCCGGCATCGGTGCTCTGCAGTTCGTTCAAGCGGTATTCGCCGTCCCTGTCGGCCGCCACCGCCAGCGAACTGGCGGCGGCACCGAGCAGCAGTGCGTTCATCAGGTTACGCATGAGTCGCATCGCTTTCTCCTTGGCATCCGGCTAGCCGCGACGGCGTCCGAAGAAGAACGAGACCACGAAGAGCACCAGGAACAGCACGAAGAGGATCTTCGCGATTCCGGTGGCGGCACCTGCGATGCCACCAAACCCGAGGACGGCAGCGATGATGGCGATGATCAGAAAGGTGATAGCCCAACTAAGCATGATGTTTTCTCCTGTGTGCCTTCGGAACTGTCGGTACCGCCTCGGGGCCAGGCCCATCGGGGTAGCGAACCGGCCTGTGTCCATTTTTTCTTCAGGGAGACCGTGACTACCTCATTGCACGCCGCATGCCAGCCTTTCTGAAAAATAAAAACACTTTTAATTCAATAAGTTATAAAACAACCCAGGTAGTCTGCGCAGTTCATCCTGCACGACGCGACAAATTATTCCGGGCGTTTTGCACGATCGGCGCGGTACGCTGTCACATGCAACAGGGAAGCGACCCGGCACCTGCTACCCGGAGCCATCCGTGAAGCCGCCACGGCTTCCCGAAAACCCAAGAACAGACATCGGCAGGTTGCACGCCGCCCTGGCCGCCCGGATGGGCGGCGGGGCGCTCTGCAACTTGCATGGGCTTTCCGGGGACTAACCCAGAAGCCGAATGGCAGTGAATTCCCTAGAGGATAAAAAGCAACGATGGAAACCACTTCCGAAAAACAGGGGCGCATCCTGCTGGTCGATGACGAGTCGGCGATCCTGCGCACTTTCCGTTATTGCCTCGAAGACGAAGGCTACAGCGTGGCCACCGCCAGCAGCGCGCCGCAGGCGGAGGCCCTGTTGCAGCGCCAGGTATTCGACCTGTGCTTCCTCGACCTGCGCCTGGGCGAAGACAACGGGCTCGACGTTCTCGCCCAGATGCGCGTCCAGGCGCCATGGATGCGCGTGGTGATCGTCACCGCGCATTCGGCGGTGGATACCGCGGTCGATGCCATGCAGGCCGGCGCGGTGGATTACCTGGTCAAGCCCTGCAGCCCGGACCAACTGCGCCTGGCCGCCGCCAAGCAACTGGAGGTGCGCCAACTGACCGCGCGCCTGGAGGCCCTGGAGGACGAAGTGCGCCGCCAGGGCGACGGCCTGGAATCGCACAGCCCGGCCATGGCCGCGGTACTGGAGACCGCGCGCCAGGTAGCGGCGACCGACGCCAACATCCTCATCCTCGGCGAATCCGGCTCCGGCAAGGGCGAACTGGCACGCGCCATCCACACCTGGAGCAAACGCGCGAAGAAGCCCCAGGTCACCATCAACTGCCCGTCGCTGACCGCCGAACTGATGGAAAGCGAACTGTTCGGGCACAGTCGCGGCGCCTTCACCGGTGCCACCGAAAGCACCCTGGGCAGGGTCAGCCAGGCTGACGGCGGCACCCTGTTCCTCGACGAGATCGGCGACTTCCCGCTGACCTTGCAACCCAAGCTGCTGCGCTTCATCCAGGACAAGGAATACGAACGCGTCGGCGATCCGGTGACCCGCCGCGCCGACGTACGCATCCTTGCCGCGACCAACCGCGACCTGGGCGCGATGGTCGCCCAGGGCCAGTTCCGCGAGGACCTGCTCTACCGCCTCAACGTGATCGTGCTCAACCTGCCTCCCCTGCGCGAACGCGCCGAGGATATCCTCGGCCTGGCCGAACGTTTCCTCGCCCGCTTCGTCAAGGACTACGGCCGCCCCGCCCGCGGCTTCAGCGAAGCCGCCCGCGAGGCCATGCGGCAATACCCCTGGCCGGGCAACGTACGCGAGCTACGCAACGTGATCGAACGCGCCAGCATCATCTGCAACCAGGAACTGGTGGATGTCGACCACCTCGGTTTCAGCGCTGCGCAATCTGCCAGCAGCGCGCCGCGGATCGGCGAATCGCTGAGCCTGGAAGACCTGGAGAAAGCCCATATCACGGCGGTGATGGCCTCCAGCGCGACCCTCGACCAGGCCGCCAAGACCCTCGGTATCGATGCCTCGACCCTGTACCGGAAGCGCAAGCAGTACGGCCTATGAGCATGCCGCTGCCGATGAAGCTCCGGACCCGGTTGTTCCTCAGCATTTCCGCGCTGATCACCGTCTCGCTGTTCGGCCTGCTGCTCGGGCTGTTCAGCGTGATGCAGCTCGGCCGCGCCCAGGAACAACGGATGTCGCACCACTACGCGACCATCGAGGTGAGCCAGCAACTGCGCCAGTTGCTCGGCGACCAGCTGGTCATACTGCTCCGCGAACCCCCCGACGGGCAGGCCCTGGAGCGCTCGCAAAACGACTTCCGACGAGTCCTGGAACAGGGCCGGGCGAATACCGTCGACAGCGCCGAGCAGGCCGCCCTGGATGGCGTTCGCGACGCCTACCTGCAACTGCAGGCGCACACCCCGGCCCTGCTCAAGGCGCCCATGGCCGACAACGACGGCTTCAGCGAAGCCTTCAATACCCTGCGCCTACGCCTGCAGGACCTGCAGCAACTGGCGCTGGCCGGCATCAGCGACGCCGAGACCAGCGCCCGCCACCGTGCCTACCTGGTCGCCGGCCTGCTTGGCCTGGTGGGCGTCGCCATCCTGCTGATCGGTTTCGTCACCGCCCACAGCATCGCCCGGCGCTTCGGCGCGCCGATCGAAACCCTGGCGCGGGCGGCGGACAGGATCGGCGAAGGCGATTTCGACGTGACCCTGCCGATGACCAACGTCGCCGAGGTCGGCCAGTTGACCCGGCGTTTCGGCCTGATGGCCGAGGCCCTGCGGCAGTATCGCAAGACCAGCGTCGAAGAGGTGCTTTCCGGCGAGCGGCGCCTGCAGGCGGTACTCGACAGCATCGACGACGGCCTGGTGATCTTCGACAACCAGGGACGCATCGAACACGCCAACCCGGTCGCGATCCGCCAGCTGTTCGTCTCCAACGACCCCCATGGCAAGCGGATCGACGAAATACTCAGCGATGTCGATGTCCAGGAGGCGGTGGAAAAGGCCCTGCTCGGCGAAGTCCAGGACGAGGCGATGCCCGACCTGGTGGTGGACGTCGCCGGCGAGTCGCGCCTGCTGGCCTGGTCGCTGTATCCGGTCACCCATCCCGGCGGGCATAGCGTCGGCGCGGTGCTGGTGGTCCGCGACGTGACCGAGCAGCGCGCCTTCGAACGGGTCCGCAGCGAATTCGTCCTGCGTGCCTCCCACGAACTGCGTACGCCGGTGACCGGCATGCAGATGGCCTTCAGCCTGCTCCGCGAACGTCTGGACTTCCCCGCGGAGTCACGGGAAGCGGACCTGATCCAGACGGTGGACGAAGAGATGTCGCGGCTGGTCCTGCTGATCAACGACCTGTTGAACTTCTCGCGCTACCAGACCGGCATGCAGAAGCTCGAACTGGCTTCCTGCGACCTCGTCGACCTGCTCACCCAGGCGCAGCAGCGTTTCATTCCCAAGGGCGAGGCCCGCCGGGTCTCGCTGCAACTGGAGCTGGGCGATGAGCTGCCGCGCCTGCAGCTCGATCGCCTGCAGATCGAGCGGGTGATCGACAACCTGCTGGAAAACGCCCTGCGCCATAGCAGCGAAGGCGGGCAGATCCACCTGCAGGCCCGGCGCCAGGGCGACCGGGTGCTGATCGCGGTGGAAGACAATGGCGAAGGCATTCCCTTCAGCCAGCAAGGACGGATCTTCGAGCCTTTCGTCCAGGTCGGACGCAAGAAGGGCGGCGCCGGCCTCGGCCTGGCGCTGTGCAAGGAAATCATCCAGCTGCATGGCGGGCGCATCGCGGTGCGCTCGCAACCGGGCCAGGGCGCGCGCTTCTACATGCTGCTGCCGGTGTGACCGGGGCCGCTCCCGGCAGGCTTTTCCACAGGCCTCAGGAAGTCGGCACCGCCAGCAGCAGGGCGGCGGTTTCCAGGTCCGGCTCGCCATCGAAGCGGGCCGGACGGTATTTCATCTGGAAAGCGCCGATGACGTCGCGGGTGTCCTTCTCCAGCTCGCCGGTCTGCGGCACCAGGTAACCGTGCCGCGCCAACTGCTGCTGGAACCAGCGCACATCCGGCAGCTGGCCGTTCAGTTCGGCGAGCCGGCGCGCCAATTCGCCGGGCTTCGGCCAGGGCACCAGGCCGGCGTCGGCGAGGCGCTTCCAGGGGAACAGCGGACCCGGATCGACCTTGCGGCCCGGCGCGATATCGCTGTGTCCGATGATCCGGTCCGGGGTGATGCCGTGGCGCTTGGCGATGTCCTTCAACAGGGGGATCAGCGCCTGGATCTGCGCTTCGCTGAACGGATACCAGACCCGCCCCTGGGGTGTATCGCGATAGCCCTGGTTGACGATCTCGATGCCGATCGAGGTGGCGTTCAGCCAGGTCCGGCCCTGCCATTCACTGACCCCGGCGTGCCAGGCGCGGCGGTTCTCATCCACCAGGCGGTAGACGGTGGCCGGCTCGTCGTCGCCGATCAGGTAGTGCGCGCTGACGCCGCCGTGGGTGAGGATGCCCAGCGAATGCGGCAGATCGGTGGAGGTGTAGTGGAGGACGATGAACTGGACGCGGCTGTCCTGGTTCGCCGAGGTGTAGTCGGTGTTCAGGCGCGGGCCGCTGGAGCAGCCGGCCAGCAGCGACAGGGTGAAAGCCAGTAGAACGAACGAACGCATGATGACTCCGAAAGATAGGCAGCGTGGTCAGGCGGCGATGTGCAACACGCTGCGCAGGTTGTCCAACAGCATATCGACGCTGAGCATGATCAGCAGCATGCCGGCCAGCCGCTCGATGGCGGTCAGCCCGCGCGGGCCGAGGAAACGCTGGAGGAACGCCGCCTGCAGCAGGATCAGCGCAGTAGCGGCCCAGGCCAGCACCACCGCCAGGTAAAGCTCCCACAGCGGACCGTCGAAGGTGGTGCGCAGGGTGATCAGCATCGCCAGCGCCGAGGGCCCGGCCACCGCCGGGGTGGCCAGGGGTACCAGCAGCGGCTCGCCGTCGGGCACTTCGCCGAGCAGCCCTTGGGGCGACGGGAAGATCAGGCGCATGGCGATCACGAACAGGATGATGCCACCCGCGATCCCGGTCGCCTCGCGGGACAGGCCGAGGCCGCTGAGGATGTGCTCGCCGAGGGTGAGGAAGAGCAGCAGCAGACCCAGGGCGAAGGCCAGCTCGCGAAACGCCACGCGCAGGCGGCGCCCAGGTGCGACGCCTTTCAGCGCGGCGAGGAACACGGCGATGTTGCCGAAGGGGTCGGTGACCAGAAAGATCAGGACGGCGACGCCGAACATATCCATGGGAGTTTCCAGAGCGGGACAGCCGGTCATTCTACCGGGCGGGACCATTCTAGCGAGCCGCGGCAACACCTGCAGGCGAGCCCGTCCCGAGTCGTCGGAATGTGCGCTGGTCGCCCTTCAGGCCACTTCCAGGCGGTCCCGGCCGGCGCGCTTGGCTCGATACAGCGCCTGGTCGGCACGCTCGAAAACCGCTTCGCCGGCCTCGTTGCCTTCGAACGCGGTGATGCCGGCGGAACAGGTGATGCTCAGGGGCTCGCCCTTGAAATGGAACGGACAGGCGGCGATCGCCGCGCGCAGCCGTTCGAGCAGTTGCCGGCCGGCTTCCAGGGACGTGGCCGGGAGCAGGACGACGAACTCCTCGCCGCCGAAACGGGCGATGAAATCGGCCTGGCGCAACCGTTTGCGCAATTCGCCGGCAATGATCTTCAGCACCTTGTCCCCGGCCAGGTGGCCGAAGTCGTCGTTGATCCGCTTGAAGTGGTCGATGTCCAGCACCGCCAGCAGCAGATCGCCGCCGTCCCGGTGCCGGCGCGCCACTTCCTGTTCCAGGCGCTCGCTGAGCGCCGCGCGGTTGGGCAGGCCGGTCAGCGGATCGGTCAGGGCTTTCTGTCGCTGGTCCTCCAGGTGGCTGTGGAACGCCTTGGCATCCTGCTCCATGCTGTTGACCCGCTCCATCAGCGCCTGCAGGCGGCCGGACACCTCCTGTTCGTGCTCGGCCTGTTCGCGCTGGTGTTCGTCCATGGAGGCAAGCAGGCCGTTCAGCCGGCTGTCCACCGCCAGCTTGAGGCTGTTCAGGTCGGTCGCCTGCTGCACGCTGGCCTGCAGGCCACTGACCTGCTCACGCAGCGATTGGTCGAAGCCGCGCGCGTTGTCCAGCACGTCGGTATAGCCGGCGTGGGCGTCGCCCAGGTGGCCGAGGAAGCTTTCCAGGCGCTCGTTGAGTTGCCGCAGGTATTCCTCGAAGTCGCGCTGGCCACTGTCCGCCAGGGACAGCACCAGCACCGCCAGGTCGTCGAGTACCGGCACCAGCTCATACCAGTTCAGGCTGCCATCGATCCGCTCCCGCAGCGCCTCGGCCTGGGGCTGGTGGCTGCTCGGCAGGGACAGGCCGTCGAGCAGCCGCAGCAGGCTGGCCTCGATGTGCGGCGCCACCGCGCTGTAGCCGGGCTCCGGTATCGGCGGCGGCAGTTCGTAGGCCTCGTCTACCGCCTGCCCGTCGAGGTTATCCACAGGGGTGGCCGGAGCTTCGGGCGCGCTTTCAACGTCCGCCGGCATTGCGGGCGACGGCTCCGCACCCGCTTCTTCCAGCGTCTCGCTAAAGCTCAGGCCGGCCGGTAGCGGCAGGCTGTCGAGCCAGATTTCCCGGGCCTCATCCAGCAGGATCTGGTTCGGCTCGCCACGCTCGGCGACCCCGACCCAACCCGCTGGCGCGCTTTCGATGGCGGCGACCGTGCAGGCGGGCAACGGCTGCGGCGGACCGCCTGGCGCCTCGTCGTGCTCGGCGACCGGCAGGGACGGCGCGGCCGCCGCCGGTTGGATCGGTGTATTGCTTGCCGCCACAACGGACGGCACCGATGCGCTCGGCTCCGCGGCGGTTTCCGACTCCTTGCCGCCGAACAGGCGTTGCAACAGGCTCGGGCGACCGTCTTCGGCATCGCCGCCCTTGCGCTCGGCCAGCGCCTGGCGTTGCAGCCTGCTCAGCTCGCTGAGCAGGATCGGAATCTCGCGCGACTGCCGGGCGCGCTCCTCGATATCGCGGGCGAACTGCTTCAGCGGCTTGCGCAGTTCCCGCGGCAGGTCCAGGGCCAGCAACTGCTGGGCCAGTTCGCCGAGAGCATCGATGTTCTGCTGGGTGCGTTGCTGGCGGCGCTGTTCGGAGTCGAGCACGGCCTTTTCCAGGCGCGGAATCAGGCCCGACAGGCCGGCGTCCATGTCGTCGCGACGGAGGATCTCGCGCAGCTCCTTCATGCACTGGTCGACCGCCTTGTCGCTGCCTTCGGCCGCCAGACTGCTACGCACCAGGCCGCGACGCAGCAGGTCGATGCGGGCATCCCAGCGCCGTTGCAGGCGCTCCTGCTGCTCGATGTTCTCCAGGTACTTGTCTTTCCAGCGCTGGACGTCGTCGCGACTCATGGCGGACTCCCGGCATCCCCGCGCACGACCAAGGCCTTGTCGCGCAGGTTGTCCGGCAGGCGAATCTCCACCGATACCGGCAGATGGTCGGAGATCGGCTGGTCGAGCACGTCGACCCGCTCGAGAGCGAGATCGGAACTGAGCAGGATGTGATCGAGATTGCGCTGCGGCCGCCAGCTGGGAAACGTCGCCTCGACCTGCGGCGCCATCAGGCCGAGGTCGCGCAGGGGCGAGTTTTCCAGAAGATCGACGGCGTGGGTGTTCATGTCGCCCATCAGCACCTGGTGGCGGTAGTCGCCGATCAGCTCGCGGATATAGGCGAGCTGGCGGGTGCGGGTGCGAGCGCCGAGAGCGAGATGCATCATCACTACCACCAGCGCGTCGGCGCCTTCGCCAAAGCGCACGAAGATCGCGCCGCGTCCCGGCGGACCGGGCAACGGATGATCTTCCAGCAGGGTCGGCCGCCAGCGGCTGAGCAGGCCGTTGCTGTGCTGGGCGATACGCCCGAGGTTGCGGTTGAGCTGCTGGTACCAGTAGGGGAACGCCCCCAACTGGGCCAAGTGCTCGACCTGATTGACGTAGCCGGAACGCAGGCTGCCGCCGTCGGCTTCCTGGAGGGCGACGAGGTCGTAGTCGGCGAGCAGTTCGCCGATCCGCTTCAGGTTGGTCGCCCGCCCCGCGTGGGGCAGCAGGTGCTGCCAACCGCGGGTCAGGTAGTGGCGGTAGCGCTCGGTGCTGATACCGACCTGGATGTTGAAGCTGAGAAGGCGCAGGCGGCCGTCGTCGGGCAGCTCCCGCGAATCGTCACAGGAGGGGTTCACTCGCGGGTCGCAGCTACCTGCGACCCGAGGTTCACGCTGCCAGCGGCGCAACATGCCGAATCACCTTGCCTACTTCTTGGCCGCTGCGCGCTCTTTCTCGATCAGGTAGTCGGCCAGCTTGAGGGTTTCCTCCGGACCACCGGCGGAGCCGATGTCGAAGCGGTATTTGCCATTGACCACCATGGTCGGTACGCCGGTGACCTGGTAGGCCATCGCCAGCTTCTTGGCCTTTTCCATCTGGCCCTTGATGGCAAAGGAATTATAGGTGCTCAGGAATTTTTCCTTGTCCACGCCCTTGCCGGCGAGGAAATCGGCCATTTCTTCCGGAGTGGCGAGCTTCTTGTGCTCCTTGTGGATCGCCTCGAACACGGCGTTGTGTACGTCATGCTCGACACCCATGCTTTCCAGGGTCAGGAACATCTGCCCATGGACGTTCCAGATACCGCCGAACAGGGCAGGCAGGCGCACGAAATGGACATCTGCCGGCAGCTTCTCGCTCCACGGCACGATGGTCGGCTCGAACGCGTAGCAATGCGGGCAGCCATACCAGAACAGTTCCACCACTTCGATCTTGCCCGGCTGGGACACCGGCACCGGGCTGCTCAGCTCGACGTATTCCTTGCCGGCGGTATAGTCGTCGGCCTGGGCGGCCATGCCGAACAGGCTGGCCATGGCCAGCATGGCGGTGAGAATCAGGTTACGCATCGTTCACTCCTAGGCGAGGTCAGTGCCGCTCTCCGGCCGGGTTCGGCCCGGTCAGTTCGACCGGGGGGAGCGGTCACGGGTTCCAGCATTGTAGCGATGGCGGACGCAAAAAAGGGCAGCCGAGGCCACCCTTTTTCATACATCTTTTTTGCCGTGCTACGCAGCGATCAGTGCAGACCCTGGATGTAGCTGGAAATCGCGGCGATGTCCTTGTTCGACAGCTTGGCGGCGATGGACTGCATGATCTTGGTGTCGCCGTCGTTGGTGCGGGTGCCTTCGCGGAAGTCGGTCAGCTGCTTGGCCACGTAGGTCGCGTGCTGGCCGCCCAGGTGCGGGAAACCGGCGGTTGCGATGCCGACGCCGCTCGGGGAATGGCAACCGGTGCAGGCCGGCATGCCTTCGGCGATCTTGCCGCCGCGGAACAGCGCTTCGCCCTGGGCCACCAGGTTCGGATCGGCCATGCCGACGCTCATCTTCTGGCTGGCGAAGTAGGCGGCGATGTCGGCCAGGTCCTGGTCGCTGAGGTTGGTCAGCAGCCCGGTCATTTCCAGCACGGTACGCTTGCCGTCCTTGATGTCATGCATCTGCTTGAGCAGGTAACGCTCGCCCTGGCCGGCCAGTTTCGGGAAGTTCGGCGCCGGGCTGTTGCCATCCGCACCGTGACAGGCGCCGCACACCGCGGCTTTCGCCTGGCCCGCGGCGGCATCGCCAGCGGCATGGGCAAGGCCGGTCAGACCCAGGGTCAACAGCAGACTCACGAGAAGTTTGTTCATCAGCTAATCCAATTACGGCTAAGGGTGAAAGATAGTGGGCTTCGGCTACTTCTTCACCATCCACTGGATGGTTGCCTGGTAGTCTTCGGCACTGCAGTCGGTGCACAGGCCGCGGGGCGGCATGGCGTTGAATCCGTTGGTCACATGCTGGACCAGGGTCGGCATGCCCTTGGCCAGCCGCGGCTCCCAGGCGGCATGGTCGCCCTTTTTCGGCGCCATCGGCAGCTGGCCGTCGTGACACGCGCCACAGGTCCGGTTGAACACTGCTTCCGGGTCCTGCGCCGCCTGCGCCGTAACGGCCACCGCAACGACTGTCGCTGCGAGCAGCAGTTTCTTCATGATCGTCCTCATCAGGGGGAACGCCCGCGTTCTACCGCGCGGAAAATGCTCTGTCCGTTCCCGCGCGCGCTCGACCCTGGGGGATAAAGCGCACACAAAATCCGCGGCATTATATACTTCCGATACCGAAACGGAAACGAAACAGCCCCCCGCGACACCGAGTCGCACCCCTGTGGATAACCCATGTCAGAGAAGAACCCCATCGTCGGCCTGTGCCAGAAGGCCAGCTTTCTCATCAGTGCCGCCCAGGTCGACCAGTGCCCCCCCGACGAAGGCCTGGAAGTCGCTTTCGCCGGGCGCTCCAATGCCGGCAAGTCGAGCGCGCTGAACACCCTCACCCACGCCAACCTGGCGCGCACCTCGAAAACCCCGGGACGTACCCAACTGCTCAATTTCTTCGCCCTGGACGACTCGCGGCGCCTGGTGGACCTGCCCGGCTACGGCTACGCGAAGGTGCCGATCCCCCTGAAGCAGCACTGGCAGCGCCACCTGGAAGCCTACCTGAGCAGCCGCGCAAGCCTGGCCGGGGTGTTCCTGATGATGGACATCCGCCACCCGCTCACCGACTTCGACCGACTGATGCTGGATTGGGCCCAGGCCAGCCAGCTACCGATCCATGTACTGATGACCAAGGCCGACAAGCTGGCCTTCGGCGCGGCCAAGAACGCCCTGCTCAAGGTACGCCGGGAAGTCCAGCAAGGCTGGGGCGACGTCGCCACCCTGCAACTGTTCTCCGCGCCCAAGCGCCAGGGCGTCGACGAGGCGCAAATGGTCCTGGCGCAATGGCTGGGCCTGCTGGACGAGGAACAAGAGGCGTTCGAGGAAGCCTGAATTCCAGGCAAAAAAAACCCCGAGCTTCGTATGGGGAGGGGGAAGTTCGGGGTTCAAGTCCGGACCGCTAGGGCGGGGTCCAGGAATCTGCCAACACTAAACACTGCAAAGGAGCATCGAAGGGCTCAAGAAGCCATTCGTGTGTTCTGACTGTCGGCAAAACGGGAAAGTTCAGCGCACCGCGAAAAACTTTTCCACGGCACCCTCACCGGGCACTCCGGACCTGCTCGCAAGGCCCGCCACACGGGCCTCGCAACCGTTCATCAGTGGGCTTCGTCCCAGTTCGAACCGACACCCGCCTCGACCACCAGCGGTACGTCCAGGGTCGCCGCTCCGCTCATCAGCGGGCGGATTCCCTCGCACACCTGCTCGACCAGCTCCTCGCGCACTTCCAGCACCAGTTCGTCGTGCACCTGGAGGATCACCCGGGCATCGAGGCCGCTTTCCTGCAGCCAGTTATCCACAGCGACCATGGCGCGCTTCATGATGTCCGCCGCCGTGCCCTGCATCGGCGCGTTGATCGCGGTGCGCTCGGCGGCCTTGCGCATGGCGCCGTTCTTCGAATGGATCTCCGGCAGGTACAGGCGACGGCCGAACAGGGTTTCGACGAAGCCCTGCTCCGCGGCCTGGGCGCGGGTCCGTTCCATGTACGCCAGGACGCCGGGGTAGCGGGCGAAGTAACGGTCGATGTAGGCCTGGGCCTCCTTGCGCTCGACACCGATCTGCTTGGCCAGGCCGAAGGCGCTCATGCCGTAGATCAATCCGAAGTTGATCGCCTTGGCGCTGCGTCGCTGGTCGCCGCTGACGTCTTCCAGCGGCACGCCGAAGACTTCCGCCGCGGTGGCGCGGTGTACGTCCAGGTCGTGGCGGAAGGCATCCAGCAGGCCATCGTCCTTGGCCAGGTGGGCCATGATCCGCAGCTCGATCTGCGAGTAGTCCGCGGCCAATAGCTTGTAGCCCTGCGGCGCGACGAACGCCTGGCGGATGCGCCGGCCCTCCGCGGTACGGATCGGGATGTTCTGCAGGTTCGGGTCGCTCGACGACAGCCGCCCGGTAGCCGCCACCGCCTGGTGGTATGAGGTATGGATGCGTCCGGTACGCGGGTTGATCTGCTCGGGCAGGCGGTCGGTGTAGGTGCTCTTGAGCTTGCTCATGGAGCGGTACTGCATGATCACCTTGGGCAGCTCGAAGTCCTGCTCGGCCAGTTCGGCGAGCACTGCCTCGGCGGTGGACGGCTGGCCGGTCGCGGTCTTGCTCAGAACCGGCAGGCCGAGCTTGTCGTAGAGGATCGCGCCGAGCTGCTTGGGCGAGCCGAGGTTGAATTCCTGCCCTGCCAGGTCGTATGCCTGGCGCTCCAGGGCGACCATCTTCTCGCCCAGTTCGCGGCTCTGGATGCCCAGCAGGTTGGCGTCGACCAGCGCGCCGTTGCGCTCGATCCGCGCCAGCACCGGTACCAACGGCATCTCGATGTCGGTCAGGACCCTGGCCAGGGACGGGATCGCCTCCAGCTTCTGCCACAGGGCCTGGTGCAGGCGCAGGGTCACGTCGGCGTCCTCCGCCGCATAGGGCCCGGCCTGTTCGATGGCGATCTGGTCGAAGGTCAGTTGCTTGGCGCCCTTGCCGGCGATGTCCTCGAAACGGATGGTGCTGTGGCCGAGGTACTTCAGGGCCAGGCTGTCCATGTCGTGGCGAGTGGCGGTGGAGTCCAGCACATAGGACTCGAGCATGGTGTCGTAGGCTACGCCCCGCAGCGCGATGGGGGTGCTGGCATTGGCCAGGACATTGATGTCGTACTTGGCATGCTGGCCGACCTTGAGCTTCTTCGGATCCTCCAGCAGCGGTTTCAACGCACGCAGCACCGCGTCACGGTCCAGTTGCTCGGGAACGCCCATGTAGCTGTGGGCCAGCGGCACGTAGGCGGCCTCGCCCTCCTTCACGGCGAAGGACACCCCCACCACCTGCGCCTGCTGGGCGTCGATGCTGGTGGTCTCGGTATCGAAGGCGATCAGCTCGGCCTCCTCCAGCTTCTTCAGCCAGGCGTCGAATCCGGCCTGGTCGAGCACCACGTCGTAGTCGACCTCGGCCTGGATAGGCGTTTCCGCCTCGCCGTTCTCGCCGGCCTCCTTGGCCTCGCGCAGGAGGTCGTCCAGCCAGTTCTTGAACTCCAGCTCGCGGTACAGGGCGATCAGCGCTTCGCGCTGCGGCTCGCCGGGATACAGCTTGTCGATCTCCACGTCCAGTTCGACGTCGGTCTTGATGGTCGCCAGTTGATAGGACAGGAACGCCTGCTCGCGATTTTCCTCGAGCTTCGCCGGCAAGCCCTTGGCGCCGCGGATCGGTAGCTCGGGCACCTTGTCCAGGCTGGCGTAGAGCACCTCCAGGCCGCCACCGACACCGGTCAGCAGGCCCAGCGCGGTTTTCTCGCCGACACCCGGAACGCCGGGGATGTTGTCGACCTTGTCGCCCATCAGGGCGAGGAAATCGATGATCAGCTCAGGACCGACGCCGAATTTCTCTTTCACGCCATCCACGTCGAGGCGGCTACCGGTCATGGTGTTGACCAGCGTAATGTGCCCGTCGACCAGTTGCGCCATGTCCTTGTCGCCGGTGGAAATCACCACCGGGCGGTCAGCCGCGGCGCTGCTGCGCGCCAGGGTGCCGATCACGTCGTCGGCCTCGACCCCCTCCACGCACAGCAGCGGCAGGCCAAGGGCGCGGACGCTGGCATGCAGCGGCTCGACCTGGACCCGCAGGTCGTCGGGCATCGACGGCCGGTTGGCCTTGTACTCGGCGAATAGCTCGTCGCGGAAGGTCGGGCCCTTGGCGTCGAAGACCACCGCGAACGGGCTGTCCGGGTACTGCTTGCGCAGGCTCAGGAGCATGTTCAGCACGCCCTTCACCGCACCGGTGGGCTTGCCGGTCGAGGTGGTCAGCGGCGGCAGGGCATGGAAGGCGCGGTACAGGTACGAGGAACCGTCCACCAGGACGAGGGGCGCTTGGCTCATGAGGGGAATCAACCTTTTCCGGAGACCAGGGCGTGTAGAATGAACCCTGGACGATTCGATAAAGGAGCAAGGTTACCATGCGTACGCTGAACCGCTTGATGCTCGCCGGACTGCTGGCGTTCGCCCCGCTCGTCGCGATGGCGGCGGATGACGACGCGCCCTCCGGCGAGCCCGACGTAACCATCCGCCAGGAGGGCGACAAGACCATCCAGGAATACCGCGTGAATGGCTTCCTCTACGCCATCAAGGTGGTTCCCAAGCATGGCAAACCCTATTTCCTGGTCCGCGCCGACGGCAGCGATGGCAACTTCATTCGCTCCGACCAGCCGGACAAGCTGATTCCACAATGGGAGATCTTCAGCTGGTGATGTGCATTTCCAACCTGGCGAGGCCGCGCTGACATGTCGGTGTTCACCCCACTCGAACGCTCGACCCTGGAAGCCTTCCTCGCCCCCTACGACCTGGGCCGCCTGCGGGATTTCCGTGGCATCGCCGAAGGCTCCGAGAACAGCAACTTCTTCGTCAGCCTGGAACACGGCGAGTTCGTCCTGACCCTGGTCGAGCGCGGCCCGGTGCAGGACCTGCCGTTCTTCATCGAACTGCTCGACGTGCTCCACGAGGACGGCCTGCCGGTGCCCTACGCCCTGCGCACCCGCGACGGCGAGGCCCTGCGCCGTCTCGAAGGCAAGCCGGCGCTGCTGCAACCGCGCCTGGCCGGCCGCCACGAGCGGCAGCCGAACGCCCACCACTGCCAGGAAGTGGGCGATCTGCTCGGCCACCTTCACGCCGCCACCCGCGGGCGCATCCTCGAACGCCCGAGCGACCGTGGCCTGCCCTGGATGCTGGAACAAGGTGCCAACCTCGCCCCGCGACTACCGGAACAGGCCCGCGCCCTGCTCGCCCCGGCCCTGGCGGAGATCGCCGCGCTGGATGCCGAGCGTCCAGCGCTGCCGCGCGCCAACCTGCATGCCGACCTGTTCCGCGACAACGTGCTGTTCGACGGCCCGCACCTGGCCGGCCTGATCGACTTCTACAACGCCTGCTCCGGCTGGATGCTCTACGACCTGGCGATCACCCTGAACGACTGGTGCTCCAATACCGACGGCAGCCTGGACCCGGCCCGCGCCCGCGCCCTGCTCGCCGCCTACGCCAACCGCCGGCCGTTCACCGCGCTGGAAGCCGAGCACTGGCCGAGCATGCTGCGGGTCGCCTGCGTGCGCTTCTGGCTGTCGCGACTGATCGCCGCCGAGGCGTTCGCCGGACAGGACGTGCTGATCCATGATCCGGCGGAGTTCGAGATGCGCCTGGCGCAACGGCAGAACGTGGAGATTCATTTGCCGTTTGCGTTGTAGGCAGGAACCACAGGAGCACAGCCGTCCTGCGGCCGTTCGCCCTTCAAAAACCATGCGGTTCGGCGTCTTGGAGTGAGGCCGAGCCGACATCCTGTCGAGGCTTCGTCGTTCAGCCCACCCCCGGCCCGGCCATCCTGGCCGGTCGTTCGCCCTTCAAAACGCATGCGGTTTGGCGTCTGGGGTGAAGCCGAGCCGACATCCTGTCGAGGCTTCGTCGTTCAGCCCACCCCGGCCCGGCCATCCTGGCCGGTCGTTCGCCCTTCAAAACGCATGCGGTTCGGCGTCTTGGGTGAGGCCGAGCCGACATCCTGTCGAGGCCTCGTCGTTCAGCCCACCCCCGGCCCGGCCATCCTGGCCGGTCGTTCGCCCGTTCAAAACGCATGCGTTTTGAACGGGCTCACCCACATTTCGAGTGTCCGCAGTTGAGGCAGGTGGCGCAGCCGTCCATCTGTACCACCGCCATGCTGTTGCACTTGCCGCACAGTTGCGCGCCGGCGGGGAAGCCTTCGCCCGGCTCGACCTTGCTGGTGCCCTGGGCGGCCTCGTAGGCGGCGCGTTTTTCCGCGAGGAAAAGACGCTGTTCCTCGTCCAGTTCAGGGCCACGCAACAGGCCGATGGCCGTCAGGTGGCGCTCCAGCACGCCGCCGATCTCGGCGACGATGGAAGGCATGTAGATGCCGCCTTTCTTCAGGTAGCCCCCGCGCGGGTCGAATACCGCCTTGAGTTCCTCGACAAGGAAGGTACAGTCGCCGCCCTTGCGGAAAACCGCGGACATGATGCGGGTAAGTGCGACGATCCACTGGAAATGATCCATGTTCTTCGAGTTGATGAAGATCTCGAAGGGACGCCGCTGCTCGTGCGCCGTGCCCGCATTGAGGACCATGTCGTTGATGGTCACGTAGAGCGCGTGCTCGAACAGCGGCGACTTGATCTTGTAGGTGGCGCCGATCAGGGTATCCGGGCGCTCCAGGGTCTCGTCCATCTGCACCACCGACGCGGCTTCCGCGGCGGCGGCAAGGGCCTGCTCCTCGGCTTCGTTGACGACCTTGAAGCCCTTGATCTTCTGCGTGATCTTGACTGCTGACATATCGATTCCCCCGGCCTCAGTACTTGCCGTAATAGCCTTCTTTCAAGGCGTCGAAGAGGTTGGCGGCGGTATGGATCTCACCGTCGTACTCGACCTGCTCGTTGCCCTTGAACTCCACCACGCTGCCGTCCTCCAGTTCGAAGCGGTAGCGGGTCTTCTCCAGGTCGGACTCCTTGACCAGCACGCCCTGGAACGCCTCGGGATTGAAGCGGAAGGTGGTGCAGCCCTTGAGTCCCTGGTGCCAGGCGTAGCGGTAGATGTCCTTGAAGTCCTCGAACGGGTAGTCGGTGGGCACGTTGGCGGTCTTGGAGATCGACGAATCGACCCACTTCTGCGCCGCCGCCTGGATGTCCACGTGCTGCGCCGGGGTGACGCTGTCGGCGGTGATGAAGTAGTCCGGCAGGCGTCGCGCCGGGTCGTCGCTGTCCGGCAGGGCCTGGGCGTTGACCAGGGTCCGGTAGGCCAGCAGCTCGTAGCTGTAGACCTCGACCTTTTCCTTGGTCTTGCGGCCTTCGCGGATAAGGTTGCGCGAATAATGGTGGGCGAAGCTCGGCTCGATACCGTTGGAGGCATTGTTGGCCAGGCTCAGGCTGATGGTCCCGGTCGGCGCGATGGAGCTGTGGTGGGTGAAGCGCGCGCCGGTTTCAGCCAACGCCTCGATCAGTTCCGGAGCATGTTCGGCGACCCGCTGCATGTAGCGGGAATACTTGGCGTGAAGCACGCTGCCGCGGATGCGGTCGCCGGCCTTATAGCCATCGGCGGCCATTTCCGGACGCTTGCGAAGCATTTCCGCAGTGACTTCGTAGTCCTGCGCCAGGATCGGCGCCGGGCCCTTCTCCCTGGCCAGCTCCAGGGCCACTTCCCAGCCCACCAGGGCCATTTCCCGCGCCACTTCCTCGGTGAATACGCAGGCCTCGGGACTGCCGTAGCGCAGCTTGAGCAGGGTCAGGGTCGAGCCCAGGCCGAGGAAGCCCATGCCATGCCGGCGCTTGCCAAGGATTTCCTGGCGTTGCTGTTCCAGCGGCAGGCCGTTGATTTCCACCACGTTGTCGAGCATCCGGGTAAACACCCGCACCACTTCGCGGAAACGGTCCCAGTCGAAGCGCGCCTCGTCGCCAAATGGCTGCTCGACGAAGCAGGTGAGGTTGACCGAGCCGAGCAGACACGAGCCGTACGGCGGCAGAGGCTGCTCGCCGCAGGGGTTGGTGGCGCGGATCGCCTCGCACCACCAGTTGTTGTTCAGTTCGTTGACCCGGTCGATGAGGATGAAGCCCGGCTCCGCATAGTCGTAGGTGGAGACCATGATCATGTCCCACAGGTGGCGGGCGCGGACCTGGCCGTAGACCTTGCAGGCGACCAGCCCGTCGGCGCGCTGGACGTAGTCGTCCTGGATCGGCCATTCGCGCCAGACCACCGCGTTGGGGTCGTCGAGGTCGATCTCGTCGCGCTCCTTCACGTGCACCGGGAATACCAGCGGCCAGTCGGCGTCCTGTTCCACCGCCTGCATGAACTGGTCGGTGATCAGCAGGCTCAGGTTGAACTGGCGCAAGCGCCCGTCCTCGCGCTTGGCGCGGATGAATTCGCGGACGTCCGGGTGGCTGACATCGAAGGTGCCCATCTGCGCGCCGCGGCGGCCGCCGGCGGAGCTGACGGTGAAGCACATCTTGTCGTAGATGTCCATGAACGACAGCGGCCCGCTGGTGTAGGCACCGGCACCGGAAACGTAGGCGCCGCGCGGGCGCAGGGTGCTGAACTCATAGCCGATGCCGCAGCCGGCCTTGAGCGTCAGGCCGGCCTCGTGGACTTTCTCGAGGATGTTGTCCATGGAGTCCTGGATGGTTCCGGACACGGTGCAGTTGATAGTCGAGGTGGCCGGCTTGTGCCCCAGGGCGCCGGCGTTGGAGATGATCCGGCCGGCCGGGATGGCGCCGTTGCGCAGGGCCCAGAGGAAGCGCCCGTACCAGTGTTCGCGGGAGGCCTTGTCCTCGACATCGGCAAGGGCGCGGGCGACGCGTTGCCAGGTACCGTCGACGCTGGCATCCACCGGCGTACCGTCCTTGCTCTTGAGCCGGTACTTCTTGTCCCAGATATCCTGCGACGCGTCCTGCAGGGCGATGGTCCCGCGTTCGGTGCGGGGACTGCGTGCGTCTGTCTTGGCCATCCGCTGATTAACCTCCCGATGGTTGTTGGGGCGTCCGAAGCCGGCCACCGTACGCAACATCTAGTTATCCGTACCTGACGGGAATCAATATCTTGTGTCAGGCAGCAACAGACAACCTTAGTCATCGGGACGCCGCGCGCAAGAGGGCGCGGCCATCAGTCACGGGTTTTCAGAGCTTTTCCAGACAGCCGGCAAATTCGCCTGCCAGGTTGTTCAGAAGATTCTCATAGCCGTTGGCGTCCACGCTCACGTTCACGCCCAGGTCGTCCAGTTCGGCCAGGCGCACCGGCAGGCCTTCGCTGAGGGTGTCGGCCAGCCGCGGTCGAAGCGGCGGCTCGCTGAAGATGCAGGCCGGACCGGCGGCCTTCAGTTGGGCGCGCATGGCGGCGACATGGCGTGCTCCCGGCTGGACCTCCGCGGATACCGCGAACACGCCGGTATGGCGCAACCCGTAGGCTTCCTCGAAATAGTCGAAGGCTTCATGGAAGACGAAGAAAGGCTTGCCGGCAAGCTTGCCCAGGCGTTCGCGGAGTTTGCCGTCGAGCCCGCCGAGGCGCTCCTCGAAGGCCTTCAGGTTGGCCCGGTAGCGCCCGGCGTTGGCCGGGTCGACCTGGGCCAGGTCCTCGGCCATCCGCGCGGCGATGGTGCGGGCGTTGGCCGGCAACAGCCAGAGGTGGGCGTCGAGCATGCCGGGACGATGGTCATGGTCGTGCTCGTCGTGCCCGGCATGCTCCTCTTCCTCGAAATTGACGAACTTGCGCAGGTGCATGCCCGGCAGGTCCTGCACCGCGACGCTGGCGCCCTGGCGGCCGGCGAGCACCTTGGGCAGGAAGTTTTCCAGGTCCGGGCCGATCCAGTAGAACAATTGCACCTCGCGCAGCCGCCGTACGTCGGAAGGACGCAGGGCGTACTGGTGCGGCGAGGCGCCCGGCGGCAGCAGTACGTCCGGCTGGCCGACGCCGTCCTGGATGGCCGCGGCGACCAGTTGCAGCGGTTTGATGCTGGTCATCACGCTGACCTCGGCGCGCGCCGGCGAAGCCAGCAGGAACAGGGCGAAGCAGGCGGACAGCAGGGCAAAGGGACGCAGGGTCACGGCGGCACTCACATGAAAGGTGGTTAGCGGGTAATATAATAACGTCTCTACCCTCGAGCGTCGCAGCCCATGTACAAGATTGCGCCCAAGACCCCGCTGGCCTGCCAGCCCCATGACCACAGCCAGTGCGTCAGCACCGCGCTGGCCGAGGCCGATGCGCTGTGCGCGCGCCAGGGCGTACGCCTGACCGAATTGCGGCGGCGCGTGCTGGAGCTGGTCTGGCAGAGCCACAAGCCGCTGGGGGCCTACGATATCCTCGCGGTGCTCAGCGAAACCGACGGCCGCCGCGCCGCGCCGCCGACCGTCTACCGCGCGCTGGACTTCCTCCAGGAGAACGGCCTGGTGCACCGCATCGCCTCGCTCAACGCGTTCGTCGGCTGCAACAACCCGGAGCACAGCCACCAGGGCCAGTTCCTCATCTGCCGCACCTGCCACACCGCGATCGAGCTGGAACAGCCGGATATCAGCCGGGCCATCGTCGCCGGAGCGAACAGCGTCGGCTTCGCCGTTGAAAGCCAGACCGTCGAGGTGGTCGGCCTCTGCGGCACCTGCCGGGACCAGAAGGACGCCTGATGGACAACGCGCTGGTGCGGCTGACCCAGGTCGGCGTGTCCTTCAACGGCCAGGCGGTGCTGAGCGATGTCGACCTGGCCATCGAGCCCGGCCAGATCGTCACCCTGATCGGCCCCAACGGCGCCGGCAAGACCACCCTGGTACGCAGCGTGCTCGGCCTGCTCAAGCCGCACGTCGGCGAGGTCTGGCGACGGCCGCGGCTGACCATCGGCTACATGCCGCAGAAACTCCACGTCGACGCCACCCTGCCGCTCAGCGTACTGCGCTTCCTCCGCCTGGTACCCGGGGTCAGGCGCGAGCAGGCGCTGGCGGCGTTGCGCGAGGTCGGCGCGGCGCACGTGCTGGAGCGCCCGCTGCAAAGCATTTCCGGTGGCGAACTGCAACGCGTGCTGCTGGCCCGCGCCCTGCTGCGCAAGCCCGAGCTACTGGTGCTCGACGAGCCGGTGCAGGGCGTCGACGTCGCCGGCCAGGCCGAACTCTACCGCCTCATCGGCAAACTGCGCGACCGCTACGGCTGCGGTGTGCTGATGGTCTCCCACGACCTGCACCTGGTGATGAGCGCCACCGACCAGGTGGTCTGCCTGAACCGCCATGTCTGCTGCTCAGGGCACCCCGAGCAGGTCAGCGGCGACCCGGCCTTCGTCGAGCTGTTCGGCCAGGACGCTCGCAGCCTGGCGATCTACCACCACCATCACGACCACGCCCACGACCTCCACGGCGAGGTGGTCAAGGCCGGTCCCGGCGCCTTGCCTCCAGGCACCCGCTTCACTCCTGTCCACAAGCACGGCCCCGACTGCAACCATGGCTGACTTCCTGCTCAACGCCCTCCTCGCCGGCCTCGCCCTGGCCCTGGTGGCTGGCCCCCTGGGCTCCTTCGTGGTCTGGCGGCGGATGGCCTATTTCGGCGATACCCTGTCCCACGCCGCACTGCTCGGGGTAGCCCTGGGTTTCCTCCTCGATGTCAGCCCGACCCTGGCTGTGACCGTCGGCTGCGTGCTGCTCGCAGTGCTGCTGGTGACCCTGCAGCAGCGCCAGCCGCTGGCCGCCGACACCCTGCTGGGCATCCTCGCCCACAGCACCCTGTCGCTGGGCCTGGTCACCCTGAGCTTCATGAAGGAAGTGCGGGTCGACCTGATGGCTTACCTGTTCGGCGATCTGCTGGCGGTAAGCGCCAGCGACCTGCTGTGGATAATCGCCGGCAGCGCGCTGGTCCTGGCACTGATCTGCTTCCTCTGGCGGCCGCTGCTGGCGATCACCGTGCACGAGGAACTGGCGAAGGTGGAAGGCCTGCCGGTCGGAGCGATCCGCCTGGCGCTGATGTTGCTGATCGCCATCGTCATCGCCGTGGCGATGAAGATCGTCGGCGTACTGCTGATCACCTCGCTGCTGATCATTCCCGCCGCCGCCGCCCAGCGCCATGCCCGCAGTCCCGAGCAGATGGCGGTCGGCGCCAGCCTGCTGGGACTGGTCGCGGTGTGCGCCGGCCTGGCCCTGTCCTGGTTCAAGGATACCCCCGCCGGCCCCTCAATCGTGGTCAGCGCCGCCGGCCTGTTCCTGCTGAGTTTTGTCCTGCCCCGCCGCACGGTGTAGAATCTGGCGATTTTTTGACCAAACGAGAACCCGCAGGAATGATGTCGTCCTTCTTTCGCCTGCTGTCCGTCCTGGCGGCGGCGCTGCTGGTCAGCGCCTGCCAGGGCAATGCGTCGTCGCAACCGACGCCGGTGGTCGCGCCCCAGGCGCAGCCCGCCGATCCCTATGCCGAACTGCAGCAAACCCTGGCCGCCGGCAAGCTCGAACAGGCCGAGCAACAATGGCTGGCCCTGCGCAGCGCAGCCGCCGGCGACGAGCGCGTCGAAGCGTTCCGCCGCCAGTTGGCCGAGGCCTACATGCAGCGCGGGGAAACCGCGCTGCGTCAAGGAGACCTCAACACCGCCACCAGCGCCCTCGGCCATGCCCGCGGACTGATGCCCAAAGCGCCGGCGCTGACCGCCGGGCTGGACGGTGCGATCAACCGCGCCAAGGTCGATCCCGCCCGCGCCGAGCAGGCCCGACGCATGCAGCAGGCGGCCCAGCAGCAGATGCAGCAGATCATCCAGACGCCGCCCGGCGGCGAGCTGAAGCCGCTGCCCGGCGCTCCCCACCTGATCGATCCGCAAGCGGCCAGCAGCGCCGTGCCCCTGCCGATGCTCGACGGCACCGGCCAGGGCGGCCTCGGTGCGGTGCTCGACGCGGTGGCCGCGGATGTCGTCGCCTACCGTTGCAGGGTGCATATCGAAGTGCGCCGGGACAGCGACTATCCGCTAGTTTCCGACCAGCTCCTGGCGCGGGTGAAGAAGCTCTCACCCGATTTCGACCTGCATCTCAGCCATGTCGTACAGGCCGACAAGCCAACCCGATTGATACTTACCCCCCGGAATTGAGACCGGTCCTGCCCCGGCCGCAGCAGAAAGCGCTTGTCGGGAGCGCACCAGACGCTTATTCCATTTTAATGATTTTTCATCACCAATAAATATTAATAATGCATAAGAAAGCAAGGTAAAATGCTCGGTTTAGCTGACCGCCCATGCTTCCCGCCAAGCCCGTGCTCCAGCCGTAACAGCATCGCCGCACCCACAAGGTTCGCCCAGTGATCGAATTCCACGACGTCCACAAGACCTATCGAGTTGCCGGTCGGGAAATCCCCGCCTTGCAACCGACCCGCCTGAACATCCAGGCCGGGCAGATTTTCGGCCTGATCGGCCATTCCGGTGCCGGCAAGAGCACCCTGCTGCGCCTGATCAACCGCCTCGAGGAGCCCAGCGGCGGCCGCATCCTGGTCGAGGGCGAAGACGTCACCGCCCTCGACGCCGAAGGCCTGCGCCGTTTCCGCCAGCGCGTCGGGATGATCTTCCAGCACTTCAACCTGCTGTCCTCGAAGACCGTCGCCGACAACATCGCCATGCCCCTGCGCCTGGCCGGCGGCTTCAGCCGTGCCGAAGTCGATGCGCGGGTCTCCGAGCTGCTCGCGCGGGTCGGCCTGTCCGACCACGCGCGCAAGTATCCGGCCCAGCTCTCCGGCGGACAGAAACAGCGCGTCGGCATCGCTCGCGCCCTGGCCTGCCGGCCGAGCATCCTGCTCTGCGACGAGGCCACCAGCGCCCTCGATCCGCAGACCACCGCCTCGGTCCTGCAACTGCTGGCGGAAATCAATCGCGAGCTGAAGCTGACCATCGTCCTCATCACCCACGAGATGGACGTGATCCGCCGTGTCTGCGACCAGGTCGCGGTCATGGACGGCGGCGCCATCGTCGAGCAGGGCGATGTCGCCGATGTCTTCCTCCATCCGCAGCACCCGACCACCCGCCGCTTCGTGTTCGAGGCCGAACGAGTCGACGAGGACGAGCGCCACGACGATTTCGCCCACGTGCCGGGTCTCATCCTGCGCCTGACCTTCCGCGGCGAAGCCACCTATGCGCCGCTGCTGGGCACCGTGGCGCGGCAGACCGGGGTCGACTACAGCATCCTTTCCGGACGCATCGACCGCATCAAGGACACGCCCTACGGCCAGTTGACCCTGGCCCTGGTCGGCGGTGACCTGGAAGCCGCCATGAGCCAGTTGAACGCCGCTGACGTACATGTGGAGGTACTGCGCTGATGGACTTCTTCGAAACCATGAGCTTCGCCAACATCGACTGGTACGAAATCTGGCTGGCCAGCGTCGACACCTTCTGGATGCTCGGCGGTTCGCTGCTGTTCACAGTGGTCCTCGGCCTGCCCCTCGGCGTCCTGCTGTTCCTTACCGGGCCACGGCAGATGTTCGAGCAGAAGGCGGTCTACACCCTGCTCTCGCTAGTGGTGAACATCCTCCGTTCGTTGCCGTTCATCATCCTGCTGATCGTGATGATCCCGCTGACCGTACTGATCACCGGTACCTCGCTGGGCGTCGCCGGGGCCATCCCGCCGCTGGTGGTGGGTGCCACGCCGTTCTTCGCGCGCCTGGTGGAAACCGCGCTGCGCGAGGTCGACAAGGGCATCATCGAGGCAACCCAGGCGATGGGCGCCAGCACCCGGCAGATCATCTGGAACGCCCTGCTGCCGGAAGCCCGGCCGGGCATCATCGCCGCCATCACCGTCACCGCCATCACCCTGGTCTCGTACACCGCGATGGCCGGAGTGGTCGGCGCCGGCGGGCTGGGCGACCTGGCGATCCGCTTCGGCTATCAGCGCTTCCAGACCGACGTGATGGTGGTCACGGTGGTGATGCTGCTGATCCTCGTCCAGATTCTGCAAACCGTGGGCGACAAGCTGGTGGTGCACTTCTCGCGCAAGTAAGCTTGCCGGCCAAGCCCAAAACCCTGAGCGCCGCGGTTATCCACAGCCGCCAGGAACACCTCGAAAGGAGTTGAAGATGAAAAAACTGCTTGCTGCTTTCTCCGCTGTCGCGGCGCTCGGCCTCACCGCCGCCCAGGCCGCCGAGTCCCTCACCGTCGCGGCCACCCCGGTGCCGCACGCGGAGATCCTCAACGTGGTCAAGCCGCTGCTGGCCAAGGAAGGCGTGGACCTGAAGATCAAGGAGTTCACCGACTACGTGCAGCCGAACGTGCAGGTCTCGGAAAAGCGCCTGGACGCCAACTTCTTCCAGCACCAGCCGTACCTCGATGAGTTCAACAAGGCCAAGGGCACCGACCTGGTCGCCGTGACCGGCGTACACATCGAGCCGCTGGGCGCCTACTCGAGCAAGTACAAGAAGCTCGACGAACTGCCTTCCGGCGCTACCGTGGTGATTCCCAACGACGCCACCAACGGCGGCCGCGCCCTGCTCCTGCTGGACAAGGCCGGGGTGATCAAGCTCAAGGACAACAAGAGCATCACCGCCACGCCGAAGGACATCGTCGACAATCCGAAGAACATCAAGATCCGCGAACTGGAAGCCGCGACCCTGCCGCGCGTGCTGACCCAGGTCGACATGGCGCTGATCAATACCAACTACGCCCTGGAAGCCAAGCTGAACCCGACCAAGGATGCGCTGGCCATCGAAGGCAGCGACTCGCCCTACGTGAACATCCTCGTCGCGCGGCCGGACAACAAGGACAGCGACGCCATGCAGAAGCTGGCCAAGGCCCTGCACAGCGCCGAGGTCAAGCAGTTCATCCAGGAGAAATACAAAGGCGCGGTGGTACCGGCGTTCTGAGCCAAGCCGCGTAACCGCCCCTGGAAAAAGCCCGGTCTTCGACCGGGCTTTTTCGTTTCCGTCCCCGCCGTACGTCTGCCTGCCGTACCACAACAGAGGTCATTCGGCCGTTTGCGGGAAATGTAGTGAAAAAAACATTCCGTCACATATTGAACAATCTGAAAAATTCACTACACAATCGACCCACCTTCGAGGATGCCCCATGCAAGAACTAAAACAACGCCTGGCCTCCCCGCCCGCCGAACTGACGCCCGCGGAGCGCAAGGTAGTGCGTGCCCTGCTCGATGACTACCCGCGCCTCGGCCTCGGTCCGATGACGCGCCTGGCCCGGCACGCCGGAGTCAGCGACCCGACGATCATGCGCCTGGTGAAAAAGCTCGGCTTCGCCGGCTACGGCGACTTCCAGGAAGCGCTGCTGGCCGACGTCGACGACCGCCTGCGCTCGCCACGCACCCTGCTCGCCGAACGCCGCGAGCGGATGGGCCGCGACGACACCTGGGCGCGCTACCTCGACCAGGCTGGCCAGAGCCTGCAACAGACCCTCGGCCTGACCCGCCCCGATGACATCCAGCGCCTCGCCGACTGGCTGCTCGACAGCCGCCTGCGCGTGCACTGCCACGGCGGACGCTTCAGCCGTTTCCTCGCCGGCTACCTGGTCACCCATCTGCGCCTGCTGCGCCCGCAGTGCCGATTGCTCGACGACGGCGCCCTGCTCCCCGACCAGCTCTACGACCTCGGCCGCCAGGACCTGCTGGTCCTGTTCGACTATCGCCGCTACCAGAGCCAGGCCCAGCACGTGGCCCAGGCCGCCAAGGCACGCGGCACACGGCTGGTGCTGTTCACCGACATCTACGCCTCGCCGCTGCGCGAACACGCCGACCTGATCGTCAGTTCGCCAGTGGAATCCGCCTCGCCCTTCGACTCGCTGGTGCCGGCCATGGCCCAGGTCGAGGCACTGGTAGCGACCCTGGTGGCGCGCATGGGCGCGCCGCTCGACGAACGCCTGGAGGGCATCGACCAGCTCCGCAACGCGTTCAGCAGTCATATTCTGGAGGAATGACCCGATGTTCAGCCTGCCCCACCACTCGCCGCGCGACCTGCCATTCGGCCGCCGGCAGACCGCCATCCTGTTCGTCGACATGCAGCGTGCCTGGGTCGAGCCGGGGCGCGACCCGCACGTCGATCCGCAGGCAGCCGGTTACTTCTACGAGCGCGTGCAGAACCAGGTGATCCCCAACCAGCAGCGCCTGCTCAGGGCCATGCGCGCAGTGGACGAGAACGTCCTGCACACCGTCATCGAGAGCCTCACCGCCGATGGTCGCGACCGCTCGCTGGATCACAAGCTGTCGGAGATGCACCTGCCCAAGGGCAGCCCGGACGCCAGGGTGATCGACGCCCTGGAGCCGACCGCCAACGAGATCGTGCTGCCGAAGACTTCTTCCGGCGTTTTCAACTCCACCGCCATCGACTACGTACTGCGCAACCTCGGCACCCGCCACCTGATCGTCTGCGGGGTGGTCACCGACCAGTGCGTGGACATGGCCGTGCGCGATGCCGCCGACCGCGGTTACCTGGTCACCCTGGTCGAGGATGCCTGCGCCACCCATACCCCGGAACGCCACCAGGCCTGCCTGGAAGCGATCAAGGGCTACTGCTGGATCAGCGACACCGAGACCGTCCTGCAACGCATCGCCGCCCTCGGCCGGAGCAACCTGTGAACCGCCTGCAGCCGGTACGCCTGGTCAGCTTCGTCACCACCGACCTGGCCGGCATCACCCGCGGGCGTTCGCTGCCCCTGGCGACCCTGGAGGAGCAATTGGCCAGCGGTTGCGGCTGGGTACCGGCGAACAGCTCGCTGACCCCGCAGGACCTGATCGACGAGAGCAGCCCCTGGGGCAGCCACGGCGACCTGCGCCTGCTGCCCGACCCGAACAGCCGGGTGCGCGTCGAGCAGGGTCCCGACGCCGCTGCGCCGGCGCTCGACTACCTGCACGGCAACCTGGTGGAAACCGACGGCACGCCGTGGCCGGCCTGCCCGCGCAGCCTGCTGCGGGCCGAGGTGGAACGCTATCGCGACAGCGGCCTGCAGGTCATCGCGGCGTTCGAACACGAATTCAGCCTGCTCGGCCTGCCCGGTGAGCGTCCGGCCGCGGCGTTTTCGCTGCAGGCCCAGCGTGCCGCCGGGCAGTTCCCCGGCTGGCTGGTCAGCGCCCTGGCCCAGGCTGGCACCGAGCCGGAGATGTTCCTCCCCGAATACGGCCAGCGCCAGTACGAGGTCACCTGCCGCCCGGCGCAGGGCGTGGCCGCCGCCGACCGCGCGGTGAACGTCCGCGAGGTCACTCGCGAAGTGGCGCGGCAGATGGGCCTGCGTACCTGCTTCGCACCGCTGCCGGCACCCGGCGCGGTGACCAACGGGGTGCACCTGCACCTGAGCCTGCAACATGCCGACGGCAGCCCGCTGCTGTACGAGCCCGGTCGACCCAACGATCTCTCCGAACTCGGCGAGCACTGGGCCGCCGGCGTGCTCGCGCACCTGCCAGCGCTGTGCGCGCTGACCGCGCCTACCGCCGCCTCCTACCTGCGCCTGAAACCCCACCACTGGAGCGCCGCCTACGCCTGCCTGGGACTGCGCAACCGCGAAGCGGCGCTGCGCATCTGCCCGGTGGTGAGCGTCGGCGGCAAGCCGCTGGGCAAGCAGTACAACCTGGAATTCCGGCCGATGGACGCCACCGCCTGTCCGCACCTGGCGATGGCCGCGGTGCTGATCGCCGGCCGCCTGGGCATCGAACGACGCCTGCCGCTGCGCGCCCTGGCCGATGTCGATCCGCACGGCCTCAGCGACGAAGAGCGCCAGGCCCGCGGCATCCAGGCCCTGCCGGCGACCCTCGGCGATGCGCTCGACTGCCTGCAACGCGACGAGGCGCTCTGTGCCGAGCTGCCAAAGCCGCTGCTGGACACCTACCTCGCCATGAAGCGCCACGAACTGGCGCTGACGGCGGGCCTTTCCGACGACGACCTGTGCCGCCACTATGCCGAGCTCTACTGACAACCCCGAACTCGGCATCTACCAGCTGCCGCCCTACCACCTGCTCAATCCCCAAGGGCGCAGCCCGGTGGTCCTGGTCTGCGAGCATGCCAGCCGGCACATTCCGCTGGAGTTGCAGCGCCTCGGCCTGGACCAGGCCGCGGCGGAAGAACACATCGCCTGGGATATCGGCGCCCTGGCGCTGGCCGAAGAGCTTTCCCGGCGACTCGACGCGCCATTGCTGGCGGCCGGCTACTCGCGTCTGCTGATCGACCTGAACCGACCGCTGGAGGCGCCCGACAGCATTCCGCCACACAGCGAGGTCTACCCCGTTCCCGGCAACCGCGAGCTGTCCGAGACGGTGCGCCGCTATCGCCAGGATTGCCTGTTCCATCCGTTCCACCAGCGCCTGACGCAACTGCTCGACGAGCGCCAGGCCGCCGGCGTGCCGACCCGTGTGGTCGGCGTGCACAGTTTTACCCCGGTGTACCACGGCAGACCCCGCCCGCTGGTTGCCGGGGTGCTTTATCGCAACGCCGGCGCCTACGCCAGGCGCATCCTCGACGGTTTGCGCCGGCACGGCCTGGAAGTCGCCGGCAACCAGCCCTATGCGATCGACCCGGCGGAAGACACTACCGTTCCGGTGCATGGCGACGCACGCGGTCTGGAAGCGGTGCTGCTGGAGATCCGCAACGATGGATTGCGCACGCCGGATGCGGTGTACGCCTGGGCCGAGCGTCTGTATCCCTGGCTCTGATGCGATGACCGGCACCGCCGGTCGCCAACAACGAGAAAGAGGCCCGCTTCGCGTGCGGCGCCGATAACGACAATACGCTGCCTTTTCCCGAGGAGCCCGTCATGGCCATCGAACAGTTCGGATACCGGCAACAGCTGCGCCGCAGCCTGTCCCTGAGCGACCTGATCATCTACGGGATGATCTTCATGATCCCCATCGCCCCGTTCGGGGTCTACGGCTGGGTCCATGCCGACGCCCACGGCATGGTGCCGATGGCCTACCTGGTGGGCATGCTGGCGATGCTCTTCACCGCCCTCAGCTACGGAGCCATGGCCAAGGCCTTTCCGATTGCCGGCTCGGTGTATTCCTACGCCCAGCGCGGCATCCACCCCCATGTCGGCTTCATCGCCGGCTGGGTGCTGCTGCTCGACTACCTGCTGATCCCGCCGCTGCTCTACGTGTTCAGCGCGCTGGCGCTGAACCACTTGTTCCCGGCGATCCCCAAGCTGGCCTGGATGCTGCTGTTCCTGGTCTCGGCGACCCTGGTCAACCTGCGCGGCATCACCTTCGCCGCCCGCGCCAACCTGTTGTTCCTGATCGGAGAGCTGGTGGTCCTGGCGATCTTCCTGGTGGTCGGCTACCAGGCGCTGGAAGGCGGCCTGGGCAACGGCCGGCTGACCCTCGAACCGCTGTATCGCCCGGAAGCCTTCGATCTCGGCCTGGTGATGAAGGCCGCCTCGATCGCCGTACTGTCGTTCCTCGGCTTCGACGCCATCTCCACCCTCGCCGAGGAGGTCAAGGGCGATCCCGCCCGGCAGATCGGCCGCGCCGCGCTGATCGCGCTGTTCATCATGGGCGGCATCTTCATCGCGCAGACCTGGCTGGCCACCGACCTCGCCGCCGGGATGAACTTCAAGTCGGCGGACACCGCCTTCTACGAGATCGCCGAAGCGGCCGGTGGCCAGTGGCTGTCGATGCTGACCGCGGTAGCCACCGCGCTGGCCTGGGGTGTCACCGTGTCGATCACCTCGCAGGCAGCGGTCTCGCGCCTGCTCTACTCGATGGCCCGCGACGGCAGGCTGCCGCGCGCGCTGGCCAGGGTCCATCCGCGCTACCAGACGCCGCACGTCAGCCTGTACCTGGTGGCGGTGCTGTCGCTGGGAATCGGCTGGGCCTTCCTCGACGCACCGGACGTACTCACCTCACTGGTGAACTTCGGTGCCCTCACCGGCTTCTGCCTGCTGCACCTGAGCGTGATCAACCACTACTACCGCCGCCAGCGCTCCGGCCAGTGGTTGCGGCATCTACTGTTCCCGCTGGTGGGCCTGGCGATCATCGCCTACGTGCTGTACAGCATGAGCCTCGACGCACAGTTGCTCGGACTGGCCTGGATCGCGGTGGGGCTGGTCTACCTGGCGTTGCTGCAACGCGGCGGGCGCCAGGCGCCAACGGAGTTGGCGAAGGATCTCTGACGTCTCGCGAGGGCTGGTTCAGGCCGGCTCTTCGCCGACGAAATCGCTGCGGCTGAGGCCATGCCGCAGCATCTTTTCGTTGAGTGTCCGGCGCGGCAGTTGCAGCAACTCCATCACCGCCTTGATGTCCCCGCGGCACTGGCCGAGCGCCTGGCGCAGGCACTCCGCCTCGAAGGCTTCCATGCGTTCCGCCAGCCCCGAGGTGAGGCCGCCGCCTTCCTCCGCGTCCCCACGCTCCAGGCCGAGGACATGACGCTCGGCGGCGTTGGCCAGCTCGCGTACATTGCCCGGCCAGTCGTGGGCCATCAGCCGCGCCAGTTCCGCCGGCGCGGCGGGCTGCGGCTCGCGGCCGAGGCGCTGGCTGGCAACGCTGGCGAAATGTTCGAAGAGCAGCGGGATGTCCTCGCGACGCTCGCGGATCGGCGGCAGGCGCAGCTCGGCGACGTTCAGGCGATACACCAGGTCCTCGCGGAAGCGTCCGGCGCGTGCTTCGGCCAGCAGGTCGGGCTTGGTCGCGGCAATCACCCGCAGGTCGACGTGGATACTCTGGTTCGAGCCGAGCCGCTCCAGTTGCTGCTCCTGCAGGACGCGCAGCAGCTTGACCTGCTGCGCCAACGGCATGCTTTCGATCTCGTCGAGGAACAGGGTGCCGCCATGGGCATGCTCGAGCTTGCCGATGCGCTTGCCCTGCGCGCCGGTGAAGGCGCCGCTCTCATGACCGAACAGCTCGCTCTCGAACAGTTGCTCGGGAATCGCCGCGCAGTTCAGCGCCACGAACGGCTTGTCGGCGCGCGGCCCGAAGTCGTGCAGGCAGCGGGCAACCAGTTCCTTGCCGCTGCCGGTCTCGCCACGGATCAGGACGTTCACCGGGGTCGGCGCCAGGGCCAGAACCTGCCGGCGCAACGCTTCCATCGGCTTGGACACGCCGAGCAGACGCGCATCGACCTGGTCCTTGAGACTGGCCTGCTCCTTCAGGCGCCGGTTCTCCAGCACCAGGCGGCGCTTTTCCAGCGCGCGCCGCAAACTGCCGAGCAGGCGCTCGGGCGTGAAGGGTTTCTCGATGAAGTCGTAGGCACCCTGGCGCATGGCCTCCACCGCCATCGGCACGTCGCCGTGCCCGGTGACCATGATCACCGGCAGGTCGCGATCGACCGCCTGCAGGTTGGCGAGCAGTTGCAGGCCGTCCATGCCGGGCATGCGCACATCGCTGATGACCACCCCGGCGAAGGACTTGTCCAACGCTCCCAGGCATTCCTCGGCGCGCAGGCACAGGCGCACCTCGAAGCCGGACAGCTCCAGCCATTGCTGCACCGCTTCGCGGATCGTCGCTTCGTCGTCGACGAAGATCACCTGGTCGCTCATGTCGTTACGCTCGTGTCATCGGGGGCCGCCGGCAGGATCAGGCTGAACACCGCTCCCGCCTCGGCATTGGCGACCTGCAGGCGGCCGCCGAGTTCGTGGACGATCCCATAGGATACCGCCAGGCCGAGGCCGAGTCCCTCTCCCACCGGCTTGGTGGTGAAGAACGGATCGAAGACGCTGCCCAGGTGCTCGGCGGGAATCCCGCCGCCGTTGTCGGCGACGCTCAGCACCCAGTCGCCGCCAAGCCGTTGCAGGGCCAGGCGGATCCATGGCCGCTCCTGGCCGGCAACGGCATCCAGCGCGTTGCGCAGCAGGTTGACCAGCACCTGTTCCAGGCGGATCGCGTCACCCATCACCCAGGCCGGCCAGAGCAGCGCCTGCTCGATCTCCACCCGTTCGGCGCGGATTCGCGGCAGCAACAACTGCTGCGCCTGTTCGACCACGTGACCCAACTCGATACGCTCGCGCAGGCCGCCGGCGCTCTTGCGCGCGAAGGTCTTCAGGTGGCCGGTGAGCGCGGCCATGCGTTCGAGCATCTGGTCGATGCGCGGCAACGCCTGGCGCGCCTCGTCGTGGCGTCCGGCGTCGAGCAGCAGGCGCAGGCTGGCCAGTTGCATGCGCTGGGCGGTGAGCGGCTGGTTGATCTCATGGGCCAGGGCTGCCGACATCTGCCCCAGGGCGGCCAGCTTGGCCGCCTGCACCAGGCCGTCCTGCGCGGTACGCAGGTCGGCGGTGCGCTGCTCGACCAGGCGCTCCAGCTCCTCCCGGCTACGTTGCCGCAGGCGGGCGATACGCCAGCGCTGGTGCAGGAACAAGCCGAGGAAGACCAGCGCCAGCCAGGTGCCGGCGGCGGCCAGGCGCGCGGTGGCGACGTCGTCCTGGATGCTCGCGGTGTCGCGCAGCAAGTGGAGGGTCCAGCCGTCGTTGGGCAGGTCCAGCGATTGCCAGAGGTAGTCCTTCTCGCCGTCGGCGCTTTCCACCCGCGCCAGACGGCGGTCTTCGCCGTAGCTGCGCAAGGTCTGGTGGCGCAGGGGTGTCAGGGGCTGGCGATCGTATTGCCGGGTCTCCGCCAGTTCGAAGCGGTCCACGGTATCCAGCGGTTCCAGTTCGCGGTAGCGCCAACCGGCGTGGTTGGCGAGGAACACGATGCCCTTGGCGTCGCTGGCCAGGACCAGGTCGGGGGTCTGGTTCCACTGCCGTTCCAGATCGGGAAACTCCAGCTTGACCACGATTGCGCCCAGGAAGCTGCCGTCCTCGGCGCGCACCGCGTGGGACAGGAAATAACCGGGAATCCCGCTGATCACCCCGACCGCATAGAAACGTCCGGAGCCTTGGGCGATGGTCTGGCGGAAATAGGGACGGAAACCGTAGTTGTGGCCCACGTAGCTGGTCGGCAGGTTCCAGTTGCTCGCCGCCACGGCCAGCCCGGTACGGTCGAGCAGCTCCAGGGTGGAGGAGCGGGCGGCCAGGTTGATGCTTTCCAGCTTGAGGTTGAGGCGCTGCTGCAACTCGCCGTCGATCGGCCCGGCCAGCGCCGCGCGCAGGTCCGGATCCAGCGCCAGCACCGCCGGCAGGCTGCGGAAGCGTTCGATCAGGGTCTGCAGCGAGCCGGCGTAGAGGTCCAGCTGCTTGCGCACCTGTTCGCCCTCGGCGCGTAGCGCCTGCTGCCGCGCCTGGCGTCCCGCCCAGTCCATGGACAGCAGCAGGCCGCCGAGCAGCGGCAGCAACAGCAGGAACAGGCGCAGCGGACGGGACAAGGACATCGGCGGATCGAAACGGCGGCGGGAAGCGGCGACGATAGCACGGCGCCCGGTTACACTGCGCGCCGTACGAGGAGTCCGCCCATGTCGCTATCCCCCTGGTCCCATTCCTGCTCGGCCGGTTTCACCCTGCGCGGCTGGCGCAGCGAACCGAGCGGCAAGCCGTTGCTGCATTTCCTCCATGGCAACGGCTTCTGCGGCCGCACCTACGAACCGATGCTGCGTCTGTTGGCGGAGGATTTCGACCTCTGGCTGTGCGACATCCAGGGCCACGGCGAAAGCGACCACGGCGGCCGCTTCCACGGCTGGAACCGCAACGCCGAGATGTCGGTGGAGGCCTTCGAGGCCGGGCGCGGTCCCTATGGAGATGTCCAGCGACTGGCCTGCGGGCACAGCTTCGGCGGCGTCCTCAGCAGCCTCGTCCTGGCCCGCCATCCCACCCTGTTCGCCCGCGCCGTGCTGCTCGACCCGGTACTGTTCACCCCGGCGATGATCGGCGTGATGGCACTTTCCGAGACCCTCGGCCTGCAATTGCGCGGCAGCCTGGCGAAGAAGGCGCGCCTGCGCCGCAGCCAGTGGCCCGATCGCGCAGCCGCCTACGCCGGCTTGCGCGGCCGCGGTATCTTCAAGGGCTGGACCGACGAGGCGCTGTGGGCCTACGTGGAATATGCGCTGAAGGAGAGCGACGGCGGAGTCGAGCTGAAGTGCCGGCCAAGCCGCGAAGCGGAGATCTTCAGCTCCTTCCCCAGGCGGCTGTGGCCGTCGCTGGGCAAGATCACCACGCCGACCCGCGTGCTCTACGGTGACCGCACCTACCCTTTCGTCGCCAAGTCGGTGGCGCGCTGGTGCTCGCTCAACCCTCAGGTCAGCGCCCACGTGGTGGTCGGCGGCCACTGCTTCATGCAGGAAGACCCGGCCGATGCCGCCGAACGCGTACGCGACTTTCTCCTGCCCAATCCATGAACGCTCCTTCCGTAGGGAATCCGGCGCTCATCCATCGGTCCCAGGGAGGATGACCCCACAGGACCGAGCCATGCGCCCTCTCCTCTTGAGTGCCCTTCTCCTGCTTTCCGGGCATACCCAGGCCAGCGAATGGAACGACAGCCAGGCCGTGGACAAGCTATTCGGCGCGGCCGGGGTGAAAGGCACCTTCGTCCTCTACGATGTGCAGCGGCAGCGCTATGTCGGCCATGACCGGGAGCGCGCGGAAACCCGCTTCGTTCCCGCTTCCACCTACAAGGTGGCGAACAGCCTGATCGGCTTATCCACAGGGGCGGTTAGATCCGCCGACGAGGTTCTTCCCTATGGCGGCAAGCCCCAGCGCTTCAAGGCCTGGGAGCACGACATGAGCCTGCGCGAGGCGATCAAGGCATCGAACGTACCGGTCTACCAGGAACTGGCGCGGCGCATCGGCCTGGAGCGGATGCGCGCCAATGTCTCGCGCCTGGGTTACGGCAACGCGGAAATCGGCCAGGTTGTGGATAACTTCTGGTTGGTGGGACCGCTGAAGATCAGCGCGATGGAACAGACCCACTTTCTGCTCCGACTGGCGCAGGGAGAATTGCCATTCCCCGCCCCGGTGCAGTCCACCGTGCGCGCCATGACCCTGCTGGAAAGCGGCCCGGGCTGGGAGCTGCACGGCAAGACCGGCTGGTGCTTCGACTGCACGCCGGAACTCGGCTGGTGGGTGGGCTGGGTGAAGCGCAACGAGCGGCTCTACGGCTTCGCCCTGAACATCGACATGCCCGGCGGCGAGGCCGACATCGGCAAGCGCGTCGAACTGGGCAAGGCCAGTCTCAAGGCTCTCGGGATACTGCCCTGACGCTCTGCCGCCTCAGTCGCCGACCTTTTTCTGCCGGGACTGCCGCCACTCGTCGAGGCGAATCACCTCGGCGCTATGCACCGGCGGGTTGTCGACCTCGGCGGCCGCCTCGAAGCGATGCGGGGCCAATTCGATGGCGCCGAGGTGATAGCCATACATGACGATGCGCCCGGCGTAGCGTTCCTCGCCGCTGACGGTGAATTCGAAACCGAACTCGCGGCTCAGCCGCCACTGACCACGGTGGTCACGGGCCAGGCGCAGGCGCCGGCGCGCGACATTCTCGTCGAGCAGTTCCACGCCCTGCTTGGCGCAATGCTGCTTGGCCAGCAGCAACGCCCGCTCGCGCACGCCATGGGCGCGCCACCACCAGGCTGCGGCGGCGCCCAACAGGAGCATGACGAAAAGGTTACCCAGGGTCACGAGCGGAATCCGGTGTAGGGGGACGGCCAGCTTACCCGTTCTCCCGGCAGGCAGCGAGTGGGGGGTGTTTTCGCCATGTGAATTAGCCCCCATACTGCGCCGACTCAGCTGTAGGAAGTCGTCTCATGCCACGTACGCCCCACCTGCTCGCCATCCAGTCCCATGTGGTCTTCGGCCACGCCGGCAATGCCGCGGCGGTGTTCCCGATGCAGCGCATCGGAATCAACGTCTGGCCGTTGAACACGGTGCAATTCTCCAACCACACCCAGTACGGTCGATGGACCGGGCAGGTGCTGCCGCCGGAGCAGATTCCGGCGCTGGTGGACGGTATTGCCGGCATCGGCGAACTGGGCAACTGCGACGCGGTGCTGTCCGGCTATCTCGGCAGCGCCGCCCAGGGCCGCGCCATTCTCGATGTGGTGGCACGGATCAAACAGGCCAACCCTCGGGCGTTGTACCTCTGCGACCCGGTCATGGGCCACCCGGAAAAAGGCTGCATCGTGGCCCCGGAAGTCAGCGACTTCCTGCTGGAAGAAGCCGCCGCGGTCGCCGACTACCTGTGCCCCAACCAGTTGGAGCTGGACAGCTTCTGCGACCGCCAGCCGAACTCCCTCGCCGACTGCGTGGAAATGGCACGGAGCCTGCTGGCACGCGGTCCCAGGGCAATCCTGGTAAAGCACCTGAACTATCCGGGCAAGTCCGGCGACACCTTCGAGATGCTGCTGGTGGCCGCCGACCAGGCCTGGCACCTGCAACGCCCGCTGCTGGCCTTCCCGCGGCAACCGGTCGGAGTCGGCGACCTGGCCTCGGGGCTGTTCCTCTCTCGCCTGCTGCTCGGCGACGACCTGCGTAACGCCTTCGAATTCACCGGCGCCGCGGTCCATGAAGTGCTGCTGGAAACCCAGGCCTGCGGCAGCTACGAGCTGGAGCTGGTGCGGGCGCAGGATCGGATCGCACATCCACGTCTCAAATTCGAAGCTCGCTCACTCGCAATGTAGGAATCTGACATATCATTCTCGGTCTTCCGACAGAGATAGACCGACGAATGAGCCCCACCAGCGCCCTACCTGCCCTAGCCTGCCTGGCTGTTGCGCTCGCCACCTGTGAGTTCATTCGTCGCCTTGGCAGCGCGCGCCTGCCCGCTTCCCGGTTCGTCACCATCGACGGCCTGCGCGGTTACCTGGCGTTCTTCGTTTTTCTCCATCACTCGTCCATCTGGTACTACTACCTGAAGGATGGTCTCTGGCAACTACCGCCGTCCCGGCTCTACGCCCATTTCGGCCAGACCAGCGTCGCGCTGTTCTTCATGGTCACCGGCTTCCTCTTCGCTCACAAGCTCCTGCACAGCCGCGGCACGCCGATCAGATGGCTGGATGTCTATGCATCGAGGATTGCCCGGCTGCTCCCAGCCTATCTCCTGGCAATGGCACTGCTATTCCTTTTGGTGTTCACGGCCACCGGCTTTTCCCTACGCGAGGCGCCCTCGGCCCTGCTTGGCAAGATGCTCGACTGGTTGCTCTTCTCGATACCGAGCAAGCCTGACATGAACGGTTTCATCGAGACATTCCGCATCGTGGCAGGGGTGACCTGGACGCTGCCCTATGAGTGGTTGTTCTACTTCTGCCTGCCATTCCTCGGCGTCCTGCTCGGGAACCGTCCTTCCCCAGTAGCCATGGCCATCATGGCAGGCATGATCTGGCTGGTACTGAAAGCCTGGCAGCCGAACTGGACGCTCGCCTATATGTTCGTCGCTGGTGGGTTGTCAGCGCTCGCGGTACGCTCGACGCACCTGCAGCGATTCGCCGCGAGTATCCCCGGCAATCTCCTATGCCTGGCGCTCCTGCTCCTACCCGGAGTGCTCTTTCCCAGCGCCTATCAGGAAACGGCGATCCTCATTCTCGGCCTGGCTTTCCTGCTGATTGCGGCGGGTTCGAGCCTATTCGGCCTGCTGACTCAAGCACTGTCCCGCTTCCTCGGCGAAATGACCTACAGCATGTATCTGCTGCACGGGTGCATCCTATTCATCAGCTTCGAACTGCTGATCGGCAGGGACAACGCCAAGGCGTTTTCCGCTCTGGAACACTGGCTGGTCATAGGTGCGATCACTCCCCTGGTAGTGCTCGCGTCGTATCTATCCTTCCGTTTCATAGAAAGTCCGGCCATGCAACGCTCCAGACAACTCAGCGCTCTGCTGGGCAAACCGATGCTGGCGCTCAAGCGCCTGGGCCGTCACCCGACTGCTGGCTAAAGAACGTATTTCCCCAACATCAACCCACCGACCACCATCACCGCCATCAGCACGAAAGCCATGCCCAGACGCCGCTCGATCAGGGTCTTCAGGCGTGGGCCAGCCCAGAACAGCAAAGCGCAGGTAGCGGCGAAGCGCAGGCTGCGGGCGACAAGGCTGAGGCCGACGAACAGCCAGAGGTCGAGCTGGGTCACTCCGCTGGTAATGGTGATCACCTTGTACGGCAGCGGCGTGAAGCCGCCGCCCAGCAGCACCATCAGCCAGCCCAGTTCGTTGTAGCGTTCGGCGACCTGTTCGAAGTTCTCCAGCAAGCCATAGAACGCCAGGATCGGCATGGCCACGCTCTCGAACAGCAGCAAGCCGATGAAATAGCCGGCGATGCCGCCCAGCACCGAGCTGATCGCGCAGATCGCCGCGTAGCGCCAGGCCTTGGCCCGGTTGGCCAGGACCATCGGCACCAGCAAGGCGTCCGGCGGAATCGGGAAGAACGAGCTTTCGGCGAAGGTCACCCCGCCCAGGGCCAGCTCCGCGCGGGGATGGCCGGCCAGGCGCAGGGTCCAGTCGTAGAGACGGCGCAACATGTCAGGCCGACTGCGGCAGCGGTGCGTCGGCGCCGCGCTCGTCACGGTCGAGTCCCAGGCGATGGACCATGCCGCAGGCGATCTCGCGCTCGCCCATGATCACCAGGTTGGCGCCGTTCTGCTCCAGGTAGTCCACCTCGGCGTCGAAATGCGCCCGGGCGACGATGTCCAGCGGCGGGTTCACCGCGCGGGCGTGGCTGGCGATCTGCCCGGCCTCGAAGCCGTTGGGAATGGCGATCAGCAACCAGCGCGCCTCGGCGATGTTGGCCAGCTCCAGCACGCCGGGACTGGCGGCATTGCCGAGGACCACGCTGTAGCCCTGTTCGCGCAGTTCGTCGGCCTTGTCGCGCTTGTCCACCACTACCACGAAGGGCGTCCCGGCGGCGCGCAGGCGAGCGCTGACCAACCCGCCAACCCGGCCATGACCGATCAGCACCGCATGCTCGCGCTCCAGGATCGGCGGCGGCAGGTCCTGCGCCGGCATCTCGCGGACCCCGCCAGCGGCCTCCGCCAGGCGCTGCTCCTTGCGTTGCTGCAGGCGATCGATGGCGATGAACAGCAGCGGATTGACCAGGATCGACAGGATCGCCCCGGCCAGCACCAGGTCGCGGCTCTGCTCCGGCACCAGTTCGAGGCCAATGCCCAGGCCGATGAGAATGAAGGAAAACTCGCCGATCTGCGCCAGGCTGGCGGCGATCACCAGTGCGGTGCTGTTCGGATGGCCGAAAGCGCGGACGATCAGGTAGGCGGCCACCGACTTGCCGAAGACGATGACCAGGAAAGTGGCCAGGACCGTCAGTGGCTCCTGCAACAGGATCATCGGATTGAACAGCATCCCCACCGAGACGAAGAACAGCACCGCGAAAGCGTCGCGCAGCGGCAACGAGTTCTCCGCCGCCTCGTGGCTGAGCTCGGACTCGTTGAGAATCATCCCGGCGAAGAAGGCACCTAGCGCGAAGGACACCCCGAACAGCACCGCCGAGCCATAGGCGATGCCCAGGGCAATGGCCAGCACGGCCAGGGTGAAGAGCTCCCGCGAACCGCTGGCGGCGATCCTCTCCAGCACCCAGGGCACCACCCGGCGACCGCCGAAGATCATCAGGGCGACGAAGGCGGCGACCTTGCCCAGAGTAATCAGCAGCGGCCAGAGCAGACCGGCTTCGCCGCCGTCGGTCTTGCCGCCGAGGGTGCCGGCGAGCGCCGGCAGGAGCACCAGGGTCAGGACCATCGCCAGGTCCTCGACGATCAGCCAGCCGATGGCGATCCTGCCACGCTTGGTGTCCAGCAACTGGCGCTGCTCCAGGGCGCGCAACAGCACCACGGTACTGGCCACCGACAGGCTCAGGCCGAATACCAGGCCGCCGCCGAAGCTCCAGCCGAGCAGCTTGGCCAGGCCGATGCCAAGCAGCGTGGCGACGCCGATCTGCACCAGCGCCCCGGGAATGGCAATGGCCTTCACCGAGAGCAGGTCCTTGAGCGAGAAGTGCAGGCCGACGCCGAACATCAGCAGGATCACGCCGAGTTCGGCGATTTCCTGCGACAGCGCCTGGTCGGCGACATAACCGGGAGTGAACGGCCCGGCCAGGACGCCCGCGAGCAAGTAGCCGACCAGCGGCGAAATGCGCAGGCGATTGGCCAGGGCCCCGAAGAGGAAGGCGAGGACGAACCCCGCGGCGAGTGTGGTGAGTAACGGCGTATGGTGCATCAGGACTCCCGGCAACACGGGGAACGCGTCCTCCGCGGCCTGGCCGGCGGACGACGACGTTCGAAATGGATCACGGACCCGCGCCCGTGACGGCAAGGCGGAAAGGCTTTCCGCCAACGGAGCCGGGCAGAGCGACCGGCCCATGGCATTCGAGCGACCCGACGGCGGCTATGGTTCCTGGCGAAACCCGGCGCGATACCGACAGGTTAACCCGTTGACGTTGCTGGAGTTTTAACAGGCACGCCGGTTTCTTATCAAGAAATGTCAGGAATGGACGCCAGCAGAGGCAAACCTCTGCGTTTTCTTATGAAAAGCTGCGAAAATTCGCGAAACGGCAGCAGGTCCGAAGCGGGCTCGACCGGACACTGGCAGCCTTCCTCATCCGTCTTCGCGAATCGCCTGGTAGCGGGCCTCCAGCTCCGCGCGCAGCTGGCGGCGTTGTTGGGCCTGGGCGAAGCGGCGCTTCTGCTCGGCGGTTTCCAGCTCCAGCGGGCGGACGGCCACCGGCTTGCGCTCGTCATCCAGGGCGACCATGGTGAAGAAACAGCTGTTGGTATGACGCACGGACTGCTCGCGGATGTTCTCGGTGATGACCTTGACGCCGATTTCCATGGAAGTCCGCCCGGTGTAGTTGACCGAAGCGAGGAAGGTCACCAGTTCGCCGACATGCACCGGCTCGCGGAAGATCACCTGATCCACCGACAGGGTCACCACGTAGCGACCGGCATAGCGACTGGCGCATGCATAGGCGACTTCGTCCAGATACTTCAGGAGGGTGCCGCCATGGACATTGCCGGAGAAATTGGCCATGTCCGGAGTCATCAGCACGGTCATCGACAGTTGGTTGTTTCCGGGTTGCATAGCGCTTTTTCTCTCATCAGGACGGGCGGGGGACACCATAGACGCAAACGAAGACGGCAGCGGCCACAAATTTTCAATCGTCATGATCGAAATCGCGCCGGGTCGTGCAGACATCCGCGGGCTTTTCTAGACTGGCCCTTTTCCACCGGGAATCGCTCCAATGCCTGCCGCCATACGCATCCTTCTCCTGGCCCTGGCCCTGGCCGTGCTTGCCGGCATCGGTGCCGCTGCCATCCAGGCCGAGGATACGCCCTGCGCCACCGCCGCGGAATGCAACACGCGCGGCACCCAGGCTTATCGACAGGGGAGTTATCCACAGGCGCTGGACGCCTTCGCCTGGCAATTGCGCCTGGCCGAGCGCCAGGAACAGGGCGGAGCCGACTCGGAACAGGCGCTGAACAATCTCGCGCTGACCAGCCTCAAGGCCGGGCAACCGGGACGCGCCCGCGCCTGGATGAACCTGGCGCTGGATCGCGGCTACAGCGGCAAGGCCACGCGCTACAACCTGGAACAGGTTGCCCTGAAAGTCGACTATCCGTCCCTCCAGGGCCTCGCCGGGCACTACCTGCGCTACGCCGGGCAGGCCGAATGGGAAAGCCTGCAGATCGAACCGGTGAAGGGCGGCTACCAGGCGAGCTTCGCCCTGATGCGCATCGGCAATCCGGAGAAACTGATGGAATATGGGCCCGCGGCGGTCGGCGAGCTGTCCGGTCGGCTGGAGGGGCAAGGCGCGCTCTACCGGCTGCGCAGCGAAGGCCTGGGCGCCGGCTGCAGCCTGCTGGTATGGCAGGAAGGCATCGACCTGCGAGTGGTGGAGAGCCTTGGCGGGAACTGCCAGGGTTACGGCGGCATGGGCATCGCCGCCGCCGGTAACTGGGTGAAGATATCCAGTCAGGCCAGGGACGACTGAAACTTTTCCACAGGCCGCTCCAGCGGAGCGACCCGTGGAAAATCCACTCAGCGGCCAGCGGACAGGCCGAAGTCCACCGCCAGGTCGGCACCCGTGATCGCTTCGGCCTGAGGGCCGCAGAGATACCAGACCAGCTCGGCGACTTCTTCCGGGCGGATGAAGCGTGCCGCCTTGCCCTGTGGATAATCCTTCAGCAGCGCGCGCTTGTAGCCATCCGGATTGCCCATCCCATAGCGTTCGGCCTGGTAGTCGAGCATCGGCGTGGCGATATCCGCCGGCGACACGGCGTTGACCCGCACGCCCTGCTCGGCCAGTTCCAGCGCCAGGGTCTTGCTCAGCATGGTAAGCGCCGCCTTGCTCGCGCAATACGCCGCCGAACCCCGGTAGGCCTGGCGTCCGGAGTCGCTGGAGATGTTGACGATGCTGCCCTGGTTTTCCTTCAGGTAGGGAATCGCGGCCTGGCACATGTAGAAGGAGGCCTTGAGGTTGACTCCCAGGACCAGGTCGAAATCCTCCTCGGTGAAGTTTTCCACAGGCCCCTCGCGCCAGACGCCCGCGGCATTCACCAGGGCGTCGAGACGTCCGGTACGGGCGAGAATCTTCGACATCAGGGTATGGCAGTTATCCGCGCTGCGCAGGTCGGCGACCCCGCTGGCGTCCAACGGCACCTGCGCGTTCAGCGCGTGCAGGCCCTCCTTATCCACATCCGTGGCGGCGATGCGCCAATGACTCTGGGCGAAACGCTTGGCGATTGCCCGGCCCAAGCCGCCGGCTGCACCAGTGATAAGAACGACGGGCGTGCTCATCTGCTTTTCCTTACTCCTGTGCCGCGTGGAAAACACCGACGGCCAATCGGCCGCCCGCTTCAATGACTGACCGGCAACGCCGGCAGCCGTTCATTCAGGCCTGGTTGAGATACCAGCGCCAGTCCTGCTCGCCGACCTCGCCCATGAAGGCACGGTATTCGGCCTGCTTGATCGCCAGGTAGATCTTCAGGAAATCCTCGCCGAGCGCCTCGCGCGCCCAGGCCGAGCCCTCCAGCGCGCGCAGCGCGGTCAGCCAGTCGCTCGGCAACGCCTGGGTGGCTTGAGCGTAGCCGTTGCCGGTGATCGGCGCACCGGGGTCGAGTCGCTCGCGAATCCCCAGGCGCACCGCCGCGAGCAACGCCGCCGCCGCCAGGTAGGGATTGGCGTCGGCGCCGCAGATGCGGTGCTCGATGTGCCGGCTGGACGCCGGGCCGCCGGGAACCCGCAGCGACACGGTGCGGTTGTTGATTCCCCAGGTCGGCGCCAGCGGCGCGTAGCTGTTCGCCTGGAAGCGGCGGAACGAGTTGGCGTTCGGACAGAACAGCGCCAAAGACTCCAGCAGGCACGCCTTCATTCCACCGATGGCCTGGCGCAGCAGCGGGGTCCCGGCCGGGTCCTCGCTGGCGAACAGATTGTTGCCAGCGGCGTCGGCCAGGCTGACGTGCAGGTGCAGGCCGCTGCCGGAAAGATCGGCGAACGGCTTGGCCATGAAGCAGGCCTGCAACCCATGGCGATTCGCCACGCCCTTGACCAGGCGCTTGTAGCGCACGCCTTCGTCGATCGCCTGGAGCGTGTCGAAGCGATGCTGCAGGGTAATTTCCACCTGCCCCGGCGCGTACTCCGAAATCGCCGTGCGCGCCGGCAGGCCCTGGGCCTCGCAGGCGGCATACAAGTCATCGAGGAATGGCTGCAACTGCTCCAGCTCGTAGACGCCATAGACCTGGGTCGCCCGCGGCCGCTGGCCATTCATCTGTAACGCCGGCAACGGCCGGCCGTCGCTGTCGCGTTCGCGGTCGAGCAGGTAGAACTCCAGTTCCACCGCCATCACCGGGTGGAAACCCTCCGCCTGCAGGCTGTGGATAACCCGCTGCAACACATGCCGGGGATCGCCCGCCGCGGCCGGTAGCCCGAGTTCGGGATGCATGCTGACCTGCACCTGGCCGGTCGGTGACTGCCGCCAGGGTTGCAGGGTCAGGCTGCCGGGCAGCGGGAAGGTCCAGCAATCGGCATCGCCGACGTCCCAGACCAGGCCGGTCTCCTCGACGTCATCGCCATTGATGGTCAGGCCGAGGATGGTGCTCGGCAGCGGCCGCCCGCTTTCGTAGACCGCCAGCAGCTCGTCGCGATGCAGCAGCTTGCCGCGCGGCACGCCGTTGGCGTCGATCAGGAACAGCTCGATGCTGCGCACCTCGGGGTGTGCGGCGAGGAACTCGCGGGCTTCCCGCGGATCGGCGAAATGCATCTCAGGCCTCCCGCGCGCCGGGTATGGCGAGCAGCTCGCCGAGCGCCTCGTCGAGGCTGGAGAGCAGGCGGTCGACATCTTCTTCGCGAGTGTCCGGGCAACACAGGGTCATGTTGTGGAACGGCGTGATGAGGATGCCGCGGTTGATCAGATACAGGTGCAAGGCCATCTGCAGGCTGTCGTGGAACGCCGCCTCGGCGGCCGCGCCGTCGCGTGGGGGTTGCGGGCAGAACTGGAACTCGCTGCGCGCGCCGAGCTCGGTCACCGACCAGGCCAGGCCGTGCTTGTGGATAATCCTGCGGAAGCCCTCGGCCAGACGCGCCGCCAGGGGCAGCATGTGGGCATAGGCGGTATCGGTCATCACCTCTTCCAGGTTGGCGCGCATACAGCGCATCGCCAGGGCGTTGGCCGACAGCGTGGTACCCATGCCGCTGTGGCCGTGGCCTTCGCTCTGCTCGCTGGCACGTGCCCTGGCCAGTTGCATGGCGCTGGCCATCGCCGCGCTGCAACCATACACCGAGCACGGTACGCCGCCGGCGATCGGCTTGCCGAGGGTGATGAAGTCCGGCTCGAGCTTCCAGGCGCGGGTACAGCCGCCAGGACCTGTGGAGATGGTGTGGGTCTCGTCGATGATCAGCAGCGTGCCGTGACGACGGGTCAGCTCGCGCAGCTTCTGGTGGAAGCCGGGTTGCGGCAGGACCATGCCGATGTTGGTCATCGCCGGCTCGCAGAGCACGGCGGCCACGTCTTCGCCGGCCAGCGCCCGCTCCAGGGCCTGGAGGTCGTTGAACGGCACCGCGCGGCTGAACTGGGTGAGGTCGTGGGCCTGGCCGAGCAGGCCGGAGCGATGCACGGTGCGGCCGTCGCGGCAGCGAACCAGGGTGTCGTCGACCGTGCCGTGGTAGCAACCGTCGAATACCAGCACCACCTTGCGACCGGTGATCGCACGCGCCCAGCGCAGGACGAAGCGGTTGGCGTCGGTAGCGGTGGTCGCTACCTGCCAGAACGGCAGGCCGAAGCGCTGCGCCAGCAGCTCGCCTGCGACGATGGCATCCTCCCCCGGAAGCATGGTGGTCAGGCCGTTCGCGCCCTGCTCGGCGAGCGCCCGGGCGATCGGCGCCGGAGAATGGCCGAACATGCTGCCGGTATCGCCCAGGCAGAAGTCCACGTAGGCGTGGCCGTCCACATCATGGAAACGCGCGCCGTGGGCACGCGCCACGAACAGCGGACAGGGTGTTGACCAATCGCTCATCCAGTGCATCGGTACGCCGTCGAACAAGGCGCGCCGGGCTCGCTCGGCGAGCGCGACGGACTGTGGATTCTGCGCAAGGAAACGTTGCTGCTCGCGGGCCATGAAGGTTTCCACGGCGGCTTCGGCGATGCCACTGGCGGTCATTTCGAACACCTCGTTTTTTATTTCGCACAACTTTCATTTGTGATCACAAAAAAGTCAATACAGTATTTGAAAGCACTGATAATCTGTTTTCCATATCAATTTTGTGATCACAAAAATGAATGACTTTTCGAAGTGGACAGGCCAGGTCGCGCTCATCAGCGGCGCCGGCAGCGAACTCGGCATCGGTTTCGCCATTGCCCGGCGGCTGGCCCGCGAAGGCGTGCGCCTGCTGATCACCGCCAGCAGCGAGCGGATTAGGCAACGAGCGGAGGAACTGAGCGCATGTGGTCACGACGTGCGCGCCGCGAGCGCCGACCTGACCGACGAAGCCCAGGTGCAGGGCCTGCTGGACTGGGCCGAAGCCCAGTGGGGACGGGTCGACATCCTGGTGAACAATGCCGGCATGGCCCAGTTGGACAGCGCGGAGCCCTTCAGCGCAGTGGAAGCGACCTCGCTGCGGGATTGGCAACTGTCCCTGTCGCGCAACCTGACCAGCGCTTTCCTGCTCACCCGCGGCCTGCTGCCGGGCATGCGCGAGCGCGGCTACGGGCGCATCGTCAACGTCGCCTCCACCACCGGAACCCGCGGCAGCAACCCGGGCGAAGCCGCGTATAGCGCGGCCAAGGCCGGTCTGGTCGGCTGGAGCATGGGCCTGGCGCTGGAGGTGGCGAAGAGCGGCATCACGGTGAACAGCGTCGCGCCGGGCTGGATCGCCACCGCCTCGAGCACCGCCGAAGAACGCAAGGCCGCCCTGGCCAGCCCCAGCGGACGTGCCGGCCGGCCCGAAGAGGTGGCCGCCGCGGTGGCCTTCCTCGCCTCGCCCGAAGCCAGCTTCGTCAACGGCGAACTGCTGGTGGTGGACGGCGGCAACTGCCTGATCGAAAACAAACGGAGCTGAACATGCGCAACTGCAACCTGACGCTTTCCCAGCTTCCGGCGCCACCGGCGACCCGGAGCTGACCATGGCCGAGAATCTCCAGGAACGACTCTACCAACGACTGCGGGAAGACTTGCTGGCCGGACGTTTCCAGCCCGGCGAGCGACTGAAGATCCGCGACCTGGCGAACCAATGGGGCACCAGCCCGATGCCGGTTCGCGCCGCCCTGCAACGGTTGGTGGCGGAAGGGGCGCTGGAGGGCGAGGCACAACGCTCGCTCAGGGTGCCGCTGATGACCCGCGAGCGTTTCCTGCAGATCCTCCAGGTGCGCCTGTCCCTCGAAGGGCTGGCGGCCGAAAGCGCCAGCGGCCGGCTGGACGAGCAGGCACTGGAAGGACTCGAAGGTTGTCTGCGGCGAATGGAGGACGCCTTGCGCCGACGCGAGGTACAGGCCTACCTGGAAGCCAACAGCGAATTCCACCTGACGCTCTACCGCGCCTGCGGCAACCCGGTGCTGCTGCGTCTCATCGAGACGCTCTGGCTACAGGTCGGGCCGTTCTTCAACCGGCTGTTCACCGAGGCCGACCTCTCCCTACGTCTGAACGATTTCCACGAGGACGCCCTGGACGCGCTACGCCGCGGCGACGGCCCGGCCGCGCGCGCGGCGATCGAACAGGACCTGGCCTACTTCGGCCAGTACCTGCTGAACCTCCTGGAGCTGGAGGCCCGGCCACGAAAGCGACACCGTTCCGGCGAGCACGCCTGACGGGAGATAAGCGCCGCTACTGCGGGCGAATGGTGCGCACATTGTCCTTCTTGATCAGAATGGTGTCGCCATTCAGCTGTTCGAACTCGTAGTAGTCATTGTATTTGTCGTAATCCGACTGATCCTTGACCAGGACCTCGCTGCCATCTTGCAAAGTGACCACCGCCTGGTTGGCGCAACCCGCCAGGCTGGTCAGCAGCAATGCAGCGAACAGAGCTTTGAACTTCATAGAATCTCCACACGGGGCAGCGCACTTGCCTACATCCGGAGCGACAAGTGCGGAATTGCCCTTGTGACCGTCGCAATCGAGGGAAATTCCTTAGCGCAGCGGCGCTTTGTCGGAGACGAAGCGCCGACGGCGACGCGCTGGGCCTCCAGGCAGCCTCGCGCGACGTCGGGGAGTCAGCGGCAAAGGCGCGTTGCAGAGCCTTTGCGGTGGTTCAGGCTCAGCTCTCCAGCCAGACGTCGCGAGCCCAGACCCACACCGAATCCCAGCTTTCATCGGTGAGGTCGCCATCGGCCCAGAGCACCACCTCGCCGTCCTCCGCCACGCAGTAGTAGCTGCCGTCGTCCTCGCAAAGCGGGATCAGCTCGCGCGGAACGCCCAGGTCCCAGGCAGTGGCCGCCACTTCGGGCAGGTAGGTGTGCGAGTGCGGATCGGTGACGGTCACCGGCTCCAGGCGGCCGTAGACCACATCGCTGACCAGCAGGAGAAATTCGCGGAACTCGGCGGGAATGCCGATCAGCAGCTCTTCCTCGATTTCCACCAGCAGTTCTTCTTCCGGCAGTTCCAGGGGCACCGGAACCGGTTCGTTGAGTTCACGCAGTTTTTCGATGACGTCTTCCACGACAGGCTCTCTCGCAACGGGTGGCGCGCTTTTTATACAGTAGCCGCACCGAGCGCAAGACAAGTGTCGCGGCTGGCCTTCGGCCATGGCGCCGGACGAATGGTCGGTCAACCCGCCAACGGAGATGAAAAAACCCCCGTTCCCTGGCGGAAGCGGGGGTTTCGGCGGCCCCCGAAGGGACCGCAACCACTCGGGATCAGTTCTGCCGGATACCGGCCACCAGCCATGGCTGGTTCTCGCCCTGGGCGCGCTCCATCCGCCAGCTTTCGCTGAAGGCTTCGCCCTGGTCGAAGCGCGAGGTCTTCGACACACCGCTGAAGGTCAGGGTGGCGATGGTCTTGTCGGCCTGGTCGTCGACGCCGTCCAGTTGCACGACCAGGTTGTCGATGTAGGTGGACTGGTAGGCGTCGCCGATCTCGGCGCGCTCCTGCTTCAGCCATTGCAACATCTGCGGGGTGACGAACTCGGCGATCTTGTCCATCTCGTTGGCATCCCAATGCTGCTGCAGGGACATGAAGTGTTCGCGAGCGGCACCGACGAAGCGCTCCTCGTTGAACCAGCTCGGCGCGTTGATCACCGGGCTCGGCGCAGCGGCAGCAGCGGCGGCGCCACCGAAGATCGGCGCCTGGGCCGGCATTTCGCGCTGCATCGGCGCGTGCCCGGCCATTGCAGGCTGGCCCTGGTTCTGCTGGCGCCGGCGAGCGGCGATGAAGCGGAAGGCGATGAAGGCCACCAGGGCGATCAACAGGATGTCGAGCATCTGGATGCCCTCGAAGCCGTCGCCCATGAACATGGAAGCGAGCAGGCCGCCCGCGGCGATACCGGCCAGCGGGCCGAGCCAGCGCGAAGCACCGCTGGCGGCAGCGGCGGGACGAGCGGCGTTGGGGGCGGCAGCAGTGGCGTTCGGCGCAGTGGCCGGCTGCGCCTGGCGGGTCTGGTGGCTGGGTGCCGAGCCGAGGCTCTTGCCGCCGCCGAAGCGCTTGGCATTGGCATCCAGGCTGACGGTCAGCGCCAGGCAGAAGGCGAGGGCGATGCTGAGAACACGCTGCATTGTAGTCTTTCTCTCTTGGGGGAATCGACGCGCGCCATGTTGCGGCGGTACGGGCGACAGGACCAGCCGGATTTTGTTTCGGGCTATTGCTCCCCGGCCGCCGTTTTTTCGCCCGCCGCGTCTGGCTCGCGGGTCGGCGCCAGGGTACACCCTCGTTGCCGGGGACGACAGGCATGCACGCGGATCGGCGCGCGAAGATCCGCCCGGCGACCCGGGAAGCACAACGCAGAGCCTCGCCGAAACGTCTGTTACAGTTTTTTTCAGCCCACCGATCAAGCACTTGCGGATGCTAGTCTGCGGGTCTGCGAGGCCGCCCGGTCGCCGCGTCTGCCGACCCATTCCCCGAGCGAGGACCGCCGCCATGCATGCCGTCGATTTCATCCAGGACCTCGCCGTGATCATGCTGGTGGCGGGTGTGGTCACTATCCTCTTCCACCGCCTGCGCCAACCGGTGGTCCTCGGCTACATCGTCGCCGGCTTCATCATCGGCCCGCACACCCCGCCCTTCGGACTGATCCACGACGAAGACACGATCAAGACCCTGGCCGAACTCGGGGTGATCTTCCTGATGTTCTGCCTCGGCCTGGAGTTCAGCCTGCGCAAGCTCTTCCAGGTCGGCGCCACGGCGTTCATCGCGGCGTTCCTGGAAATCGTCCTGATGATCTGGATCGGCTTCGAGATCGGTCGCTTCTTCGAGTGGAGCACCATGGACTCGCTGTTCCTCGGCGCGATCCTGGCGATCTCATCCACCACCATCATCGTCAAGGCGCTCGGCGACCTGAAGATGAAGAACGAGCGCTTCGCCCAACTGATCTTCGGCGTGCTGATCGTCGAGGACATCCTCGGCATCGGCATCATCGCCCTGCTGTCGGGAATCGCCGTGAGCGGTTCGGTGGAAACCGGCGAGGTGTTCTCCACGGTCGGCAAGCTCAGCCTGTTCATGATCGTCGCGCTGGTCGTCGGCATCCTCCTGGTGCCACGCCTGCTGGCCTACGTGGCGAAGTTCGAGAGCAACGAGATGCTGCTGGTCACCGTGCTCGGCCTGTGCTTCGGCTTCTGCCTGCTGGTGGTGAAGCTGGAATACAGCATGGTGCTCGGCGCCTTCCTGATCGGCGCGATCATGGCCGAGTCGCGCCAGTTGGTGCAGATCGAACGATTGATCGAGCCGGTCCGTGACATGTTCAGTGCGATCTTCTTCGTCGCCATCGGCCTGCTGATCGACCCGAAGATCCTCGTCGAGTACGCCTGGCCGATCGCCCTGATCACCGTCGCGGTGGTGCTCGGCAAGATGTTCTCCTGCGGCATGGGTGCGTTCATCGCCGGCAACGACGGACGCACCTCGCTGCGGGTCGGCATGGGCCTGTCGCAGATCGGCGAGTTCTCCTTCATCATCGCCGCCCTGGGCATGACTCTGAAAGTCACCAGCGACTTCCTCTACCCGGTGGCGGTAGCGGTCTCGGCCATCACCACCCTGCTCACCCCGTACCTGATCCGCGCCGCCGACCCGCTCTCGCAGCACCTGGCCAACGCCATGCCGCAGCGCATGGCGAGGATCTTCGGCCACTACGGCGACTGGCTGCGCAGCATCCAGCCGCAGGGCGACCGTGCGGTGCTGGCGGCGATGATCCGGCGCATCTTGCTGCAGGTCGGGGTGAACCTGGCGCTGGTGATCGCGATCTTCCTCGCCGGCGGTTATTTCGCCGATACGCTTTCCGCCTGGATGAGCCAGTGGGTCGCCTACGACGGGCTACACAAGGCATTGATCTGGGGCGGCGCGCTGCTGGTCTCGCTGGCCTTCCTGATCGCCGCGTACCGCAAGCTCAAGGCCCTGTCGATGCTGCTGGCCGAACTCGGGGTCAAGCCGGAGAAAGCCGGACGCCATACGGCGCGGGTACGTCGGGTGATCTCCGAGATCATCCCGCTGCTGTCGCTGGCCGGCATGATGGTGCTGCTGGCGGCGCTCAGCTCGAGCATCCTGCCGCCGGGCGAGTTGCTGGTCGTAGTGGTGCTGGTCGCCGGCCTGGTGATCGCAGTGCTCTGGCGCTGGCTGATCCGCGTGCATTCGCGGATGCAGATCGCGCTGATGGAAACCCTCGACCAGGAAAAGGGCAGCCACTGAGAGCCAAGCGATCCCGGCCTGCCGTCGAATCGGCGGATAACCACGCTGCGGTTATTCGCCCTCGCCTGCACCTGGTGTCGCTATCGGACCCTTTGCCCTGAAGGATCGGCGGATTTCCGCTTATCCACTCTCCCGGTCGGCGGACTCCCGCTCGGCCAAGACCACCCCGCTCCTCTTCCAACCCAGTCCCCACGCGGCTTTCCCGCGTTGGCACGGCACCTGCTATCGAGCCATCCAATACGTCGCCCTCGCGATGTGCCGGTGTGCTGCGCCCTGATCAGCACATCCAAGACAACAACGAAAAGAGGAAACACGATGGAAAGCGCCAACGCCATTTCCGCGTCTGCCCAGCCCCGCACCACTTCGCAACGCATCAAGTCGATCTTCAGCGGTTCCGTCGGCAACCTGGTCGAGTGGTACGACTGGTACGTCTACGCCGCCTTCTCGCTGTACTTCGCAAAGGCATTCTTCCCCCAGGGCGACATGACCGCCCAACTGCTGAACACCGCAGCTATCTTCGCCGTGGGCTTCCTGATGCGCCCGATCGGTGGCTGGCTGATGGGTATCTATGCCGACCGCAAGGGCCGCAAGGCGGCGTTGCTGGCCTCAGTGCTGCTGATGTGCTTTGGCTCGCTGATCATCGCCCTGACCCCCAGCTATGAAACCATCGGCGTCGCCGCGCCGATCCTGCTGGTGGTCGCGCGCCTGCTCCAGGGCCTGTCGGTCGGCGGCGAATACGGCACCTCCGCCACCTACCTGAGCGAGATGGCGAACAAGGAACAGCGCGGGTTCTTCTCCAGCTTCCAGTACGTGACCCTGATTTCCGGCCAGCTCATCGCCCTGGCGGTGCTGATCGTCCTGCAACAGACCCTGACCGTAGAACAACTGGAAAGCTGGGGCTGGCGCGTCCCCTTCTTCATCGGCGCGCTGTGCGCAGTGGTGGCGATGTTCCTGCGTCGCGGCATGGAAGAGACCGAGTCCTTCTCGAAGAAGAAGGAAGAGCCGAAGGAAAGCCTGCTGCGCACCCTGCTGCGCCACCCGAAGGAAGTGCTGACCGTGGTCGGCCTGACCATGGGCGGCACCCTGGCCTTCTACACCTACACCACCTACATGCAGAAGTACCTGGTGAACACGGTAGGCATGAGCAAGACCGATTCGACCATGATCTCGGCTGCCACCCTGTTCCTCTTCATGCTGCTGCAGCCCATCGTCGGCGCCCTCTCCGACAAGATCGGCCGGCGGCCGATCCTGATCGCCTTCGGCGTACTCGGCACCGTCTTCACCTACCCGATCCTCAGCACCCTGCACAGCGTCGACAGCTGGTGGGGAGCGTTCTTCCTGATCATGGCGGCGCTGGTGATCGTCAGCGGCTACACCTCGATCAATGCGGTGGTGAAGGCCGAACTGTTCCCCACCGAGATCCGCGCCCTGGGCGTCGGCCTGCCGTATGCCCTGACCGTGTCGATCTTCGGCGGCACCGCCGAATACGTTGCCTTGTGGTTCAAGAGCGTCGGCCTGGAGAGCGGCTTCTACTGGTACGTCACCGCCTGTATCGCCTGCTCGCTGCTGGTCTATGTGTTCATGAAGGACACCCAGAAGCACTCGAAGATCACGACCGATTGATTGAGCCTCGTGCTCATGGCCCCGACACACTCCGGGCCTTTTTATCCACAGGACGGCGACCTTCGGGTCGCCGTCCTGCTTTTTGGCGCGGCAACCGATTCCCCCACACCCGCCGACTGTTGGTCTACGGCACGGCATCCCGACCGGAGCCCTAGGGCGCGCAACGCCGGCGGCGTAATCATCCGGTGTCCCTGCGTTCCACGGCGGATAACCGCAAGCGGTTATTCGCCCTGCGGCTCGTCATTCCGGCGGGGCTGGAACCTTGGCGCGCAAACGCCGATCTCCTCGCGTTCCCACGGTGGAACAGCGCAAGGGGCCTGCCGTCCCCAGGCAGCGAAGCCCCGTCTGCGAGACCTACCGGGAATAAAAAAACCGCGCTCGAAGGCGCGGCTCTTTTCGTTGTCAGAGAACCGCCTCAGCGGCGCTTCTCGATCTTGAAGAAAAACATCTTGGTCGCCTGGCGGGCGACGATCTTGCCACCACTGACACGCGGCTCGAAACGCCACTTGGCCATGGCCTGGCGCACTTCGCGGTCGAACATGCGCGACGGCACCGACTCCAGCACCTGGATGTCGTCAATGCGGCCATCGCTGGTGATGGTGAACAGCACCTTCACCCGGCCTTCGATACCCCGGGCCTGGGCCATCCGGGGATAGACCGGAGGATCCATGCGCAACGGCTTGATGTCACTGTCGTTGAGGCTGCCGCTGGGCAGGCCGGCCGGACCTTGCGAGCCGCTGGGCGCGGTCTGCGCGCCGGGCGTGCTCTGCCCGACGGTAGGTGCGGGCGGCGGCGGGGCGGCGCTGGACGGGCTGGGCTGGCTGGATGCCTCCGTGCTCGGCTCGGGTTCCGGCTTGGGTTTGGGTTCCGGCTTCGGCTTGGCCTTCGGAATGGCGTTTTCCACCGGTTTGGGCTTGGGTTTCGGCTTGGGCTTGGGTTTTTCCACCGGCTTCGGCTTCGGCGGCTCCGGCTTGGGTTCCTCGATCTTCGGCGGCGTCGGCTCCGGCGCGGCAGCCGGCGGCTGCGGGGTCGGCTCGGCCTTCTTCTCGAGCTGGACGAAATTCACCTGCATGGTCTTCGGCAGTTCGCCGTGGCCAAGGTTGAGTTCGGCCGGGGTCGGCATCACCCACACCAGCGCACCGATGATCGCCACATGCATCGCCACCGCCGCGCCGGAGGACAACCACCAGCGCGACTTGGGCGGCTCGCCGGGGACGTCTTCGGGATCGCTGCCATGGGCGTAGGGGATCAGCACTTCCTCGACCGCCACTTCCTCGTCGCGGCGCGCGCCGGAGCAGTCCACCACGCGCAGGTTGGGTTCTCCGCGCTGGGCATTCACGCATGGCAGGGACTCGCTTTCGTCTCCCTGGGCGGGAGCGGTGGGGTGGTCTTCGGCGAGCGCGGCCAGCGAAAAACGGTCAGGCGACCGTGAAGGCTGTGGCGACATGAGGGCGACCTGCGGAGAAGTGAAAGGTAAGGAAGTAGAGTCTTCTGATAATTATTATCATTCAGTCGCGTCCTCAGGGCAACCTTGGCGGATCATTCCGCGACCATCCGACACGCCAGGAACGCCTCTTCGAGCGCCTCTTCATCCGCGCCTGCGGCGAGGATCAGTTCCAGCCGATTATCCCGCCGCCACGAGGATTTGCCCCAGTTATCCACAAACGGCGCGGCATTCGCTGCATACCAACCGTCCGCGCAATGCAGCACCGCCTTGGCCCGCCGCAGTCCGGACAAACGGTTCAGCCAGGCGTCCACTGCGACCCGATCGAAACGCACCGACGGCGCCAGCCGCCAGCCGATGGCGAACTGGCCGTCCTGCTCGCGCACGGCGCGCAGCGGTCGCTCGGCGGGCAGCACCGTTCCCAACTGAGCAGGCGCCTCCGGCAGGGCCGCCCAGGTCGTCGCGCTACCTTCCCCGGCAACGCTGGTCGGCAGATCGCGCAATGCCAGGTGACCGCGCACGCTCCAGCGCAACGGCAGGACCGGCAGGCGCGCACGCACGGCGCAGCGCTGCGTCGCGTCGAGCGTTTCGGATTTGTTCAGCAGCAACATGCCGGCCGCTTCCAGCGCCTGTTCCTGTGCCTCCGGCAGCGGTTGGCCGGAGGCCAGCGCCGCGGCATCCAGCACCACTACCAGGGGTTGCAGGGCCAGGACGCCGGACCAGGGAGGAGCCTGCAGCTGTTTCCACAGCGCCTGCGGATGTCCCAACCCGGAGGGTTCGATGAACAGCCGGTCCGGCCGTGCCCGACGCAACAAGCGACCGAGCCCCACCTGGAACGGCACGCCATTGACGCAGCAGAGGCACCCGCCCGCCACCTCGCCGATGGCCACGCCGTCGACGTCCGTGGCCAGCAGCGCGGCATCCAGGCCGATCTCGCCGAACTCGTTGACCAGCACCGCCCAGCGCTCGCCCGCCGGCTTCTGCGCCAGCAGCGAGCGGATCAGGCTGGTCTTGCCGGCCCCCAGGGGGCCGCCGATCAGGTGTGTGGGTATCTCTCGAAGCATCTGCGCAACCGGAATGTGAAAGCCTGTGGATCAATGCGGTCCTTGCCTGCGGGGAGCCAGGCCCCGTGCTAGAGTCGCGCCCGTCTGCAATGGAGTCCTCGCATGCGTCCGTTCCTGTTCTTCCTGTCCTGCCTGCCGGGCCTGGCCCTGGCCGAAGCCTGCATCGTCCATAGCCAGGCGAAGAATCTCGACGTGAAGGTCTGCCAGCAGAACCGCAGCATCCCGGCCAAGCTGTTCCACGAAGGCTTCTGCCAGCCACAACTGCAGGGCCAGAAGGTCGAGGTGACGTTCGCCGAGGAGTGTCCGACGGGCGCCTTCGGTGTCTGCCGCGACGCCAGGGTACCCAACGCGCCCTATCGGCAGGACATCTTCTACTACGGCATCGCGACCGACGCACGCTACCTGGAGCCGTTCTGCGCCAGCCAGAGCCAAGGTCGCTGGGAAGAGCCTAGCGCCGCGAAAAAGCCCTGAGCGCGTCATCAGCCTGTCACAGCGTCAGGGCTAAATGGGAGTCGGGTACCTCAGCACCCTTCGTCCCCATCCCCAAGGTAGGACGACTTTTTGGTGATAGGCCATCTGCGGATGGCCTTTTTTTATTCCTCGAAAGACACTTGTCCACAGGCTCAGGCAAGCCAGTCCAGGGTCAACAGCAGGCGCGCCAGCCCAGGCTCCGCTCGCGGCGAGCGATGCACCAGCCCGGCACCTTCGTTACCCTCCCAGCGTTCGCCCTTGAGCAGCGCCACGTCGCCCGTGGACAAGCTGTGGATAAGCTGTTCGTCGACAACTTCGGCCTGCGCTCCGCCAAGCAGCCGACGGTCCAGGCCGGACTCGTCCAGCCATTCGCTGGCGGCGCCCTGGTAGGTGGTGACCAGCCGCAGCGGCACGTGGTCGACGTGGAAACGCGGGCACATCGGTTTATCCAGAACGCGCAGGCGCAGGCCGATACGCCGCGCCCCGGTCAGGCAGGAGAAGGCCTCGACCAGCCAGCCCAGGTCGTCGAGGAAATCGGTTTGTCCCGGCAGTTGCTGCGCGTCGAGCAGGCCGTCCAAGACGGGTAGCCGTTCCTCTTCCATCTCCAGCGTCTGGCTCAGCGCCAGTCCCGGCCGGTTGCGCACCAGGGCGGCGGCGAAGTCGCGCAGCGCCGGGCTCAACCGGCGTGTCCAGACCGCCAGGTTGACGCCCTCGCGAAGCACCTCGGCCAGCACCTGGGGGTCGTCATCGAACGCCTGGCGCGGCAACGGTTTTTCCTGCGGCAGTGCGCTCATGCGGCGTGCCCCCAGTCCTCGAAGGGGTCGTCCAGGCCCTGCCAGCCGGGGATGCCCAGGTTCATCTCGGCGTCATCCAGCAGGCAGGCGTCCAGGGCTGCGCGCAGGGCCGCGAAGTCCAGGTTCTGACCGATGAAAACCAGCTCCTGGCGACAGTCGCCGACGCCTTCCTCCCAGTGCCGCATGATCGCCCGCAGGCCCTCTTCGTCCTGTGGCCACTGTCCGGTCGGCACGAAGCGCCACCAGCGGCCCGCCAGGCCGTAACGCATCAGGCCGCCGGCCTGCGACCAGCTGCCGGCCTCGCGGGGCCGGCTGGCGAGCCAGAAGAAGCCCTTGGAGCGCAGCAGCCGCCCCTGCTTCAGCGGATTGTGCAGGAAGGCGTGGAAACGCGCGGGGTGGAACGGCCGGCGCGCCCGGTAGGCCATGGAGGCGATGCCATATTCCTCGGTTTCCGGCAGGTGCTCGCCGCGCAGTTCCTTCAGCCAGCCCGGCGCGGACGCCGCGCGATCGAAATCGAAGCGACCGGTATCGAGGATCTTCGCCAGCGGCACCTGACCCATCACCATCGGCAGGATCTCCGCCTCGGCATTGAGCTGGCGCAGGATCGCCAGCAGTTCCTCGCGCTGCTCGCTGGAGATCAGGTCGATCTTGCTGACCAGGATCACGTCGGCGAATTCGACCTGGTCGATCAGCAGGTCGGTGATCGAGCGCTGATCCTCCTCACCGAGGGTTTCGCCACGATTGGCCAGGCTGGCGGCCTCCTGGTAGTCGCGGAGAAAATTCATCCCGTCGACCACCGTGACCATGGTATCCAGTCGCGCCACGTCGGACAGGCTGCGGTCCAGCTCGTCGCGGAAGGTGAAGGTCTCGGCCACCGGCATCGGTTCGGAAATCCCGGTGGACTCAATCAGCAGGTAGTCGAAGCGGCCTTCCCGGGCGAGACGGCCGACCTCTTCCAGCAGGTCTTCGCGCAGGGTGCAGCAGATACAGCCGTTGCTCATCTCCACCAGGCGTTCTTCAGCGCGGTTCAGGCTGACATCGCGCTGGACCTCGCTGCCATCGATATTGATTTCGCTCATATCGTTGACGATCACCGCAACCCGTCGGTTCTCGCGGTTCTTCAGCACATGGTTGAGCAGCGTGCTCTTGCCGGCGCCGAGAAAGCCGGACAGCACGGTGACAGGTAGGCGTTGGTTCACGGTTGGTAACCTCTTCAGTTGTGCCGCACGTGGCGTTCGCGCTTCTCCTGGCGCTCTTTCGCCTCGATGCAGAGGGTGGCGGTGGGACGCAACAGCAGGCGGCGCAGGCCGATCGGCTCGCCGGTTTCCTGGCACCAGCCGTAGTCGCCGCGGGCCAGGCGCTCCAGCGCTTCGTCGATCTTGTCGAGCAGCTTCTTCTCCCGCTCCAGCAGGCGAAGTTGCCATTGCCGCTGTTCCTCGCGGGAAGCCAGGTCGGCCTCGTCGCTGGGGCGTTCGAGATCGCGCAGCTCGCCGAATTCGCCTTCGATGCGCGCCTGAAGTTCCTGGCGCTGACGCAGCAACAGGTCGCGGAAGAAGTCCTGCTGGGTTTCGTCCATGTAGGCAGCGTCGGGCTGGGCAAGCAGTTCCTGTTCGGTCATGGGCTGAACCTGGGAAATTTAAAACGTTATACTATAACAATTAACACCACAATCGATGGCCCGCCAATCGCCTTCCGGCTACCCTGGGCCCACGTCATCCCGGGATCCACCGATGCGCCGCGTCCTCCGCCTTTACTGCCTGGCCCTCCTGCTGCTCGCTCCGGCGGCACAGGCGCAGGGCTTTCTTCCCGGCACCCGCCCGGCGGAATGCGCCTACCTGCGTACCGTTCTGGCCTGCATGGATCGGCTGGGCAACCACTACAGCGTCGCCACCGGCGGCAACGACACCTGGCTGCGCGGCTACGACGCGGCGAGCGGACGACGCTGGGCCCAGACCAATACGCGCTACGGGCGCCTGACCTTCTTCAGCGGCATCGCCAGCGATGGGGAAATCTGGGTCGGCCTCAGCCGCAACATCGGCTGGACCAGCATCAGCCGCCTGAGCAGTTCATCGGGCCAGCGCCAACGCCTGACCTGCGGGCGGGTCAGCGGCTGCAGCGAAGGCCCTAGCCGGGAGGCTGCGCGCTGAGCGCCGCCAGGTAGCTGCCGGCGGGAGGGCGTTGCCGGAAGTAGCCCTGCACGCCAGCGAAGATCGCCTCGGCCAGGCGCTGGCGATGGCGTTCGTCCATCAACCGGCGACAATCGCCGCGATTCGAGATGAAGCCGGTCTCCACCAGGATCGAAGGGATGTCCGGCGACTTGAGCACGGCGAAGCCGGCCTGCTCGACACGCTTCTGGTGCAGCGCGGTGACGTCCGACAACTGGCCGAGAACGCTGTGGCCGAGGTCCAGGCTGCTGGCGATGGTCGAACTCAGGGCCATGTCGAGGATCACCCCGGCGAGTACCTTGTCGCGGCCCTGTAGCGGCAGGTTGCCGCTGTTGCCGATCAGGTCGGCGCCGTTCTCGCGCTCGGCCATCCAGCGCGCCATGGTCGAGCTGGCGCCATGCTCGGAGAGGGCATATACCGACGCGCCGGAGGCGGTCAGTCGCGGCGCCGCGTCGGCGTGCACCGAAACGAACATGTCGGCGTTGTAGCGCCGGGCCACTTCCGGCCGCTTGCGCAGCGGGACGAACACATCGCCGTTGCGCACCAGGCGCGCCTTGAAGCCTTTCTCACGGTCGATCCGCCGCGCCAGCAGGCGGGCGATGGCCAGCGCCACGTCCTTTTCGCGCTCGCCCTTGCTACCGACCGCGCCGGGGTCCTTGCCGCCATGGCCGGCATCGACCACTACGAGGATGTCGCGGCCCGTCGAGGGTAGCGGGCGGGCCAGCGCCAGCATTGGCTCGGGGGGCGCCGCCAGCGCCTGTGGATATAGGTCCAGGACCAGGCGATGGCCCTTTCCCGCCTGCGGTTCCAGGGCGAAGCTGCGCGGCCTGACCGCTTGGCGCAGATCGAGGACGATGCGCGTCCCGCCGCCACCCAGTTGGCCACTGCGTATGGCGCGCACGGGGCCGTCCAGCGGTAGCTCGGAGAGCGTTGCGAGCAATTGCGCGTCGGGCAGGTCGAGGATCAACCGCTCGGGGGCCTGCAGGGAAAAGGTTCGATAACGCGGCGGGCCGTCCAGTTCCAGCACCAGGCGCCAGCTTTCCGAGGAATTCCAGGCCCGGGCCTGGCGGATTCGTACATTGGCGCTGGCGGCCAGGAACGGCTGGAGGGCCAGGCCGGCGAGCAGGCTTTGCAGGAGACGACGGCGCTTCATCGACGAAATACCCGATTGCAAGGGTCGGCATTAGCTAATACGTTATATTATAACATTCAAACCATTTCCAGGCCTTGCCTGCCCTTCTTCGAGTTCTCCATGAATGCCTTGACGCTTCCCGATATCGCCCGCCAGACCACCACCGCCGATCTTCCCCTGGACTGGGTCGGCATGCAGGGCATCGCCCTTCCCGTGCAGATCGGCGGGCAGAGGGTCGCCGCCGAAGCCGATGCCGGTGTCAGCCTGGACGACCCGCAGGCCCGCGGCATCCATATGTCGCGCCTCTACCTGGCGCTGGCCGAACTGGAACAGGGCGAGCTGGACCTTTCCTGCCTGCGCGCCGTCCTGCAACGCTTCCTCGCCAGCCACGCCGGCCTGTCGCGTCGCGCCTACCTGCGCCTACGCCTCGCGCCGCTGCTGCGGCGTCCGGCGCTGGTCAGCCCGCTGAGCGGCTGGAAACGTTATCCACTGGTGCTGGACACGCGCCTGGAAGGCGATGACTTCCAGGCCGAAGTCCATCTCGAGCTGACCTACTCCTCAACCTGCCCCTGTTCGGCGGCACTGGCCCGGCAATTGATCCAGGAGCGCTTCGACCAGGACTTCGCCGGACAGCCGCTCGATCATGCCAGCGTGCTTGCGTGGCTCGGCAGCAGCGCCGGCATCGTCGCCACCCCGCACAGCCAGCGCAGCAGCGCGCACCTGCGCATCGGCCTGGCGGAAGACTGCATCGGACTGCCCCTGGAAGAGCTGGCGGATCTCGGCGAAAGCGCCCTCGGCACCGCGGTGCAGACTGCGGTGAAACGCGCCGACGAGCAGGCCTTCGCCCTCGCCAACGGGCAGAACCTGATGTTCTGCGAGGACGCGGTGCGCCGGCTGCACCGCGCCCTGCAGGGCTATCCACAGGCGAGCCGGTTCTCCATACGGGTCGTCCATGCGGAAAGCCTGCATGCCCATGACGCCGTCGCCGAAAGCCATTGGCAGCGAGGTGCAGCATGATCCGCAAGAATCCCTCCGGCGACCTGCCGGTGATCGACGAATCGGCCTATGTGGACAAGACCGCGATCATCTGCGGCAAGGTGATCATCCAGGCCAACGTCTTCGTCGGTCCCTACGCAGTGATCCGTGCCGACGAAGTCGACGCCGACGGCGGCATGCAACCGATCGTGATCGGCGCCAACTCGAACATCCAGGACGGCGTGGTGATCCATTCCAAGTCGGGTGCCGCGGTGACCATCGGCGAGCACAGCTCCATCGCCCACCGCTCCATCGTCCACGGTCCTTGCGAAGTCGGCGACCGGGTCTTCATCGGCTTCAACAGCGTGCTGTTCAACTGCCGGGTCGGCGATGGCTGCGTGGTCCGCCACAACGCGGTGGTCGACGGCTGCGACCTGCCAGCGGGTTTCTACGTACCGTCCACCGAGCGCATCGGTCCGCGCACCGACCTGGCGAGCATGCCGCGGGTCAGCGTTTCCGCCAGCGAGTTCTCGGAAGACGTGGCGCGCACCAACGTCGACCTGGTACGCGGCTACAAGTCGCTGCAGAACGAGTTCTGAACATGCGAAGCCTGCTGATCCGCAATGCCCGGATGGTCAACGAGGGGCAGGTACGCGAAGGCGATCTGCTGGTCCGCCACGGTCGCATCGAACGCATCGCCGGCTGCCTGGAAAACTGCGGCGCCAGCCGGGAGATCGATGCCGCCGGACGCTACCTGCTGCCGGGAATGATCGACGACCAGGTGCACTTCCGCGAGCCGGGTTATCCACAGAAGGGCTCGATCGCCAGCGAATCCCGCGCCGCCGTGGCGGGCGGCATCACCAGTTTCATGGACATGCCCAATACCCGCCCGGCGACGCTGAGCCTCGAAGCGCTGGCGGAAAAGAAGCGCCTCGCCGCCGCCCATAGCGTGGCCAACTACGGTTTCCACTTCGGCGTCAGCCGCGACAACCTCGACACCGTGGCCGCCCTCGATCCACGCGAGGTCGCCGCGGTGAAGGTGTTCATGGGCGCCTCCACCGGCGACATGCTGGTGGACGACCTGCCGACCCTGGAGCGCCTGTTCGCCAGCGTTCCGACCCTGCTGCTGAGCCATTGCGAAGACACGCCGCGGATCGAAGCCAACCTGGCGCGCTGGCGACAACGCTTCGGTGAACGTATTCCGGCAGCCGCCCACCCGCGCATTCGCGACGCCGAGGCTTGCTACCGTTCCACCGCCCTGGCGGTGGAACTGGCGCAACGACATGGCACGCTGCTGCATGTCCTGCACTTATCCACAGCGCGTGAACTGGCCCTGTTCGAGGACAAGCCGCTGTGCCAGAAACGCATCACCGCGGAAGTCTGCGTCCACCATCTGCTGTTCGACGACAGCGACTACGCCCGCCTCGGCCATCTGCTCAAGTGCAACCCGGCGATCAAGAGCCGCGAGGACCGCGACGCCCTGCGCAGGGCGCTGGCCGGCAACCGCCTGGACGTGATCGGCACCGACCACGCGCCGCACGCCTGGGCCGAGAAGCAGCAGGCTTATCCACAGGCGCCGGCCGGCCTGCCACTGGTCCAGCATGCGTTGCCGGCACTCCTGGAGCTGGTCCGCGAAGGCTGGCTGTCGCTTGCCACCCTGGTGGCGAAGACCAGCCACCGGGTCGCCGAACTGTTCGCCATCGCCGATCGCGGTTTCCTCCGCGAAGGTTACTGGGCCGACCTGGTGCTGGTCAGCGAACTGGAGCACCCGGCGCTGGCCAGCGCCATGCCGCTGCTGTCGCGCTGCAACTGGACGCCGTTCCGCCACCGGGCATTCCACCATCGGATCGATACCACCATCGTCTCCGGGCAACTCGCCTGGCACGCGGGACGCCTGTCCGACGATTGCCAGGGACTGCCCCTGCGGTTTTCCCGCTGAAGTCTTGTCCACAGCCTGCTGTGGATATCCGTTAGCCCACGGCCCTAGCGCAGGGCTTTCACCGCCGCGCCAAGGAAGGCATAGGTCTCCTCCTCGCGATCGTCCATCTCCGGCTTCGGCCAGGCGCTCCAGACCACCGCCACGATCTTCTCCTTGCGGTTGATGTAGAGGTACTGGCCGAAGATGCCCTGGGCTTCGAAGGCCCCGCCGTCATGCTCGGGCAGGGCCTTGGCGCCCACCGGGAAGGTCCACCACTGGTAGCCGTAGCCGAGCGCGTATTCGCCATCGTAGAGCTTGCCCGGGGCCAGGTGGGAAGTAGCCTCGACGCGACTGGCACGATCGACCCAACCTTCGGGGAGGATACGTTCGCCATCGATCACCCCGTCCTCGAGGACGAACTGGCCGAAGCGGCCATAGTCGCGCAGGGTCGCGCTCAAGCCGCTGCTGCCGATCTCTTGCCCGGCCGGCGATTCCAGTTGCCAGAAGCCGTCGCTCTCCATGCCCATTCGCGCCCAGATCCGCTCGGACAGGTAGTCGCTCACCGGAATGCGGGTCGCCGCGTGCAGCAGCTCGCTCTGCAGATGCGACTCGCCGGTGCTGTAGGTGAAGTGGGTACCGCTCGGGTACTGCCGCGGCAGGCTCGCCAGCAGCCGCAGGATGCCACCGGGACGTTCGGCGAGCTGGGCGTCGAACATCTGCCGGCGGTCGGACTTCGGATCGCGATAGGTCTCGTTCCAGCGGACCCCGGAACTCATCTGCAGGACCTGCTCCACCGTCACCCCCTGGTAGGCGGAGCCGGCCAGGCTCGGCAGGTACTTGTCCACAGGCTGGTCGAGAGCCAGCAGGCCCTGCTGCACGGCGGCGCCCACCAGGGTCGAGGAGATCGACTTGACCACCGAGAACGAGGTCCAGCGCGTGCGTTCGTCGTTGCCCAGGCCGTAGCGCTCCAGGGCGACCTTGCCATCCTTGAGGACCAGCACCCCGCCAACGCGGTTGCGCCGCATGAAATCGTCGACGCCGTATTCCTCGCCGCCGATCCGGTAGCGCGGCGCGATGGCCACACCCGCCGGCAGCGGACGGACCTTGGTCCCCTTGTGGATAACCCGGGTCGGATAGACCTTGTCCATGTTCCGGTAGGTGTCCGGCTGGTATTCCGGGATCAGTTCATAGAGATCGGCGGCACGGCCGATCCGCGGGTTTTCCACAGCCGCGTCGGCGCCGGCCGAGCCGCTTGCCGAGACGAACAGTGCCAGCAGGGCCGGCCGGAAGACTGATATACAGCTACGCATGGACGTTTTCCTTATGACCGGAAGCAGCTCCGGCTTCGTCGTTTTTATGGATGTGGACTGGCGTCTCAGGGTTATCCACAGGACGTTCAGTCGCTCGGGTCCCGTATCGGACACGCCCAGAGTTCGACCGCCGGGCGCTCAGGGTCCGGCGGACCGATCCAGCGCGCCAGCGCATCGCAGCGCCCCTGACGGCAGATCCGGTAGTCGCCGGCCTCCGGTGTGCGCCCCAGCCGCAACGGTTGCAGCGGCGGCACCCCACGGTGGTAATGCCAGGCGCCGTCACGCAGCACGGCGCCCTCGGGAATCTCCATCCCCGCCCCGCTGCCCCGCACCCGGGCCTCTTCCAGCAGCAGGCCGCGCTCACTCAGGCGATAGTCTTCTTCCCAGAGCACCTTCTCGACCGTGTGTTGCCAGGCCAGGGTGAACGACTGCAGCGGCAGCGTCGCCCAGACGCTGCCGGCCATGCCCAGACACAGCGCGATCACGCCACCGCCTCGCGCGCACGCTGGCGCCAGAGGTGCCAGCCGATCACCAGCGCGCCGAGGACGAAGCCCAGCTCGTCGCTGATCGGCAAGGCCAGGACCAGGCTGGCCCCCGCGGCGAACGCCACCAGGCGCTCCCACCAGGCCAGCGGCCCCTGCAGGTAGCCGATGGAAGCCATGCCCCACAGGCCGATGGCCAGCACCGCCTTGCAGGTGACATAGAGCGTCGCCCCCCAACCGCCTTCCTGCAGCATCAGCGCCGGGGAATACACCGCCATGAACGGCACCACGAAACCCGCCAGGGCGATGCGCACCGCCCAGAAGCTGATCTTCAATCCCCTTTCCTTGGCGATCGGCGCGGCCGCGAAACAGGCCAGCGCCACCGGAGGGGTGAGGTCGGCGAGGATGCCGAAGTAGAAGACGAACATGTGCGAGACGATCAGCGGCACCCCCAGTTCCAGCAGCGCCGGCGCGGCGATGGAGCTGGTGATGATGTAGTTGGGGATGGTCGGGATGCCCATTCCCAGGACCAGGCAGGTGACCATGGTCAGGACCAGCGACAGCAGCAGGTTCTCCCGTCCCAGGTCGAGCACGTAGCTGGCGAAGGTGGTGGCGATGCCGGTCAGCGAAATCACCCCGATGATGACTCCCACCAGGGTGCAGGCGATGCCCACCGGAATCGCATGTCGCGCACCTTCGGCGAGGGCGCGGACGCAGATGCGCAGGGTTTCCCGGCCGCCACGGACGAACCAGCAGGCCAGGGCCAGGGCCGCGATCACGACGAAGATCACCCCGATGCCGAGGCGGAAGAACCCCGCGCAGAGCAGCCCCAGCGCCACCCAGAAGGCGATGCGCAGGCCGAGCGAGGACACCCGCAGGATGATCGCCGAACCGAGGATGACGATGGCGGTCAGCGCCAGGCCGATGGTTCCGGAGAACAGCGGCGTGCGCCCGGAGAACAGCAGCGCGATCAGCACCAGCAACGGAATCAGCAGGAACCAGCGCTCGCGGACGGCACCCCAGGCGCTGGGACACTGATCGCGCGGCAGGCCCTTTAGATCGGCCCGGCGGGCCTCGAGGTGGACCATCCAGTACACCGAGCCGAAATACAGCAGGGCCGGGATCAGCGCCGCCTTGGCGATCTCCACGTAGGGGACGTTGATGGTCTCGGCCATAATGAACGCCACCGCCCCCATCACCGGCGGCATCAGTTGGCTGCCCATGCTCGCGGTCGCCTCGACGCCGCCGGCGAACGCCGGCTTGTAGCCGAAACGCTTCATCAGCGGGATGGTGAACTGTCCGGTGGTGACCACGTTGGCCACGCCGGAGCCGGTGATGGTGCCCATCAGCGCCGAGGAGAATACCGAGACCTTGGCCGGCCCGCCGACCCGGTGACCGAACAGGCCCATGGCGAAATCGGTGAACAGGCGGATCATGCCGGCCTGCTCGAGGAAGGCGCCGAACAGGATGAACAGATAGATGTAGGTGGCCGATACGTAGGTCGGCGTGCCGTAGAGACCTTCGGTACCGAACGACAGCTGGTTGACGATCTGGTCGAAGCCGTAGCCGCGGTGGGCCAGGTCGCCCGGCAGGTGTTCGCCGAACAGGCCATAGGCAAGAAACAGCGCGCAGATGATCGGCAAGGCGATGCCCATCACCCGTCGCGCCGCCTCGAAGACCAGGACGATCAGCACCACGCCGACGACCATGTCGGCCTGGGTCAGCTCTCCGGAGCGCTGGATCAGGTCGCCCTCGAAAACCCACTGGTAGACCGCCGTGCCCAGGCCGGCCATGCCCAGCAACCAGGCCAGCGGCTGCCAGGGGCGACCTATGCCGAAGGCGGGATAGCTGATGTACACCACCAGCAACAGCAGTCCGACGTGCATTGCCCGCAGGACCTGGGTGGAAATCAGGGGAAAGGCCGCGGTGACGACCTGGAACACGGAAAAGGCCAGGGCCACGGCGAACAACGCGCGCGGCCAGTTTTCCGCCTCAAGATGCAGCCCGTTCTGATGATCGCTCATGCATCGACTCCCTACAGCCGGAAACGCGGGGAACCCGGTCCGCCGCACGGACCGGGGCTACGGAGAAACGGGCCTCACTCGGGCAGTACGCCCTTCTCCTTGTAGAAGCGCTCGGCGCCGGGATGCAGCGGAATCGGCAGGTTCTTCGCCGCCTTGTCCAGGGCGATGTCCTTGGCGGCAGCATGGGCGGTGACCAGGCGCGGCAGGTTGTCGAACATCAGCTTGGTCATCTGGTAGGCCAGCTCGTCGCTGACCCCGGAGTGGCTGACCAGGATATTGTCGATCGCCACCGTCGGCACGTCCTGCTCCTGGCCGTCGTAGGTGCCGGCGGGAATGCTCGCGGCGTGGTAGGCCGGGCTGTCGATCTTCGCCACCACGTCCGCCGGGATCGCGACGAAGGTGATCGGCATGGTCGAGGCCAGGTCGCGGATGGCCGCCATGCCCAGGCCGGAGGATTGCAGCGTAGCGTCGAGCTGGCGGTTCTTGATCAGCTCCACCGACTCGGCGTAGGGCAGGTACTCCACCTTGCCCATGTCCTCGTAGCTCAGGCCGGCGGCCTTGAAGATCGCCCGGGCGTTCAGCTCGGTACCGCTCTTGGGCGCGCCCACCGAAATGCGCTTGCCTTTCAGGTCGGCCAGGGTCATGATGCCCGAGGCTTGGCTGGCCACTACCTGGATATAGTTCGGATAGGTATTGCCGATAGCCCGCAGCTTCTTCAACGGCGCCTTGAAGCCGGCGTCGGCGACCCCGTTCCAGGCGTCGGCGACCGAGTCGCCCAGCGCCAGCGCCAGTTCTCCACGCCCGGCCTGCAACAGGTTGAGGTTCTCGACCGAAGCCTTGGTGGCCTGCACCGAGGTTTTCGCGCCCTGGATATCGTGTCCGTAGATCTGCGAGAGGCCGACCCCTATGGGGTAATAGACCCCGCTGGTGCCGCCGGTGAGGATATTGATGAAGGTCGGAGCGGCAAAGACCGCGGTACTGAAGGTCACCGTTGCGGCAAGCGTGAAAAGACCGAAGCGTCTGCTCAGCGACATGGGAAGTCTCCTGTTCTTATCGTTGTTGTCGCGCTGTCGCGGAAGCGTCCCGGCTTCCTTCGACCGCGCAGGACTTCGTGCAGACTAGACCGCCCCGCCACGCAGGACAATCAGCAAGGACCGATTGCGCGACCGGCTCCGCAAGGGAGCCGGTCGCCGGCGTTCAGGCGTACAGGTCGCGCCGCGACCAGGGCAGCTCGTGGGAGCCATCCTCGTGGGGGCGAATGGCGAGGATCTGGTGCAGGTTGATCCAGCCGCGCTTGAAGCCGTAGGCGCATCCGGCCAGGTACAGCCGCCAGATCCGCAGGGTTTCCTCGGGCACCAGGCGAGCCGCCTCCTTCAGCCTGGCTTCCAGGTTGGCGCTCCAGAAGTCCAGGGTCCGGGCGTAGTGCAGACGCAGGCTTTCCACGTCGACTACTTCCAGCCCGGCTTCGCTCATCCGCGCCACCGCCAGCGACAGGTGCGGCAGCTCGCCGTGGGGAAACACGTAGCGATCGATGAAGTCGCCGGCCCCCTTGCCAACCGGGCGGCCGTCGGTGTAGCGCGAGGTGATGCCGTGGTTCATCACCAGGCCGCCGGGACGCACCGCATCGTACAGTTGCTGGAAGTACAGCCCCAGGTTGGCGTGCCCGACGTGCTCGAACATGCCGACGCTGACCACCTTGTCGAAGCGGCCATCGCGCGGCAGGTCGCGGTAATCCAGCAGCTTGAGGGTGACCCGGTCCTCCAGGCCTTCGGCCTTGACCCGCTCCCGGCCGAGCGCCAGCTGCTCCTTGCTCAATGTGATGCCGGTGACCTCGACGCCGAACTCGCGAGCGGCCAGGCGCGCCAGCCCTCCCCAACCGCAACCGACATCGAGCAGCTTCTCGCCCGGCTGCAAACGCAGCTTGCGGCACAGGTGACGGAGCTTGGCCAGTTGCGCGGTGGCGAGGTCTTCCTTGCCGGTCTCGAAATAAGCGCAGGAATAGACCATTTCCGGATCCAGCCAGAGCTGGTAGAAATCGTTGGACAGGTCGTAGTGGTAATGGATGGCTTCGGCGTCGGTGTCCTTGTCGTGGCTTTCGCGAACCGGCGGCGCGCCGCCATCGGGTTCGCCGAGCGCTTCGCTGAGGGCATCGCCGATACCGATGACCTGGCTGATCGGTCCTTCGATGTCGAGACGCTTCTCGACGTAGGCCTTGCCCAGCGCATCGAGGCTGGGATGGGTGATCTCGGTTAGCAGCGAGGGATCGCGAATGACCATGGTTACCTGTGGATCCGGCCCCAGATCGAACGCCTGAGCATCGCCGATGCGGATCCGCAACGGCAGTTGCAGGGACAGCAACTCAGAGGGGAGCTGTGCAATCATGCCAAACCTCCTGGTCACAAGACGGAATCACTATAGTCCAGTACCTTGATAGAGTTTTGCTATCGGCTACTTAGCCTCCTATCTATCGATGCAAAACCCCTGAACACTCGGATTCAGGTTAGCAGCCAGTCTGCCTATGAATAATTGACAGTTTTGATATACAAACTTTCCCTTGCTGCAATAACGGAACGACGCATAGTCCGTGTCAAAGGAAAGGAAGCGATATAAGGAACGCCGATGAACGAGACCGTGTCCCTCGAAACACGCGAAGTACGCTTTCTCTCCGTGTTCGACTTCGACGGTACGCTGACATACCGAGACAGCTTCGTGCCCTTCCTGCGCTTCGCCTTCGGCAACCGAGTGTTCGTCCGCCGCATGCTGCGCATGGCAGGACCCAGCCTGGCCTATCTCTGCCGGCGTATCGGCCGCGACGACCTGAAGGCGCGCCTGATCGCCACCTTCCTCACCGATGTGCCCGTACATGTGCTGGAAGAGCGGGCGCTGGCCTACCAGAACCGCTTCTGGGAAACACTGATGCGTCCCCACGCATTGACCGCGGTGGCCGACCAGGTCAGCAGCGGCAGCACCGTGACCATCTGTTCCGCCTCCCCTTCGCTGCTACTCAGGCCGTTCGCCGAGAAGCTCGGCGTGCACCTGATCGCCACCGAGCTGGAAGTGGTAGACGGCGTACTGACCGGCAGGATCGTCGGCCGCAACTGCCGGCGCGACGAGAAAGTCTGCCGCCTGGAGCGGCACTACGGTCCGCTGACCCAATACTCCCTACGCGCCTGGGGCGACTCGCGCGGCGATACGGAACTGCTGGCGGCGGCGCTGGAGCGCTTCTGGAAACCGTTCCGCTGACCTGTTGCCGGGTATGGTCTGGTCCGAGTATCAATCCAAAGTGGGAACCAAACCGGGGCGAATGTCGCGATATCCGGCAGGAGAGCAGAATTCGGCTAACGTTCCGATAGGGTAGTTTCTCCTGCGCTCCCAAGCCCGGGCGGTTCCGCTTGCGGCGATACTCCGAAGCCTTCTTCGATGAAATCGTGCACTGGCGCCCGGAATCTCGCTTCGTTCCCTTCTTTTCTCCCCGCCGTTCCCGCACCAGCCACACAACCATCCCCTCCATAGCCCGAGCGGTTCAGCCCTGGCGCCGGCTCCGCGAGCCGGCGCCCCCTTGTCGTTCGTCCGCTCATTCAGCCAAAGAGAACATCATGAACCAGAAAATTTCCCCGCCTTCACAGAAGCTCGACGGCCTGTTCCTGCTGGCCCTGTCGATGGCCGTGTTCTTCGTCGGCGTGACCGAGTTCATGCTGTCCTCCATGCTCGGGCCGCTGGCGCAGGCGTTCCACACCACCACCAGCGGCGCCGCCTGGCTGATCTCCAGCTACGCGTTCTCCTATGCGATCGCCGCGCCGTTGCTGGGCTACTTCTCCGACCGCATGCAACGCAGGAAGCTGCTGCTGCTCGCCCTGATCCTCTTCGCGGTCGATACTCTGGCCATCGTCATCGCCCCGACCCTGGAAATTGCCGTCGTCCTGCGGGTAATCGGGGGCATCGCCTCGGCAATCATCATCCCAACCACCTTCGCCCTGGTCGCGGAAGTGGTCGCCCCGCAAAGACAGGCCGGTGCCATGGGCCAGGTGATGCTCGGCATGACCCTCGGCATTGCCGCCGGCCCGGCACTGGCCGGCCTCCTCTCGGACTTCTTCGGCTGGGCGGCGCCCTTCCTGATGGTCTCGTGCGGTTGCGTGCTGGTCTTCCTGATGGCGCGCCAGCGCCTTCCCGTGCAAGCCGTGGCACCGCGCGCCGAGGGCCACGCGCTGGGCTGGTGCAGGCAATGGAGCATCCTCAGGCCACTGATCGCCAAGGGTGCCTGGAACGGCACCGGGGTCGCCGGCCTGCTTCTCTCGGGAGAGGTGCTGCGCCAGCGCTACGGCTTCAGCACCGCGCAGATAGGCATCAGCATCGCCGCCTTCGGCGTGGGCCTGGCCGTGGGCAACCTCGCCGCGGGTTACCTGCGGCGCTACCTGAAGCGCGACGAAGACATGCTCCTGCTGGTGCTGGCGCTCCTGGTGCTATCGATGTCGACCTTCATGCTCCTGCCGCTACCGTTACCCGTGGCGCTCTGCTGCCTGGGCGCCTGGGGCGCCGCGCTGGGCCTGGGCGCGCCGGCGGGCACGGTGGTACTCGCCTCGCGCTCCGGGCCGGACAAGGGCATGGTGCTGTCGTTCGCCGAGACGTTCAACAACATCGCCATTCTCGCCAGCGTGCCCCTGGCTGTGCGACTGCTGGAGCTGAAGGGGCCGCCCGCCACCCTGTGGGTATTGGGCATCGGCCTGGGGATCGGCGCCTGGCTCACCGTGCTGGACTGGTTCGCCAGCCGCAGGAGCGACGAGGCGCTGCCGTTGCGCGATTGACGGCGAGCGCCGGGGCCGCATGCCTGCCCCGGCTTCTCGGGCACGCGGCCGGCGTTACTCGACGGTGACCGACTTGGCCAGGTTGCGCGGCTGGTCGACGTCGGTGCCCTTGAGCACGGCGACATGGTACGAGAGCAATTGCAACGGGATGGTGTAGAGGATCGGCGAGAGCACGTCGCCGATGTGCGGCATGCCCACCACATGGGTGCCCTCGCCAGCCTCGATGCCCGCGCCTTCGTCGGCGAACACCACCAGTTCGCCGCCGCGGGCGCGGACTTCCTGCAGGTTCGACTTGAGCTTCTCCACCAGCTCGTTGTTCGGCGCCACGGTAACCACCGGCATGTCGCTGTCCACCAGCGCCAGCGGGCCATGCTTGAGTTCGCCGGCCGGGTAGGCTTCGGCATGGATATAGGAAATTTCCTTGAGCTTCAGCGCGCCTTCCAGGGCCACCGGGAACTGCGCGCCACGGCCGAGGAACAGGGTGTGGTGCTTCTCGGCGAACAGCTCGGAAACCTTCTCCACCGTCCGGTTCATCGCCAGCGCCTCGCCCAGCCGGGTCGGCAGGCGACGCAGTTCGTCCACCAGCTCGGCTTCGACGCCATCGGCCAGGCGCTTCTGCACCTGGCCGATGCCCAGGGTCAGCAGCAGCAGGGCGACCAACTGGGTGGTGAAGGCCTTGGTCGAGGCCACGCCGATTTCCGGGCCGGCCTGGGTCAGCAGGGTCAGGTCGGATTCGCGCACCAGCGAACTGGTGGCAACGTTGCAGATCGCCACGCTGGAGAGGAAGCCCAGCTCCTTGGCGTTGCGCAGGGCAGCCAGGGTGTCGGCGGTCTCACCGGACTGGGAGATGGTGACGAACAGGCAATCCGGCTGCACCGCGACCTTGCGGTAGCGGAACTCGCTGGCGACCTCCACCTGGCAGGGAATCCCGGTCAGGCTTTCCAGCCAGTAACGGGCGACCATGCCGGCGTGGTAGCTGGTACCGCAGGCGACGATCTGCACGTTGCGAACCTTGGCGAACAGCTCCGCCGCCTGCGGGCCGAAGCTTTCCACCATTACCTGGTTCTGCCCGAGGCGGCCTTCCAGGGTGCGCTGCACGACGCTGGGCTGCTCGTGGATTTCCTTGAGCATGAAGTGCCGGTACTCGCCCTTGTCGGCGGCTTCGGCGCCTTCGTGGTACTGCACGGTCTCGCGCTGCACGTCGTTGCCCTGGACATCCCACAGGCGCACGCTGTCGCGACGGATCTCGGCGATATCGCCTTCTTCCAGGTAGATGAAGCGGTCGGTCACCTGGCGCAGCGCCAGTTGGTCGGAAGCGAGGAAGTTCTCGCCAAGCCCGAGGCCGATCACCAGCGGGCTGCCGCTGCGGGCGGCGACGATGCGGTCCGGCTGCGCCGCGCTGATCACTGCCAGGCCATAGGCCCCGTGCAATTCCTTGACCGCGTCCTTCAGCGCCAGGGTCAGGTCGCCGATGGACTGTAGCTTGTGGTGCAGCAGGTGGACGATGACCTCGGTGTCGGTCTGCGAGGTGAACACGTAGCCCAGGCCCTTGAGCCGCTCACGGAGAGGTTCGTGGTTCTCGATGATGCCGTTGTGCACCACCGCCAGTTCGTCGCTGGAGAAATGCGGGTGGGCGTTGCCTTCGGTTGGCGCGCCGTGGGTCGCCCAGCGGGTATGGGCGATGCCCAGGCGGCCGAGCAGCGGCGTACCGGCCAGGCCTTCCTCCAGGCTGGCGACCTTGCCGACCCGGCGGCAGCGCTGCAGCCTGCCTTCGTTATCGAAGACCGCCACGCCGGCGCTGTCGTAGCCGCGATACTCGAGGCGCTTGAGGCCTTCGATAAGGATGGGGGTGATGTTGCGCTCGGCGATCGCGCCTACGATTCCACACATGGGGTCTTTCTCCTTTCAGGGCTCGACCGGGGCGCAGATCAGCGTGACACCCCGGGCGGTTATCTGTTCGCGCGCGGAAGGTTCCAGGCGCTCGTCGGTAATCAGGGTATGGATGCTGCTCCAGGGCAATTCCTGGTTGGGAATGCGCCGACCGACCTTGTCGGCCTCGGCCATGACGATCACCTCGCGGGCGACCTCGGCCATCACCCGGCTCAGGCCCAGCAATTCGTTGAACGTGGTCGTCCCGCGTTCGAGATCAATGCCGTCGGCACCGATGAATAGTTGGTCGAAGTCATAGGAACGCAGCACCTGCTCGGCAACCTGCCCCTGGAACGACTCGGAATGCGGATCCCAGGTCCCCCCGGTCATCAGCAGCACCGGCTCGTGCTCCAGTTCGCGCAGGGCGTTGACCACGTTCAGCGAGTTGGTCATCACCACCAGGCCCGGCTTGTGCCCAAGCTCGGGGATCATCGCCGCGGTGGTGCTGCCACTGTCGATGATGATCCGCGCATGCTCGCGGATGCGCGCCGCGGCGGCGCGACCGATAGCCTGCTTGTAGGGCGAGACGGGCTGTGCGGCTTCGCCGATCAGTTCCTGCGGCATTGGCACCGCACCGCCGTAGCGACGCAACAGCAGGCCGTGGCTTTCCATGGCGGCGAGGTCCTTGCGGATGGTCACTTCCGAGGTGGAAAAGCGCTTGGCGAGTGCGTCCACGCTGACCTCGCCCTGCTCGGAAAGCAGCGCGAGGATGGCATGGCGACGTTGCGGCGTATTACGTTTCGAGATCACTTAAGTTTCGTTTCGAAAGAAAAGTGTGCGAATCAAAACTTATCCGGCGATTCCCGTCAATGACTTTTCATCGGCTCGGCAGCACCGTATTGGGATCGAGGTAGAACATTTTCTTCCAACCCTGGGTGCTGGCGTCGGCCAGCCAGGGATAGGGCAGCAAGGTGATGATCGCGTAGTGCAGGTGGGCCGGCTTGCCGCGCGCGTTGCCGGTGGTTCCGACCGCACCCAGGCGGGAACCGGCGAGGACCGGCTGGCCCGGATAGGTGTCGAGGCTATCGAGATGGGCGTAGTAATGCAGGCGCCACTTGGGCGCCAGCACCAGGACGACCTTGCCGCCGAGGGCGATCTCCCCGCGATAGAGCACCAGGCCGTAGCTGGCGGAGCGTACGGGGGTGCCGCTGCGGGCGAAGATGTCGATGCCCTTGTGCACTCCGGAGCGCCCCCAGGGCTCGAACCAGAAGGTTCGCGGATTCCAGTCGCGGGCACTGGCGCCTTCGACGGGTATCCGCGGCCATTCGGGCAGCACCGCCCAGGCTATGAGCAGCCCCAGCACGATCCATTTCGCAGGCTTCGGCATCCGTGCCGCTCCGTTACTTCTTGATTTTTTCCGGGCGCTTCCAGTTTTCCAGGTTCTTCTGCCGGGCGCGGCCGAAGGCCAGGTTCTTCGCCGGAACCTCATGGGTGATGGTGGAGCCGGCCGCGGTCGTCGCGCCATCGCCGATCTTCAGCGGCGCCACCAGCGAGTTGTTCGAGCCGATGAACACATCGTCGCCCAGCTCGGTACGGAATTTGTTCGCGCCATCGTAGTTGCAGGTGATGGTGCCGGCGCCGATGTTGCAGTTGGCGCCCAGCTCGGCATCGCCCAGGTAGCTCAGGTGGCCGGCCTTGCTGCCCTCGCCCAGGCGGGCATTCTTCAGTTCGACGAAGTTGCCGACATGGGCCCGAGCGCCGAGCACGCTGCCCGGACGCAGGCGGGCGAACGGACCGGCATCGCTACCCTCGCCCAGCTCCGCGCCTTCCAGGTGGCTGTTGGCCTTGATCACCGCGCCACGCCGCAGGACGCTGTCGCGAATCACGCAGTTCGGTCCGATGCGCACGTCGTCCTCGATCACCACGCGGCCTTCCAGCACCACGTTGACGTCGATCAGCACGTCGCGGCCGACCGAGATTTCGCCACGGACATCCAGGCGCTGCGGATCGAGCAGGGTCACGCCCTGGCGCATCAGCTCCTCCGCGCGCAGGCGCTGGTAGTGACGCTCCAGCTGGGCCTGTTGCATGCGGTCATTGACGCCCTGCACTTCCATCGCGTCCAGCGGTTGGGCGCTGGCTACCACCAGGCCGTCGCCGACCGCCATGGCGATCACGTCGGTCAGGTAGTACTCGCCCTGGGCGTTGTCGTTGGACAGGCGGCCGAGCCAGTCGGCAAGGCGCTTGCCCGGCACCGCGAGGATGCCGGTGTTGATCTCGCCGATCTGGCGCTGCGCCGGGGTCGCGTCCTTGTGCTCGACGATGGCCTGCACCGCGCCCTGGTCGTCACGGACGATGCGGCCGTAGCCGGTGGGGTCGAGCATGTCGACGGTGAGCAGCGACAACTGGTCCGGGGTGACTTGCGCCAGCAGGCGCTGCAAGGTGTCCAGCTGGATCAGCGGCACGTCGCCGTAGAGGATCAGCACCTGGTCTGCACTGAGGAACGGCAGGGCCTGGGCCACCGCATGGCCCGTACCGAGCTGTTCGGCCTGGAGCACGAAATTCAGGTCGTCGGCGGCCATCCGCTCACGCACCAGATCCGCGCCGTGGCCGATCACCACGTGGATCCGTTCCGGCTGCAACTGGCGCGCGCAGTCGATGACGTGGCCGAGCATCGGCTTGCCGGCAATGGGATGGAGGACCTTGGGCAGGGCCGAACGCATGCGGGTGCCCTGGCCGGCGGCGAGAATCACGATTTCAAGGGACATGGACTGGACTACCGTTCCTGGTGGTCACAGGCAAAACCTGTGAGTGAAGATGCAAAACGAAAAAAGGGTAGCCCACAGGCTACCCTTTTCCCTGACACCGCTAGAAGTACCGGCTGGAAATCAGCCGCCGAACTTCTTGCGCAGTTGCTGGACGGTGCGCAGCTGGGCTGCGGCTTCGGCCAGACGCGCGGCAGCGGCGCTGTAGTCGAACTCGGCGCCCTTGCCCTGCAGCGCCTTTTCGGCAGCCTTCAGGGCTTCCTGGGCGGCCGCTTCGTCGAGGTCGCCGGCACGAACCACGGTGTCGGCGAGGACCTTGACCATGTTCGGCTGGACTTCGAGGAAACCGCCGGAGATGTAGTACACCTCCTGCTCGCCGCCCTGCTTGACCAGGCGGATAGGGCCCGGTTTCAGGTCGGTGATCAGCGGCGCGTGGCCCGGGGCGATACCCAGGTCACCCAGAGCGCCGTGCGCGATAACCATCTCGACCAGGCCGGAGAAGATCTCCGCCTCGGCGCTGACGATGTCGCAATGGACTGTTATGGCCATACGCTTGCCTCACATGAGCGCCCGTCGCCGGGCGCACAGGATTACAGTTTTTTGGCTTTCTCGACTGCTTCTTCGATACCGCCGACCATGTAGAACGCCTGCTCCGGCAGGTGATCGTAGTCGCCGTTGAGAATGCCCTTGAAGCCAGCGATGGTGTCCTTCAGGGAAACGTACTTGCCCGGCGAGCCGGTGAAGACTTCCGCTACGAAGAACGGCTGGGACAGGAAGCGCTGGATCTTACGAGCGCGCGCCACCAGCAGCTTGTCGGCTTCGGACAGTTCGTCCATGCCCAGGATCGCGATGATGTCCTTCAGCTCCTTGTAGCGCTGCAGAACATACTGGACGCCGCGAGCGGTGTCGTAGTGATCCTGGCCGATCACCAGCGGATCGAGCTGACGGGAGGTCGAGTCCAGCGGGTCGACCGCGGGGTAGATACCCAGCGAGGCGATGTCACGGGACAGTACGACGGTCGCGTCCAGGTGGGCGAAGGTGGTCGCCGGGGACGGGTCGGTGAGGTCGTCCGCGGGAACGTATACGGCCTGGATCGAGGTGATCGAACCTTTCTTGGTGGAGGTGATGCGTTCCTGCAGAACGCCCATCTCTTCGGCCAGGGTCGGCTGATAGCCCACCGCGGACGGCATACGGCCCAGCAGTGCGGACACTTCGGTACCGGCGAGGGTGTAACGGTAGATGTTGTCGATGAACAACAGAACGTCACGGCCTTCGTCACGGAACTTCTCGGCCATGGTCAGGCCGGTCAGTGCGACGCGCAGACGGTTGCCCGGCGGCTCGTTCATCTGGCCGTATACCAGGGCTACCTTGTCCAGTACGTTGGAGTCCTTCATCTCGTGGTAGAAGTCGTTACCCTCACGAGTACGCTCGCCCACACCCGCGAACACGGAATAACCGCTGTGCTCGATGGCGATGTTACGGATCAGTTCCATCATGTTGACGGTCTTGCCCACGCCGGCGCCGCCGAACAGGCCTACCTTGCCGCCCTTGGCGAACGGGCAGACCAGGTCGATCACCTTGATGCCGGTTTCCAGCAGCTCGTTGCCGCCAGCCTGGTCGGCATAGGACGGAGCTTCGCGGTGGATGCCCCAGCGCTCTTCTTCGCCGATGGGACCGGCTTCGTCGATCGGGTTGCCCAGTACGTCCATGATCCGGCCCAGGGTCGCTTTACCGACCGGCACGGAGATGGCAGCACCAGTGCTGTCCACGTTCAGGCCACGCTTGAGGCCTTCGGTGGAACCCATCGCAATGGAACGAACCACGCCGTCGCCCAGCTGCTGCTGGACTTCCAGGGTGGTTTCAACGCCCTGAACCTTCAGGGCTTCATAGATGCTCGGCACGGCATCGCGCGGGAATTCCACGTCGATCACGGCGCCGATGATTTGAACGATACGTCCGCTACTCATGTCTGGTTCCTCTGAATTTTGAACCTGTTCTTACACCGCGGCAGCGCCGCCGACGATTTCCGAGATTTCCTGGGTGATCGCCGCCTGACGCGCCTTGTTGTAGATCAGCTGCAAATCGCTGATCAGCTCGCCGGCGTTGTCGGTAGCGTTCTTCATTGCAATCATCCGGGCCGCCTGCTCACAGGCGTTGTTCTCAACCACGGCCTGGTACACCTGGGATTCCACGTAACGCACCAGCAGCCCGTCGAGGAGCGACTTGGCGTCGGGTTCGTAGAGATAGTCCCAGTGGTGCTTCAGCTCCTGATCGTCATCGGCCACCAGCGGAATCAGCTGTTCCACGGTCGGCTTCTGGGTCATGGTGTTGACGAACTTGTTGGAGACCACGAACAGGCGATCGATACGGCCTTCGAGGTATGCGTCGAGCATCACCTTGACACTGCCGATCAGGTCGTTGATCGAAGGCTCTTCGCCGAGGTGGCTGATAGCTGCCACGACGTTGCCGCCGAAACTGCGGAAGAACGAAGCGCCCTTGCTACCGATCACGCAAAGGTCGATTTCCGCCCCTTGCTCGCGGTAGCCGCTCATGTCCTTGACGAGGGACTTGAACAGGTTGATGTTCAGACCGCCGCACAGACCACGGTCACTGCTCACCACGATGTAGCCGACGCGCTTGACTTCACGCTCGACCATGAACGGGTGACGGTATTCCGGGTTGGCGTTGGCCAGATGGCCGATCACCTGGCGAATACGCTCCGCGTAGGGACGGCCGGCCGCCATGCGCATTTGTGCCTTGCGCATCTTGCTCACCGCCACTTTTTCCATGGCATTGGTGATCTTTTGCGTGCTTTTGATGCTCGCAATCTTGCTGCGAATCTCTTTTGCGCCTGCCATTTGACACCTATCGGGTTAGCAGGCGGGAGCCTCACGGCTCCCGCTGCGGCTTACCAGGTTTGGGTGGCCTTGAACTTCTCGATGCCGGCCTTGATGCCCGCGTCGATTTCGTCGTTGAAGTCACCTTTCTCGTTGATCTTCGCCAGCAGAGCGGCATGCTCGCGCTGGAAGTAGGAGATCAACGCCTGCTCGAAGCTACCGACCTTGGCGATTTCGACGTCCTGCAGGAAGCCACGCTCGGCGGCATACAGGGACAGCGACATCTCGGCGATCGACATCGGCGCGTACTGCTTCTGCTTCATCAGCTCGGTAACGCGCTGACCATGCTCCAGCTGCTTGCGGGTCGCTTCGTCCAGGTCCGAGGCGAACTGGGCGAAGGCCGCCAGTTCACGGTACTGGGCCAGAGCGGTACGGATGCCGCCGGACAGCTTCTTGATGATCTTGGTCTGGGCCGCGCCACCTACGCGGGATACCGAGATACCGGCGTTGACGGCCGGACGGATACCCGAGTTGAACATGGCGGATTCCAGGAAGATCTGGCCGTCGGTGATCGAGATCACGTTGGTCGGAACGAACGCGGAAACGTCGCCGGCCTGGGTCTCGATGATCGGCAGCGCGGTCAGCGAGCCGGTCTTGCCGGTCACGGCGCCGTTGGTGAACTTCTCGACATACTCTTCGGAAACGCGGGAAGCGCGCTCCAGCAGACGGCTGTGGAGATAGAACACGTCGCCCGGGTAGGCTTCGCGGCCCGGCGGACGGCGCAGCAGCAGGGAGATCTGGCGATAAGCCACGGCCTGCTTGGACAGGTCGTCGTAGACGATCAGGGCGTCTTCACCGCGATCGCGGAAGTATTCGCCCATGGTGCAACCGGAGTACGGCGCCAGGTATTGCAGGGCGGCGGACTCGGAAGCGCTGGCGGCGACCACGATGGTGTTGGCCAGGGCACCGTTCTCTTCCAGCTTGCGTACGACGTTGGCGATAGTGGACTGCTTCTGGCCGATGGCCACGTAGACGCACTTAATACCGCTGTCTTTCTGGTTGATGATGGCGTCGACCGCGAGGGCGGTCTTGCCGATCTGGCGGTCGCCGATGATCAGCTCGCGCTGGCCACGGCCTACCGGGATCATGGCGTCGACCGACTTGTAGCCGGTCTGTACCGGCTGGTCTACCGACTTACGCCAGATCACGCCCGGAGCGACCTTCTCGACCGCGTCGGTGGCCTTGGCGTCGATCGGACCCTTGCCGTCGATCGGATTGCCCAGTGCGTCGACTACGCGACCCAGCAGTTCCGGACCGACCGGAACCTCCAGGATGCGCCCGGTGCACTTGGCGTTCATGCCTTCGGCGAGGCCCTGGTATTCACCCAGGACCACGGCACCCACGGAATCCTGCTCCAGGTTCAGCGCCATACCGTAGACGCCGCCCGGGAACTCGATCATCTCGCCGTACATGACGTCGGCCAGACCGTAGATGCGCACGATACCGTCGGACACGCTAACGATGGTGCCTTCGTTTCGTGCTTGGGAGGCGACGTCGAGTTTCTCGATGCGCCCCTTGATGATTTCACTAATTTCGGAAGGATTGAGTTGCTGCATGCCGCTGCCCCTTCAAACTCAAGATTTCAACGCTTCGGCCAGTTTCGCGAGCTTGCCGCGCACCGAGCCATCGATTACCAAGTCACCGGCGCGAATGATCACGCCGCCGATCAGGCTCGCGTCTTCCGACGCATGTAGCCGCACTTCGCGACTGAGCCGGGCGCTGAGAGCCTTGGCGAGTTTGTCCTGCTGTTCTTTGCTCAAGGTGAAGGCACTGGTGACTTCTACCTCGACCGACTTTTCCTGCTCGGCCTTCAACTGCTCGTACATCTCAGCGATGGTCGGCAGCAGTTCGAGCCGCTTGTTCTCAGCCACAGTCCGGACGAAGTTCTGGGCTGGTGCATTCAGCTTGTCGCCGCACACATCGATCAGGCTCTGGGCCTTGGCCGAAGAGGTCAGCTGAGGCTCTTTGAGCAGCTGGCGCACGGTGTCGTCCTGCGACACTGCGGCCAGCACACCCAGCGCAGCCGACCAATCGGCCAGTTGCTGATGAGCCTGGGCGTACTCGAAAGCCGCCTTTGCGTAGGGACGAGCCAACGTGGTCAGTTCTGCCATAGCGCCCTCGCTTAGATCTCGGCTGCCAGTTTGGAAACCAGCTGCTCGTGCGCGTTTGCGTCGATCGAAGCACCCAGGATCTTCTCTGCGCCGGTGACGGCCAGGGCACCCACTTGGGCACGCAGGGCGTCCTTGACGCTGTTCAGTTCCTGTTCGATTTCCGCTTGGGCCTGGGCCTTCAGGCGTTCGCCTTCGGTACGGGCCTGGTCGCGGGCTTCATCGACGATCTGGTTAGCGCGTTTCTTCGCCTGTTCGACGATTTCGGCTGCCTGAGCCTTGGCTTCGCGCAGTTGCTGGCCCGCTTTCTCATGAGCCAGCTCCAGATCACGAGCCGCGCGGTTGGCAGCGTCCAGGCCGTCAGCGATCTTCTTCTGACGCTCTTGCAGAGCCGCGATGACCGGAGGCCACACGAACTTCATGCAGAACAGCACAAAGATGAAGAACGCAACGGACTGGCCAATCAGGGTTGCATTAATGTTCACGCCAACACCTCGCTCGTTCGTTGTCCGTCAAACACTCAAATCGAATGATTCGAGTGATTAGCCGGCGATTTGACCAACGAAGGGATTCGCGAAGGTGAAGAACAGGGCGATACCCACACCGATCATGGTCACGGCGTCCAGCAGGCCGGCGACGATGAACATTTTCACCTGCAGCATCGGAACCATTTCAGGCTGACGAGCTGCGCCTTCCAGGAACTTGCCACCCAGCAGACCGAAACCGATGGCGGTACCCAGGGCACCCAGGCCAATCAGCAGAGCAACGGCGATAGCAGTCAGTCCAACTACAGTTTCCATTTTTCCTCCCGACTTTTTGTCGTGTTGGTTAAAGGTTGAAGCGAATCGATTAATGGTTGTCTTCGTGCGCCATCGACAGGTAGACGATGGTCAGCATCATGAAGATGAAGGCCTGCAGGGTGATGATCAGGATGTGGAACACAGCCCACGCCCAGTTCAGGGCTACGCCCAGGGCACTCAGCAGGAACATTCCGCTACCGAACATGACGGCGATCAGAATGAAGATCAGTTCGCCGGCATACATGTTGCCGAACAGACGCAGCGCCAGCGAAACCGGCTTGGCGATCAGGGTCACGAACTCGAGCAGGAAGTTCACCGGAATCAGCAGGATCTGAACGACGATGTTCTTGCTGCTGAAGGGGTGCAGGGTCAGTTCACCGAGGAAGCCGCCGATGCCCTTGACCTTGATGCTGTAAAAGACGATCAGGGCGAACACCGAGATCGACAGGCCGAGGGTGGCGTTCGGGTCGGTGGTGGCCACCGCGCGGAAGAACAGGTGCTCGTCGCCGGTGATCTTCGCGGCCAGCATCGGCAGGTAGTCCACCGGTACCAGGTCGATCAGGTTGAGCAGGAAGATCCAGACGAACACGGTCAGGGCCAGGGGCGCGATCAACGGGTTACGCCCGTGGAAGGTGTCCTTGACGCTGGTGTCGACGAACTCGACCATCACCTCGACGAAGTTCTGCAGTCCACCCGGCTGGCCGCTGGTGGCCTTCTTGGCCGCCAGGCGGAAGATGAACAGGAACACCACGCCGAGCAGTACCGACCAGCCCAGGGTGTCTACGTGGAATGCCCAGAAGCCCATTTCCTTGGCTTGCTCGGCGGTGTGGGCGAACCCCCAATCACCATTAGGCAGACGCCCGAAGGTCAGGTTCTGCAAGTGGTGCTGGATGTAACCCGAAGCGGTTTCTGCTGCCATGTTTGCCTCAATCGCTCTAAGGTCTTGTAAATGTTTTTCCCATCAGCAGGGGTGCGCACCAGCTGACCATCAGGGTCAGCAGATAGACACCGAACAGAGCCGGCGCCATCAGTGGCTTCACGCCTGCGAACGTCAGTGCGAAGAGCACCGCCGTCAGAATCAGTTTCCCGGCTTCGCCCGCATAGAAAGAGCGAACGATTTCCCGGGCAGCCCGCGCTCCGCTGAAACGGAACGCCTTGTAGGCGAAATAATAATTCGGCAACCAGGCGATCATCCCTCCCAGCAGTCCGGAATATCCGGCTACCGGTCCCCAAGAAATCCACAGGGAGATCGCAGCAACAAGCACTACTACCAGTTGGACGAGCAGCAATCTGAATGCCGGCAGGCGACTTGGCATGCGGGACTCCATCGCGCTCTCAGTCTTCTGGTGTCGGCACTGCCAAATCAACGACTTGGCATAAAAAGTGCCCACAAAATAGCGCGCAGAGTATAGGGGGGGAGTCCCCCCTGTTCAACTGGCTGGTAGTGATTTCCGACTACCCGCTACAACCCAAAGTGTGTCAACGGATGTGGGCGAGAACGCCCTGCAGTTCATCCAGGGAGCTGTAGCGGATGACCAACTGTCCCTTGCCCTTCTGACCATGCCGGATCTGCACCGAAGCGCCCAGGCGCTCGGCCAGGCGCTGTTCCAGGCGGGCGATGTCCGGGTCGCTCTTGACCGGTCCCGCAGGCTTGCCCGGGGCATGCGTCCACTGCCGAACCAGGGCTTCGGTCTGACGTACGGTCAGCCCATGTGCGACAACATGTCGCGCCCCTTCCACCTGCCGTTCTGCCGGCAGACCGAGGAGCGCACGGGCATGGCCCATCTCCAGGTCGCCATGGGAAAGCAGGGTCTTGATCTCTTCCGGCAGGCCGATCAGGCGCAGCAGGTTGGTAATGGTCGCGCGCGACTTGCCGACCGCTTCCGCGACCTGCTGCTGGGTCAGCTGGAACTCCTGCTGCAAGCGCTGCAGGGCAGCGGCTTCCTCGATCGGGTTGAGGTCCTCGCGCTGGATGTTCTCGATCAGCGCCATGGCGATGGCCGCTTCGTCCGGCACGTCGCGCACCAGCGCCGGGATCTTTTCCAGTCCGGCCTGCTGGCTGGCCCGCCAGCGCCGCTCGCCGGCAATGATCTCGTAGCGGCCATTGGCGATCGGCCGCACCACGATGGGCTGCATCACGCCCTGGGCCTTGATCGACTGCGCCAGTTCCTCCAGCGCCTGAGGGTCCATGTCGCGACGCGGCTGGTACTTGCCGCGCTGCATCAGGTCGAGGGGGATCTGCTGCAACTCGCGGCGGTCGGCCTGTACGGCTTCCTCCTGCAGTTTGGCGGGACTCGAGCCGCCCAGCAGGGCATCGAGCCCGCGTCCCAGTCCACGTTTCTTGGCTGCCATGCGGGTTCCTTATGCGGTTGCGGCGCGGCCTTTGGCGCGCTGGCGGCGGACCAGCTCGCCGGCCAGCGCCAGGTAGGCGATGGCGCCGCGGGATTGCTTGTCGTAAACCAGCGCCGGCATGCCGAAGCTGGGGGCTTCGGCGAGGCGCACGTTACGCGGGATGACGGTGCTGTAGAGGGTGTCGCCGAAATGCTCCTGCAACTGCGCGGAGACATCGTTGGTCAGGCTGATGCGCGGATCGTACATGGTCCGCAACAGACCCTCGATCTTCAGCGTCGGGTTGAGCAACTGGCCGATGCGCTGGATGCTGTTCATCAGGTCGGTCAGCCCCTCCAGCGCGTAGTACTCGCACTGCATGGGGATGATCACGCCGTCGGCGGCGGTCAGCGCGTTGACGGTGAGCATCGACAGCGACGGCGGGCAGTCGATGAGGATGTAGTCGTAGTTCTCGCGGATCGGCGCCAGCGCGTTGCGCAGGCGATTTTCCTTCATGTCCATTTCCAGCAGCACCACTTCCGCGGCGGTCAGGTCGCGGTTGGCCGGCAGCAACTGGTAGCCGCCGTGTTCGGAGAACTGCATGGCCTCGGCGAGGTTGCACTCGCCGGTGAGCACGTCGTAGATGGAGTGCTCCAGGTTGTGCTTGTCGATGCCGCTGCCGGTGGTGGCGTTGCCCTGGGGATCCAGGTCCAGCAGGAGGACGCGGCGCTTGGTCGCCACGAGGGAGGCCGCGAGGTTGATACAGGTCGTGGTCTTGCCGACACCGCCTTTCTGGTTGGCGATCGCGAATACCTTAGCCATGGTTATCCCTGTTCCCCCTCATGCTGTGCGCCGCAGTATCAGCAGATGCCGCTGACCTTGGCAACCGGGTACCGCCAGCGCGTGCTCGGCTTCGACCCGGAAATCCTCCGGGAGTGCCGCCAGCTCTTCGTTCGGATGCACGCCCTTCATCGCCAGCCAGCGGGTTTCCTGGCCACCGAGGTGGCGGGTCCAGTTGGCGAAGTCCTCCAGGCTGCTGAAAGCGCGGGAAACGATGCCATCGAAGGGGCTCTCGGGACGGAAGGCTTCCACCCGGCTGTGCACGACTTCGAGGTTGGCCAGCTTCAGCTCGAGCTTCACCTGGGTCAGGAAGCGGGTCTTCTTGCCGTTGCTGTCGAGCAGGGTCAGGCGCTTTTCCGGGAACAGAATGGCCAGCGGCACGCCGGGCATGCCGCCGCCGCTGCCGACATCCAGCCAGTTATCCCCAGCCTCGGCATAAGGCACGATGCTCAGGCTGTCGAGCAGGTGGCGCGAAACCATCTCGTCCGGGTCGCGTACGGCGGTCAGGTTGTAGGCCTTGTTCCATTTGATCAGCAGGGCCAGGTAGGCCAGCAGCTGGCGTTGCTTGTCGGCGTCGAGGGCGACGCCTAGCTCGTCAGCACCGCGCGCGAGTTCGTCGGCGTGGTGTTGGGTTACCGCAGACATCAAGCGCTCTGCTCCAGTTGGCGGCCAGAGGCACGCTTCTTCAGGTGGATCAACAACAGCGAAATCGCAGCCGGCGTGACGCCGGGGATCCGCGAAGCCTGTCCGAGGGTTTCCGGACGGGCCTGGTTCAGCTTGTTCTGGATTTCCTTCGACAGGCCGGAAATCCCCAGGTAATCGATATCCACAGGCAGGCGGGTATCTTCGCTGGCGCGCAGACGGGAGATTTCCTCCTGCTGGCGGTCGATGTAGCCGGCGTACTTGGTGCGAATCTCCACCTGCTCGGCCACCTGGGGGTTATCCACAGCGTCGCCGGTGATCTCCACCAGGCCGGCGTAATCTATCTCGGGGCGGCTCAGCAGGTTGAGCAGATTGTATTCATGGGTCAGCGGCGTACCGAAGCGCTCGGCGATGGCGTCGCCCTGCGGGGTATTCGGCCGCACCCAGGTGCTCTTCAGCCGCTGTTCCTCGCGTTCGATACCTTCGCGCTTGGCTTCGAAGGCAGCCCAGCGCCGATCGTCGACAAGGCCCAGCTCGCGTCCCTTCTCGGTGAGACGCAGGTCGGCGTTGTCCTCGCGGAGGATCAGGCGGTATTCCGCCCGCGAGGTGAACATGCGGTACGGCTCCTGGGTGCCGAGCGTGATCAGGTCGTCCACCAGCACGCCGATGTAGGCCTCGTCGCGGCGCGGGCACCAGCTGTCCTTGCCTTGCGAACGCAACGCAGCATTGGCGCCGGCCAGCAGGCCCTGGGCGCCAGCTTCCTCGTAGCCGGTGGTGCCGTTGATCTGGCCGGCGAAGAACAGGCCGCCGACGACCTTGGTCTCCAGGCTGTACCTGAGATCTCGGGGATCGAAGAAGTCGTACTCGATCGCATAGCCCGGCCGCACGATGTGGGCGTTTTCCATGCCACGGATGGAACGCACGATCTGCAGTTGCACGTCGAACGGCAGGGACGTGGAAATGCCGTTGGGATACAGCTCGTGGGTCGTCAGGCCTTCCGGCTCGAGGAAGACCTGGTGGCTTTCCTTGTCGGCGAAGCGATGGATCTTGTCTTCGATCGAAGGGCAGTAGCGCGGGCCGATGCCTTCGATCACACCGGAATACATCGGCGAACGATCGAGATTGGCGGCGATGATCTCGTGGGTCCGGGCGTTGGTATGGGTGATCCAGCAACTGACCTGCTCGGGATGCTGTTCCTTCGAACCGAGGAAGGACATCACCGGGATCGGCGTGTCGCCCGGCTGCTCGGTCATCACCGAGAAGTCCACGCTGCGCCCGTCGATCCGCGGCGGCGTACCGGTCTTCAGCCGGCCGACCCGCAGCGGCAGTTCACGCAGACGACGCGCCAGTGCGATGGACGGCGGGTCGCCGGCGCGTCCGCCTGAGTAGTTCTCCAGGCCGATGTGGATAAGTCCGCCGAGGAAGGTGCCGGTAGTCAGGACCACGTTGTCGGCATGGAAGCGCAGTCCCATCTGGGTCACTACGCCGCGGACCTGATCCTGCTCGACGATCAGGTCGTCGCAGGCCTGCTGGAATATCCACAGGTTCGGCTGGTTTTCCAGTGTATGGCGGATAGCGGCCTTATAGAGCACGCGATCGGCTTGTGCACGAGTGGCGCGCACTGCCGGCCCCTTGCGGCTGTTAAGGATGCGGAACTGGATACCGCCCTTGTCGGTGGCTTCGGCCATGGCGCCGCCAAGGGCGTCGATTTCCTTGACCAGATGGCTCTTGCCGATGCCGCCGATGGCGGGGTTGCAGCTCATCTGCCCCAGGGTTTCCACATTGTGGGTCAACAGCAGGGTTTTCACACCCATGCGCGCAGCCGCGAGTGCGGCTTCGGTGCCTGCATGGCCACCGCCGATCACGATTACGTCAAAACGGGTAGGGAAATCCACCACGCACCTCGGCCTGTTCAGAAGCAGGAATTCAGGAAAGCCGGACAGTATAAGGATTTAGCGAACCTGAATGAAGACTCCTGGACAAAAAATAGCCAATCCAGATCGAGGGAGCAAAACGGCTCGGCGGGCTTACAAAAAATAAAAGGAAAGGAATGTTTATATCTTTTTAGAACTTGTGTTTATTACTTAGCAGCGGCTTTTCTGTTGATAAGTACGTCGAGCCCAGTAAAGACATAGCCTGTAGCGAATGATAAGGCTGTCCCAAACCCTATCTGGGCCCTGTTGATAAGCGTTTTTTAGCTGTGGATGGAATGGCTCGTTATCAACATGTGGAGTTATGCACAGAGCTTCGGCGGGTTTATCTACCCTCCTGTCCCTGGGGTTTTCCACAGGTTTCAGGCGAGCGTATCCGGGCCGCGGCAGGACCGCAGCCAGGTAGGAAGAAGGAGATGGCAAGGCGTGGGAAAGGCTCAGTCGTTGCCGCTTTCCAGCGTATCGATGGATGACGACAGGCGCTCGAAGCGGCGCTTGGCGGAGACCTGGAAATCCCGCTCGGAGCCCTCGTTAGCGGGTTTGCGCAGCAGTAGCCGAGCACTGAGCCCGCTAGTGCGGTCGTAACTGCCGAACCAGTCGATCATCTGTCCGACCTGGCATTCGCCGCCGAGCCACACCGCCAGGTTGGCTACGATCTCCATGCTGTAGTGTCCGAGTGCTCGCCGTGGGACGCCTTGGGAGCCGAAGGCGAGGGCCCCGCCTGGCCGGTATCGACGGAGTCCAGGGTCTGCAACAGCTCTTTTCGCAGAATCTCTTCCAGGCTCGTGGATAAACCGCTTACCGGGTTGACTTGCGTGCACGGAACGTCCCGGCGCGTGGCGATAGCGCCAGGCGAGACAACGGGATAGATACGCCGTTCGAGAGGGGCGAGCAGATAGAGATTGACCACAGCGCAGCGCCTTCGCGGACGCCGGATCGGAGCGCGGTGCCTGTGCATAAACCTCTCCCAGGTGGATATCCATCCCATGCAGACCGACATCGGCGCAGATGGTTTTCTCGGGGACGAAGCGGCGCGCCGGCAATCCATGCCTGCGTGGTTGAGTGCCGGCGGCAAGGGGCACAGTGAAAGGAAAGTACGCAGAACCGGAGCGAACCTTGCCCTGGTTATCCACAACTCGGCGTGGGCCGAGCCCCATTACTTGCCGATGCAGAAACTCGAGAAGATGCGACCCAGCAGGTCGTCGGGGGTGAATGCGCCGGTGATTTCGCCCAGGTGCTGCTGGGCCTGGCGCAGATCCTCGGCCAGCAGTTCGCCGGCGCCATTGTGGATAAGTTGGCTGTGGCCATGCTCCAGCGCCTGCCCTGCCAGGCGTAGCGCTTCCAAGTGGCGCCGGCGGGCGCTGAAACCGCTTTCCGCGGTCTGTTCGAAGCCCATGCAGGCCTTCAGGTGTTCGCGCAGCAGCTCCAGGCCGGCGCCGGTGCGCGCCGAGAGGGTGATGGTGACGTGGCCGTCCGCGCTTTCCTCGAGGCCAATGGACTCTGTGGACAAATCCGCCTTGTTGCGGATCAGGGTGACCTTGCCCGGTTCCGGTCGCTGGTCGAGGAACTCCGGCCATAGGGAAAACGGGTCCGCTGCTTCCGGGGCGGTGGCGTCCACCACCAGCAGCACACGATCGGCTTCGCCGATGGCTTTCAGCGCGCGTTCCACGCCGATCTTTTCCACATGGTCCTCGGTATCCCGCAGGCCTGCGGTGTCCACCACATGCAGGGGCATGCCATCGATGTGGATATGTTCGCGCAGTACATCGCGGGTGGTGCCGGCTATGTCCGTGACGATGGCCGCCTCGCGACCGGCCAGGGCATTCAGCAGGCTGGACTTGCCGGCATTCGGTCGTCCGGCGATGACCACGGTCATGCCGTCGCGCAGCAGGGCGCCTTGGGAAGCTTCGCGCTGCACTGTGGATAATTCTGTGCGTACTTTTTCCAGAAGCCCCAGTACATGGCCATCGGCGAGGAAGTCGATTTCTTCCTCGGGGAAGTCGATGGCGGCTTCGACATAGATGCGCAGGGAAATCAGTTGCTCGGTCAATGCATGTACCCGGCGTGAGAATTCGCCCTGCAGGGAACGTAATGCATTGCGCGCGGCCTGCTCCGAGCTGGCCTCGATCAGATCGGCGATGGCTTCGGCCTGGGCCAGGTCGAGCTTGTCGTTGAGGAACGCGCGCTCGCTGAACTCGCCCGGTCGCGCCTGGCGGGCGCCCAGTTCCAGACAACGCTGCACCAGCAGGTCGAGTACCACGGGGCCGCCGTGCCCCTGCAGTTCGAGTACGTCTTCGCCGGTGAACGAGTTCGGGCCGGGGAAATACAGTGACAGGCCTTCGTCGATCACCTGCCCACCGGCATCGAGGAACGGTCCGTAATGCGCATGCCGGGCTTTCAGCTGGCGTCCGCTCACGGCCACGGCCATCTGTCCGGCGAGAGGTCCGGAGACGCGGACGATTCCCACGCCGCCGCGGCCCTGGGCGGTAGCGATCGCGACGATGGTTTCGGTGGCGGCTTGCATGTGGATATCTCCGGATAGCAAGACGCCCCTCGAGGGGGGCGTCTTGTTGTGGACAGTTTTCGCGATAGACGTCAGGCGGTCTTCGCGGCTGCCTCGATCTTGCGGGTAATGTACCACTGCTGTGCGATCGACAGGCAGTTGTTGACTACCCAGTACAGCACCAGACCGGCTGGGAACCAGAGGAAGAAGAAGGTGAAGATGATCGGCATCAGTTTCATCACCTTGGCCTGCATCGGGTCCGGCGGGGTCGGGTTGAGCATCTGCTGGATCAGCATGGTGCCGCCCATGACGATCGGCAGGATGAAGAACGGATCCTTCACCGACAGGTCGGTGATCCAGCCGAGCCACGGCGCCTGGCGCATTTCCACGCTTTCCAGGAGTACCCAGTAGAGGGAGAGGAAGACCGGCATCTGGACCAGGATCGGCAGGCAGCCGCCCAGCGGATTGATCTTCTCCTTCTTGTACAGCTCCATCATCGCCTGGGACATCTTCTGCCGATCGTCGCCGTGCTGTTCCTTGATCGCCTGCATCTTCGGCGACACCGCGCGCATGCGCGCCATCGAACGGTAGCTGGCGGCGGACAACGGGAAGAAGGCCAGCTTGATCAGGACGGTCAGGGCGATGATCGACCAGCCCCAGTTGCCGATCAGGCTGTGGATATGTTGCAGCAGCCAGAAGATCGGCTGGGCGATGAACCAAAGGAAACCGTAGTCGACGGTCAGTTCCAGGCCCGGGGAGAGTTCCTTCAGGTGCTTCTGGAGTTTCGGGCCGGCATACAGGGTCAGGTCGGTTTCCACCTTGCTACCCGCCGGAACGCTCAGGGTCGGGCCGGTGAAACCGACGATGTAGTTGCCCTGGCCGTCCTTGCGGGTCATGACCTGGTGCTGCTCGCCCTTGGTCGGAACCCAGGCGGTCACGAAGTAGTGTTGCAGCCAGGCGACCCAGCCACCCTGCACGGACTCCTTGAACTGTTCCTTGTCCATGTCCTTGGTGGAGATCTTCTTGTACGGCGAATCCGGGGTCCAGACCGCGGCGCCGAGGTAGGTGGACACCCCGGTGGCGGTGGTCGAGGACGGGTCGGCGCTGCCGTCGCGCTTGAGCTGGGCGAACAGGTTGCCGCTCCAGGTCTTGCCGCTCTGGTTGTCGATCAGGTAGCTGACGCCGACCTGATAGGCGTTTTCATTGATGCACTCGATCTTCTTCTGGGCCTTTTCCTTGTCCGAGCAATCGGCTTTCAGGCCACGGTGGAAGGTGAAGCGCTTGATGTAGTTGACACCGTCGTGGCTGAAGCTCAGGTCCACGACCAGTTCGTTCTGGCCGTCGGCCAACTGGTAGCTGCTCTGCGCACTGTGGAACAGCGGGCGGCCGGCGCTGCTGGCGTCCGGGCCGTCGGCACCGGTGAGGCCGCTCTGCGCCAGGTAGGTACGTTCGCGACCGTTGTCGAACAGCGGGAACGGCACGTCCGGACGGTCCAGGCGGCGCGGATACTGCAACAGGCCGAGCTGGACGATATCGCCGCCACGGGGATCGATGGCCAGGTCGAGGACGTCGGTCTTCACCTGGATCAGCTTGTCGCTGACCGCAACCGGCTTGTCGGCGGCTTCGCTGCCGGCCGCGCTGCTCTGGGCAGTGGGAACGTCACTGCTGGTGCCCGAGGCGGACGGAGTGTCCGGCAGGCCTTGCGTGGTGTTCATCGAAGCGCTGGCGGCGGGCAGCTCAGGCTGACCGTAATCCTTGTTCCACTGGAGAACCAGCAGGTAGGACACGACTGCAAGGGCGACGATGAGAATCGAGCGTTGAATGTCCATGGTTACTCGGCCATCGAGAAAGGGCGGTGCTTGAAGGAAACTGACAGTAGCAGATCGCGGCTACGGGATTGCCAGTGATGGAGCCGAGTGGAGGAAACCGCACTCGGGCGACCATTGCGTCGCGGGCCATGCTGCGCGATAGCCTCGTACGCTAGGGAAGTACAACTTGGCTGGGAACGACGGTGCCGGGTCATCGAAGGGGGGATGACACTACAGGGATCGGGATGCGCGGGCATCGACCTATGCATGAGTACCGTCGGCCACGCCAGGGGCGTCAGCAGGGCTTTCCGTGCGAGGTCGATTGCGCAACAGGCGTTTCCAGAGCTTGCCGAACTGCTGGTGCAGCTCCGGATTTTCCAGTTCGCCCAGGCCTTTGCGCGCGATCACCACGATATCCCAGCCAGCCAGGGTTTCCTGGTTATGGCGGAACGATTCGCGGATCAGGCGTTTGAGGCGATTGCGCTGGACGGCGAGCTTGACGTTCTTCTTGCCGATCACCAGGCCCAGGCGGGGGTGATCGAGACCGTTCTCGCGCGCCAGCAGCAGGACGTGCTTGCCGGGGACCTTGCCGGTCGGAGAGTCGAAGACTGCGCTGAATTGCCGGGCTGTCAGTAGACGCTTGTCCCGGTCGAAGTCCCGACTCACCACCCGTACCGGATAAATCAGACGGTCAGACGCTTACGGCCTTTGGCGCGACGACGCGACAGAACCTGACGGCCGTTCTTGGTGGCCATACGGGCGCGGAAACCGTGGACGCGAGCGCGCTTGAGGGTGCTGGGTTGGAAAGTACGTTTCATGATTCGGTACCTGGGTTGACGACTTGAGGTCGCAGTGACCCCGTTTAAAGAGACCGGCGATTCTAGTGAAATCGAACGGGCAGGTCAATTTCCAACCAGCGATGACGTAATAGATAGATACAAGGAAGTCATTTTTCTTTTAAAGGATAGAAACGGTTAATGCTCTTGGGATGGCGCTTTTCTGTGCATAACTCGATGAAGCCCAGCAATTGCGTGTTTCTCCGGCAGGCAAAAGGTTGTCGAGAACCGGTGTCGACGCTGTTTCCTTCCTGAGCGAAGCCTGGGGATGAACGAGATGGTTATCCACAGCGGTTTTTTCCACACGGCTGTGCGCAGGGATGTACCCCCTTCAAAGCAAGGGTTATCCACAAAGTCCAGGACGACCGTCCGTCGGCCTGCCTGCTTTTATTAAGGTCTTGATTTGCTTGGGGCCTCAGCGCATCGGCATGTGGATAAGTCCGGCCCGTCCGGCTACAATAGGCGCTTATTTCGTTGTGCCGCCTTTCCAATCTTTGGGGGATATCCGTGTCCGTGGAACTTTGGCAGCAGTGCGTGGATCTTCTCCGCGATGAGCTGCCGTCCCAACAATTCAACACCTGGATCCGTCCCTTGCAGGTCGAAGCCGAAGGCGACGAATTGCGTGTGTATGCACCCAACCGTTTCGTCCTCGATTGGGTGAACGAGAAATACCTCGGTCGGCTTCTGGAACTGCTCGGTGAACGCGGCGAGGGTCAGTTGCCCGCGCTTTCCTTATTAATAGGCAGCAAGCGTAGCCGTACGCCGCGCGCCGCCATCGTCCCATCGCAGACCCACGTGGCTCCCCCGCCTCCGGTTGCTCCGCCGCCGGCGCCAGTGCAGCCGGTATCGGCCGCGCCCGTGGTAGTGCCACGTGAAGAGCTGCCGCCAGTGACGACGGCTCCCAGCGTGTCGAGCGATCCCTACGAGCCGGAAGAACCCAGCATCGATCCGCTGGCCGCCGCCATGCCGGCCGGAGCAGCGCCTGCGGTGCGCACCGAGCGCAACGTCCAGGTCGAAGGTGCGCTGAAGCACACCAGCTATCTCAACCGTACCTTCACCTTCGAGAACTTCGTCGAGGGCAAGTCCAACCAGTTGGCCCGCGCCGCCGCCTGGCAGGTGGCGGACAACCTCAAGCACGGCTACAACCCGCTGTTCCTCTACGGTGGCGTCGGCCTGGGCAAGACCCACCTGATGCATGCGGTGGGCAACCACCTGCTGAAGAAGAACCCGAACGCCAAGGTGGTCTACCTGCATTCGGAACGTTTCGTCGCGGACATGGTGAAGGCCTTGCAGCTCAACGCCATCAACGAATTCAAGCGCTTCTACCGCTCGGTGGACGCACTGTTGATCGACGACATCCAGTTCTTCGCCCGTAAGGAGCGCTCCCAGGAGGAGTTCTTCCACACCTTCAATGCCCTTCTCGAAGGCGGCCAGCAGGTGATCCTCACCAGCGACCGCTATCCGAAGGAAATCGAAGGCCTGGAAGAGCGGCTGAAATCCCGCTTCGGCTGGGGCCTGACGGTGGCCGTCGAGCCGCCGGAACTGGAAACCCGGGTGGCGATCCTGATGAAGAAGGCTGAGCAGGCGAAGATCGAGCTGCCGCACGATGCGGCCTTCTTCATCGCCCAGCGCATCCGTTCCAACGTGCGCGAACTGGAAGGTGCGCTGAAGCGGGTGATCGCCCACTCGCACTTCATGGGCCGGCCGATCACCATCGAGCTGATTCGCGAGTCGCTGAAGGACCTGTTGGCCCTTCAGGACAAGCTGGTCAGCATCGACAACATCCAGCGCACCGTCGCCGAGTACTACAAGATCAAGATATCCGATCTGTTGTCCAAGCGGCGTTCGCGCTCGGTGGCGCGCCCGCGCCAGGTGGCCATGGCGCTCTCCAAGGAGCTGACCAACCACAGCCTGCCGGAGATCGGCGTGGCCTTCGGCGGTCGGGATCACACCACGGTGTTGCACGCCTGTCGTAAGATCGCTCAACTTAGGGAATCCGACGCGGATATCCGCGAGGACTACAAGAACCTGCTGCGTACCCTGACAACCTGACGCAGCCCACGAGGCAAGGGACTAGACCATGCATTTCACCATTCAACGCGAAGCCCTGTTGAAACCGCTGCAACTGGTCGCCGGCGTCGTGGAACGCCGCCAGACATTGCCGGTTCTCTCCAACGTCCTGCTGGTGGTCGAAGGCCAGCAACTGTCGCTGACCGGCACCGACCTCGAGGTCGAGCTGGTTGGTCGCGTGGTACTGGAAGATGCCGCCGAACCCGGCGAGATCACCGTACCGGCGCGCAAGCTGATGGACATCTGCAAGAGCCTGCCGAACGACGTGCTGATCGACGTCCGTGTCGAAGAGCAGAAACTTCTGGTGAAGGCCGGGCGTAGCCGCTTCACCCTGTCCACCCTGCCGGCCAACGATTTCCCCACCGTAGAGGAAGGTCCCGGCTCGCTGAACTTCAGCATTGCCCAGAGCAAGCTGCGTCGCCTGATCGACCGCACCAGCTTCGCCATGGCCCAGCAGGACGTGCGTTACTACCTCAACGGCATGCTGCTGGAAGTGAACGGCGGCACCCTGCGCTCCGTCGCCACCGACGGCCACCGACTGGCCATGTGCTCGCTGGATGCGCAGATCCCGTCGCAGGACCGCCACCAGGTGATCGTGCCGCGCAAAGGCATCCTCGAACTGGCTCGTCTGCTCACCGAGCAGGACGGCGAAGTCGGCATCGTCCTGGGCCAGCACCATATCCGTGCCACTACTGGCGAATTCACCTTCACTTCGAAGCTGGTGGACGGCAAGTTCCCGGACTACGAACGCGTACTGCCGCGCGGTGGCGACAAGCTGGTGGTCGGCGACCGCCAGCAACTGCGCGAAGCCTTCAGCCGTACCGCGATCCTCTCCAACGAAAAGTACCGCGGCATTCGCCTGCAGCTTTCCAACGGTTTGCTGAAAATCCAGGCGAACAACCCGGAGCAGGAGGAGGCCGAGGAAGAAGTGCAGGTCGAGTACAACGGCGGCAACCTGGAGATCGGCTTCAACGTCAGTTACCTGCTCGACGTGCTGGGTGTGATCGGTACCGAGCAGGTCCGCTTCATCCTTTCCGATTCCAACAGCAGCGCCCTGGTCCACGAGGCCGACAATGACGACTCTGCCTATGTCGTCATGCCGATGCGCCTCTAATCACGCTGAATGTCCCTGACCCGCGTTTCGGTCACCGCGGTGCGCAACCTGCACCCGGTGACCCTCTCCCCCTCCCCTCGCATCAACATCCTCTACGGCGATAATGGCAGCGGCAAGACCAGTGTGCTCGAAGCCATCCACCTGCTGGGCCTGGCGCGTTCATTCCGCAGTGCGCGCTTGCAGCCGGTGATCCAGTATGAGGAAGCGGCCTGCACCGTATTCGGCCAGGTGATGTTGGCCAACGGCATCGCCAGCAACCTGGGGATTTCCCGTGAGCGCCAGGGCGAGTTCACCATCCGCATCGATGGGCAGAACGCCCGGAGTGCGGCTCAATTGGCGGAAACTCTCCCACTGCAACTGATCAACCCGGACAGCTTTCGGTTGCTCGAGGGAGCGCCGAAGATCCGGCGACAGTTCCTCGATTGGGGAGTGTTCCACGTGGAACCTCGGTTTCTGCCCGTCTGGCAGCGCCTGCAGAAGGCGCTGCGCCAGCGGAACTCCTGGCTCCGGCATGGTAAACTGGACCCCGCGTCGCAAGCGGCCTGGGACCGGGAATTGAGCCTGGCCAGCGATGAGATCGATGCCTACCGCAGAAGCTATATCCAGGCGTTGAAACCGGTATTCGAGGAAACACTCGCCGAATTGGTTTCACTGGATGACCTGACCCTTAGCTACTACCGAGGCTGGGACAAGGACCGGGACCTCCTGGAGGTCCTGGCTTCCAGCCTGTTGCGCGACCAGCAGATGGGCCACACCCAGGCGGGACCGCAGCGTGCGGATCTTCGCATACGGTTGGCAGGTCATAACGCTGCGGAGATTCTCTCGCGCGGTCAGCAGAAGCTGGTGGTATGCGCCCTGCGCATCGCCCAAGGCCATCTGATCAATCGCGCCAAGCGCGGACAGTGCGTCTACCTGGTGGACGACCTGCCCTCGGAATTGGATGAGCAGCATCGAATGGCTCTTTGCCGCTTGCTTGAAGATTTGGGTTGCCAGGTATTCATCACCTGCGTGGACCCGCAACTATTGAAAGACGGCTGGCGCACGGATACGCCGGTATCCATGTTCCACGTGGAACATGGAAAAGTCTCTCAGACCACGACCATCGGGAGTGAAGCATGAGCGAGAACAACACGTACGACTCTTCCAGCATCAAGGTGCTGAAGGGGCTGGATGCCGTACGCAAGCGCCCCGGCATGTACATCGGCGACACCGACGATGGCACCGGTCTGCACCACATGGTGTTCGAGGTGGTGGATAACTCCATCGACGAAGCGCTGGCCGGTTATTGCAGCGAAATCAGCATCACCATCCATACGGATGAGTCGATCACTGTCCGCGACAATGGACGCGGTATTCCGGTGGATATCCACAAGGAAGAAGGGGTTTCTGCGGCGGAAGTGATCATGACCGTCCTCCACGCCGGCGGCAAGTTCGACGACAACACCTACAAGGTGTCCGGCGGCTTGCACGGTGTGGGCGTCTCGGTGGTGAACGCGCTGTCCCATGAACTGCGCCTGACCATCCGTCGCCACAACAAGGTCTGGGAACAGGTCTACCACCACGGCGTTCCGCAGTTCCCTCTGCGCGAAGTGGGCGAGACTGATGGCTCCGGCACCGAAGTTCACTTCAAGCCGTCCCCGGAGACCTTCAGCAACATCCACTTCAGTTGGGACATCCTGGCCAAGCGCATCCGCGAGCTGTCCTTCCTCAACTCCGGAGTCGGCATCCTGCTGCGCGACGAGCGTACCGGCAAGGAGGAGCTGTTCAAGTACGAAGGCGGTCTGAAGGCCTTCGTCGAGTACCTGAACACCAACAAGACCGCGGTGAACGAGGTATTCCACTTCAACGTCCAGCGTGAAGAGGACGGCGTGGGTGTGGAAGTCGCCTTGCAGTGGAACGACAGCTTCAACGAGAACCTGCTCTGCTTCACCAACAACATCCCGCAGCGTGACGGCGGCACCCACCTGGCCGGTTTCCGTTCGGCGCTGACGCGTAACCTGAACAACTACATCGAGGCCGAAGGCCTGGCGAAGAAGTTCAAGATCGCCACCACCGGCGACGATGCCCGCGAAGGCCTCACCGCGATCATCTCGGTGAAGGTACCGGACCCGAAGTTCAGCTCGCAGACCAAGGACAAGCTGGTCTCCTCCGAGGTGAAGACTGCGGTGGAACAGGAGATGGGCAAGTACTTCGCCGACTTCCTGCTGGAGAATCCCAACGAAGCCAAGGCCGTGGTCGGCAAGATGATCGACGCCGCCCGTGCCCGCGAGGCCGCGCGCAAGGCGCGCGAGATGACCCGCCGCAAGGGCGCGCTGGACATCGCCGGCCTGCCCGGCAAGCTGGCCGATTGCCAGGAAAAGGACCCGGCGCTCTCCGAACTGTACATCGTGGAGGGTGACTCCGCGGGCGGTTCCGCCAAGCAGGGCCGTAATCGCCGGACCCAGGCGATCCTGCCGCTCAAGGGCAAGATCCTCAACGTCGAGAAGGCACGCTTCGACAAGATGCTCTCCTCCCAGGAGGTCGGTACGCTGATCACCGCCCTGGGCTGTGGCATCGGCCGCGAGGAGTACAACATCGACAAGCTGCGCTACCACAACATCATCATCATGACCGATGCTGACGTCGACGGTTCGCACATCCGCACCCTGCTGTTGACCTTCTTCTTCCGCCAGATGCCCGAGCTGATCGAGCGTGGCTACATCTACATCGCCCAGCCCCCGTTGTACAAGGTCAAGCGCGGCAAGCAGGAGCAGTACATCAAGGACGACCAGGCCATGGAAGAGTACATGACCCAGTCGGCCCTGGAAGACGCCAGCCTGCACGTCAACGAGCACGCTCCGGGCCTGTCCGGGGCAGCGCTGGAGAAACTGGTCAACGAGTATCGCGGGGTGATCGCCACCCTCAAGCGCCTGTCGCGCCTGTACCCCCAGGAGCTGACCGAGCACTTCATCTACCTGCCTACCGTGTCGGTGGACGACCTGGCTAACGAGTCGGCCATGCAGGGCTGGTTGGAGAAGTTCCAGGCGCGCCTGACCGCCGCCGAGAAGTCTGGCCTGACCTACAAGGCCAGCCTGCGCGAAGACCGCGAGCGCCACCTCTGGCTGCCCGAGGTGGAACTGGTGGCCCACGGCCTGTCCAGCTACGTCACCTTCAACCGTGATTTCTTCGCCAGCAATGACTACCGCTCGGTGTCGCTGCTCGGCGACCAGCTGAACAGCCTGCTGGAAGACGGCGCCTACGTGCAGAAGGGTGAGCGCAAGCGCCCGATCAGCGCCTTCAAGGACGGCCTGGACTGGCTGATGGCCGAAGGTACCAAGCGCCACAGCATCCAGCGATACAAGGGGTTGGGCGAGATGAACCCTGAGCAGCTGTGGGAAACCACCATGGATCCGAACGTCCGGCGCATGCTCAAGGTGACCATCGAGGACGCCATCGCCGCCGACCAGATCTTCAACACCCTGATGGGCGATGCTGTGGAGCCGCGCCGCGACTTCATCGAAAGCAACGCGCTGGCGGTGTCGAACCTGGACGTGTGACAGGTTGTAGGCGGGCAAAGTTATTTGCCACTTCGGCCAGAGTTAAGCGGTTCGGCCAAAGTAATTTGCCTGTAGCTTGAAAGTAAAAGCCCCTGCTGACGCGAGTCCGCAGGGGCTTTTTGCTTAGCTGAGGTCTCTACTGGGCTGCGTTCCAATCGGCCAAGAAGGCAACAGTCAGGCGTGACCTGCCCCAGTTTTAGTACCGCTGCCTAGTTAGTAGGCCCCGGGGTTGATATTAATTTTTCCTGCTTCAGCTGCTGCTGGCGAGTTCGCCAACTTGCAGCAAATTCTGCCGGGGTGAGATTGCCAATCGCGCTGTGCGGTCGGTGTTCGTTGTAATCCCGCCGCCAGGCCACGATGCGGATTCTCGCTTCGGCCAGCGAACAGAACCAGTGCTCATTGAGGCATTCGTCCCGGAACTTACCGTTGAACGACTCGATGAAGGCATTCTGCGTGGGCTTACCAGGCTGAATCAGCTTCAGCTTGATGTCGCGCTGATAGGCCCATTGATCGAGTGCCTTGCCGGTGAACTCGGGCCCCTGGTCGGTGCGGATCGCTTTCGGGTAGCCGCGAAACCGCGCCATCTCGTCCAGCGCCCGTGTGACGCGAAAGCCGCTGATACCGTGCTCCACCAGGATGCCGACCGACTCCTTGGTGAAGTCATCGACCACCGTCAGGCATTTGATCCGCCGCCCGGTGCTCAGTGCATCGAAGACGAAGTCCATCGACCAGACCTGGTTTGGTGCGCTCGGCAAACTCAGACGTTCGCGCTCCACCGCGACGCCATGGCGGCGGCGCCGTTTCACCATCAAGCCGGCAGCGCGGTACAGGCGATAGATCCGCTTGTGGTTGACCTGCACGCCAGCACGCCGCAGCAGGATGTGCAGGCGGCGATAGCCAAAGCGCCGGCGCTCTTGGGCCAGTTCCACCAGTTGGGCTTGCAGCTCGGTGTTTTGCACACTGGCTCGCGGCTGGTAGCGCAACACCGAGCGGGACAGCCCGATCAACTGACAGGCACGACGCTCGGAGATGCCGGTTCGCGCCTGCATCTCCTGCACCGCCTCCCGCCGCGCTGTCGGGCTTACCCTTTTCCCCGGGCGACCACTTTCAGCGACTCGATGTCGAGGTGGGCCTCGGCGAGCCACTTCTTCAATCGGCTGTTTTCCAGTTCAATATCCTTCAACCGTTTGGCGTCCGCCACGGTCATACCGCCAAACTTCGCCCGCCAGGTGTAGAACGAGGCATCACTGAAGCCGTGTCGGCGACACAGTTTCTTCACCGGCACACCGGCCTCCGCCTGCTTGAGGAAGTCGAGAATCTGCTCTTCGGTAAAACGCTTTTTCACTGCCCTCTCCTGCTCGGAAAACGGACTCTACTAAGTTTGACGTGATACTGAAATCGGGGGGTAGGTCATCAGTAACCTGTTGATTTACAGGGGCAAGAGATCTTTTCGGGCTAGTGGATGTGTGTCCATCCTGCGGAGGCCCAGTCCAAATTCTCGGGTATTAGATAGCGGTTACTGGCATTAGCCAGTCGCTGGTTAGCCATTTCTTCAGCGACTTTGAACAGCAATTTGGAGGTATCAGTATCGGGGCTCTGGGGGCTGTGCTCGGCAGGTGTCAGCAGCCATTGGCTGGCCTTTGCAGGGTTCAGCTTGGCTTTGCCATCGTTCACCTGAATGGCTACAAACTCTTGCCGCATCCGTTTTCCCTGAGGGCCTTGCCAGCGCAGCATGGCTCCAAGCAGAGCACCCTCTTCTAGTTCTGGTGCTTTGAGCATTGCAGCCAGACCGCCAAAGTCGTACTCGCAGGCTTTGCCCAGCAGGTACTGCATCAGCTTGGAGTTGAGGTCGAGCATGTGGGTGTCTGGGCGATTGGCTGCCAGCATGCGATCCAAGGTCACATCCATACGCCGCGAGGCCTTCGGGGATAGCCCCATGTCGCGCATCACCTGCTCGGACAATCTGATACGCAAAAGCCGCTCTTTGTGGCTGCGCTCAGCGACCTCAATGCCCAATTGATCGAACATCCCAAGGACGAAGCTGTAGAGATGATCGACAGTAATTTCGAGCTCATCGCGCAGTTCATTGGGGTCGCTGGTGGCGGCATGGGCAAACAGCTCTCGTTGTTTAGCAGCAGCAGTACGCGCCTGCTTCAGCGCTTCGTCGATGCGCTCACGGGTGCGGTCTATGCCGAGTTTTGTTGCCTCTTGCAGGATGTCTTCTACGTCAATTAGCTCGGCCAGCTGGCCTAGGATTTCATCCTTCAAGCCTTCGTTGAACTCATGCCGCTGAATCTCGGCGAGGTCGGTAACCACGCTGTCGATGCGCTCATACATTAGGTCGACGATGTTCTGATCCAGGCTGTCGGTTTGCTGGATGTTGAACACAACAACCTTCTTTTTCTGGCCATAGCGATACAGGCGGCCAATGCGTTGTACGAGGCGCATTGGGTTCCAGGGCAGGTCATAGTTGACCATGACGTGGCATTTGCTCTGGAGGTTGATGCCTTCCCCACCTGCTTCGGTCGAAATCAGAAAGCCGCCTTGCTCCTCGAAGCGCTTGATGGCCTCGCGTCGCTCAGCATGTTGCATGGAGCCATTGATGAGCTCGACCTGGTCGCTGCCATAGTGGTCAGCAAGTGCTTCGCGCAGATAGTTTTGAGTGGTGCGGTATTCGGTAAAGATCAGCACCTTCTCATCGGCATTGGCAGCGTGGATCTTGCCGATGATGTCCTCGATAAACAGCTTTAGTTTGAGGTCGTTTGCTTTCAGTGCTGCTGCTTCGGCAATCAAGTCTTTAAGCAGCTGCACTTCACCAGCGAAGAACTCGCGGGCATCACTGGTGAACTGTTCTTCCCATTCACCCAGATAACGTTGGTCTCTGGGCTCTTCATCCGAGAGTCCGTTGGCCTCATCGTCGAGCAGGCGCTGAAGGCGGTTGCACAACGCCCGGTGAATAGCCGCCGCGCTGGAGGCTGCCAGCTTGCGGTAGACGGTCATCACGAAACCAATGGCGTTACCGGTTCGCCCCAGTGCTTCACCCGCGTCATAGCCTTTGCGCAGATAGTCCTGAAGGGTTTTATCGAATTCGATGGATTCCTTACTGCTGGGCACCTGCAAGGCACTGGTAATTTTGCCTTGGAAGATGAAGTTCCCTTCTGCATCCGTTACATCCGCCTTGTGATTGCGGAACACCATGTCATGTAGGATTTCTGGCTTGATGTTGAGAGCCATGAGGTCGGTGCGTCGCTCGGGGCGAAGCAGTTCCAGCAGCGCGACAAACTTGTCTTGCATGCCCTGGTGAGGGGTCGCACTTAGCAAAAGCATGTGCTCGGTTTGACTACGTAGGCTTTTCGCCAGGTCATAGCGCTCAGAGCTGTCCAGCTTCTGGCCGTACTGGCGACGGCTGAGTCGATGGCCTTCGTCAAATATCACCAGATCCCAGGGCTCAGCCTGGAGCAGGCTCTCCAAGTGACCCTCCTGCTTGAGTCGATCCATGGAGCCAATGACACAGTCGTGCATCTTCCATTGGCGAGGTTCGTTGATGAAAAAGTCCTCACCATAGATTTCAAAGTCTTCGATCTTGAACTTGTGGTACAGCTCTTCCTGCCACTGCTTGGTCAGGCCGGCGGGGGTAACCAGCAAGATGCGTTTGATCAGGTCTCGTTGCCGTAGCGCATGCAGGAGCATTCCGGTCTCAATGGTTTTCCCAAGGCCCACATCGTCAGCGATCAACCAGTTGTAGTTGCCGGAGGCGATAATGTGGTGTACCAAGTGAATCTGATGAGGTAGCGGTTCAATCTCTAGGTGAGAAAGGGCCCCCGTGTTTTCATTCCATACCTTGATGGCATGGGCGAGCATGCGCAGTCGCATGCGTTCCGCATCGACCGCTTCGCCTTTACTGGCAGTGACAAACCGATGCTTAACGCCCTTCACCTGACGCAGGTACTGATAGGGCAGCCAATGGCGTTCGCCTCGCTCAGGAAAGTCGACAAGGACTTGCTCGCTTCCCGCCAAGGTACGTTGCTGCATGATCACGCCCTGCCCTAGTGAGCGAACACCGCTACCAGGTGTTTCGTCGACTACGTCCATGCCATTTTGAAAGCCTGAGCGCACGGCAGATGCATCGACATAGGCCAGTTTCTTCTCCGGACTGAACCAGTGAACCTGAAGCTGATCTTCGGCTTCTTTAGCAATGGCCATTTTGACGATACCCCGGCGTTCGCCCTGGCCGCTGGGTAGAGTCTGACTGACCCAGCAACCAGGAACGTGGGAGAGTTTGAGGGGCTTCATGGGCTAGTCCTTTATCCTTACGGCTCAATGCTTGGCGAAGGTTGGTCGATATTCTGTGTGTGCAAGGCAGATGCGAGCGGTGCAGCTGACCATTGAGGCACAGCCGAATCCTCTTCAACACCGTCGATACCTGCGGTGTCATCCTCGATATCTGAAAGAGGTTCTGTGTCTGCAGGATCAGCCTTCACCTGCTTTCTTTTCCCTGAGGCATTAAGGCTTGGCTCTTCTTCTCTGACATAGGGCTTGTCACTGAAGTAGCAACTGGGCTCCTGGGGATGCTTTGTCTGGAAAACACCAAATTCCCGCAGGCGCTCGGTCTTCTCGATTTCTAGCGTGTCGCAAAGTCCCAGATCACCGTATTCCTCAGCTGGTAGCTCGCGAGGATCATGGAAATCAAAGTGCTGGCTGGCGGGCAAGCAACCTTCCAGGTTGGCAAACCTGAACCATAGGTAGCGTGCAAAGGCTTTAAACGCGCGGCGTAATGTGCTGTTTTCGTACCAGGACGCAAATAGGTTTTCGAGGAAGACCTCGATCTCTTCTACCTGGGGAAGCGACTCAAAGGAGCGCACGATCAGCAGCGCTGTCGGCCAGGACAGAACGTAGTAGGACAGGCGACTACTGCCGGTTTTATCGAAGGCGATCCAGTAGATATCGTTTTCGGCCCAGATCACTTTGATGTGCGCAGCAAGGATCAGCTCCTCAGGAGTGAGCCCCTTTTCGATCTCTCTCTCCAATGCAAGACGAGTTGCCCCCCAGCCGCTCATGACAAAAATCTGCTGAACCAAGGGCAGTGTGCTGAGTGGCCAGTTGGCTTTTCCAATCAGTTCCGCAGCTTTCTGAAGTGCGCGATCTTCACGGGAAAGCTTGTCTGCCAGCCAATCAGTGGATTCGGCTGCTGACGGCTCCTCATTGTCGAAGACTTCATCCGGGTCAAAGGCATAGGCAGCGTAGTCATCGTCTAGATCACGGAAGTCATCCAGAGCGGCGTTGGTGTCCCCGTCGTGTTCTTTGCCCAGCTCGATGATGGTCAGATCATGCAGGTCATGATCGAAGTCGATGTCATCTTCAGGGTCTTCAAGCCCCAGGCCCATTTGCACCGGACTAGGTACGTCCAGCTCAAGTTCATCTTGAGGAAGATCATCATCGTACTCGTCGAGGATCTCGTCATGAACCTCGGAGGGGATGACAGGTTCTTCGGATACTGGAGCAGTATCCGGCGGCTCGGGTAGCTCATCAGTGTCTGGCCCCGGTGGGCTCAACGGTGATGTAGGGATGATTCTTAGAGGTCGTCCCGATTTATTGAATACTTTGACGCTGGCCTTCGATTCGCCGGGCTCAGTGGGTTTTCTTGGCAAGCCAAGTTTGAGAAGGGGCTTTTTAGGAGTTGGTGAAGAGGTCTCGTCTTCATCTACCTGTTCCACCACATCTTCTGTAATGGCCGGGGCTGCATCAAGAGCGTCGGTCTCCTCACCAGCATCGGTGAGTTCAGTCGTTTCAATAGAGGCGGGTTCAACATGGTTTTCCCACCAACCGTCCTGGTTTAAGGGAGGGAGCTGGGCAGAAGCCTGTTGAATGAAACTGAGCTCGTTGTCGACTGCCACAGTCGAGGTCTGGGCACTGGGCACCGATGGGAGTTCCAGTGTCGCCAATGACGTGGCTGAGTCATTTAGAAATGCCAGGTCGCTAGCTGTCGGTAAGTCGTCTTCTGAATCTAGATCTGGCTCTACAAAAGCCTCTTGTTGGCGTTTTAGCAGTAGTGCACGTTGCATTGCCTTGGCCCCGTCAATAGGGCGGCGTTGCAGCATGTACACGCGGCTGAGTAGGTTCAGAAAGTCAGGCTCTTCGCTTGTATCGATAGCCTCAAGCAGGAGTGACTCAGCCGCTTGCAATTTGCCAGCGGCGACGAGGTGATTGACGTCTTGTAGCAGAGTCTCTTTGTTGTGTTGCTTGCTCTTAAGCGAAAGGGGTTGGGGGGCGCGACTTTTCTTGAAATGCAGAATGAGCTCAAGACGGCGGCCGATACCTGCTGCTGCCTGGTGGCTTTTAAGGAACTCACTGAGAAGCGTTCGGGCGGTGGCGTGCTGCCCTTGGGAAATTAGAAGCGCAACTGCTTGAAGCAGACCTTCTGAGGAATGACCTTTCAAGCACGCGCGAATCTTCGTCTCCAGCTCATTTGGATCCGATGCGGCATAGCTCCACAGTTCGTCTAACAGCGCTTCCCAATCCATTTCCATACCAATTCCGTGAGGACACAGCCCAGACCTGCACAAATCGTGGCGTGTAGGGCGCGCACTACCTCATAGGAGTGGGCCTGTGTCGTCTATCACATTATCCAGACCGACCTTGTAGGTAAAGGCAAACAGCCACTACAACGTTAAATTCTTGTCTGCACGGCCAGTGCTCGCTCGTTGCCGGATTCACTCACTTCAATGCGTCTTGAAAGCTGTATCAACTGCGCTTCATGGGCTCGAAGCATGGCTTTAAGCTCTGCGTTTTCATGTTCCAGCCCAATGATCGTGCGGAGGCGTAGCTCGCTTATCTGGGTCTGGCCGCTGAGCAGGGTTTGGATGGCCAGAATGTTCTGGTGCATGACCAGGCCAATCTATCCCGAGACTGCGAGGGCGAGAACCACTAGCTCTCCATAAACCCACGGCTCCATGTGTGGGCAGCGGACGCCGGTCGATTCGGTCGATCGTTGCCAACCGGCCTTGCTTTGTGCCTCGCGTGAAAACAAGAAGCCCCGCTATGGCGGGGCTTCTTTTATCGAATCGGCGCACAGTGCGCCTTGCAGGGGGCTTTGCGGCCCTTCACGAGACCACCGACGGCTCCGGATGGCTGACCCGCTGCTGGATGGGGCTGATCTCGGCCATGGTCTCGCTGACCCAGGCTTCGGCGCGCTGGTTTAGCTCGGCGATGGCGCGCGGGCCTTCGCCTTCGGCGTGCATGGCCGGGCCGATCACCACCTGGATGGTGCCCGGGTACTTGGCCCAGCCGGCCTTGGGCCAATACTGCCCGGCGTTGTGGGCGATCGGCAGTACCGGTAGCCCGGCGTTGACCGCCAGGGCGGTGCCGCCGCGGGAGAACTTGCCCATCTGCCCCACCGGAATACGCGTGCCTTCCGGGAAGATCAGCACCCAGGCGCCTTTCTTCAGGCACTCGTCGCCCTGCTTGGCCAGTTGCTTGAGGGCCAGCTTGGGCTGGCTGCGGTCGATGGCGATGGGCTTGAGCAGGGCCAGGGCCCAGCCGAAGAACGGCACGTAGAGCAGCTCGCGCTTGAGTACCTGGCTGAGTGGCTCGAAGAAGCCGGAGAGGAAGAAGGTTTCCCAGGTGCTCTGGTGCTTGGAGAGGATCACGCAGGGCTTTTCCGGGATGTTCTCCAGTCCGCGCACCTCGTAGCGGATGCCGGCGACCACGCGGGTCAGCCAGATCGCGAAGCGGCACCAGTTCTGTACCACGAAGCGGTAGCGGGCGCGGAACGGCAGGATCGGCGCGATGAAGAAGCTGAGGGTGCCCCAGACGAACGCGCTGGCGGACAGCAGCAGGTAAAAGAGGACGGTTCTGATGGCCTGCACTGTCGACATGTATTCTGACCTTACTGAAGTAATGCGCTGGCGACTGCCGCCAGATCGTCGAATATCAGGGTGCCCTCTGGCAAGGGCTTGCCCAGCGTACGTACACCTTTTCCGGTCTTTACCAATACCGGCTGACAATCGACGGCCCGCGCCGCCTCCAGGTCACCGATGCTGTCGCCGACGAACCAGATACCCGACAGATCGACCCCGTAGTGCTCGCCGATCTGCCGCAGCATACCCGGCTTCGGCTTGCGGCAGTCGCAACCGTCGTCCGGTCCATGCGGACAATAGACGATGAGGCCGACCTCGCCGCCCTGCTCCGCGACCAGTTCGAGCAAGCGCGCATGCATGGCCTCGAGCACTGCCAGGTCGTAATAGCCACGGGCGATGCCGGACTGGTTGGTAGCCACCGCGACGGTCCAGCCGGCCTGGCTCAGGCGGGCGATGGCCTCGATCGAGCTGGGGATGGGGATCCACTCGTCGAGGGTCTTGATGTAATCGTCGGAGTCGAGGTTGATGACTCCATCGCGGTCGAGAATCAGCAGGGAACGGGACATCGATGCGCAGTTGGCCATGAACGGAAAGGATCGATTCTACCTCAGCCAGCCGGAGCATCGCGGATGGATCGACGAGCCCCCTACGCTGGACAATCTGTACTAGATTCAATAATGGCAATGGAATGGCAATCCCAGGCCAGGGAGTCATTTGGCACGCAGCAGTGGGTGTCTCGGAGTACGTGCGAACCCCTTGGCGGGTGGATCACCGGAGTAACGCAGTAAGCGCCTATCGCATGCCAGCACGGCCGACCGGCCGTGTTTCCACCACAGGTGGAGCGGGCATGACGACGGGGAGTTCCGGGGCGTCTGCCCGTTCCCAAGGACGGTAACCGTGAAACGCCTGAAAAAGACACTGCACCTTTCAAGCTTGTCCCTCGCTTCCCTGGCTCTTTCTTCCGCCGCCCTGGCGGCCGCTCCGGTCATGCTCGACCAGGGCAAGGAATGGACCGAAAGCCACCGCCAGGACTTCTACAGCCGCGACCAGGGCTCGCAGGTGATGCCCCTGCCCTGGCTCAAGGCGTTGCGACAGCCGGATGGAACGCCTTTCCTCGCCGACAGCCTGGCCCGCTACGGCTATTTGCCCAACCCCAAGGCGCCCGCGGAAGGCCTGCCGGTGGGCTTCACCGTAGCCGGCACGGGCGCCCGGCAGATGGTCGGCATGACCTGTTCGGCCTGCCATACCCGGCAGATCGAGGTGAAGGGCACTGCCTATCGGATCGACGGCGGTCCGGCGATCGTCGACTTCCAGGCATTCCTCGCCGACCTCGATCGGTCCGTGGGACCGCTGACCAGCGATGACGCCGCCTTCGACGCCTTCGCCAAGCAGATCCTCGGGGCCAATCCGCCTCCCGGTGCGCGCGACGCTCTGCTCGCGGCGGTGAAGGAATGGTACGAGCCCTATCACACGCTGATCGAGCGCGCGCTGCCCAAGGACACCTGGGGACCGGCGCGGCTGGACGCGGTATCGATGATCTTCAACCGCCTTACCGGGCTGGATATCGGCACCGCGCCGCCCTACCTGATTCCCGACAACATCAAGGCGGCGGATGCGCCGGTGCGCTATCCGTTCCTGTGGAACGCGGCGCGGCAGAACAAGACCCAGTGGCCCGGCTTCGCCGCCAACGGCAACGACCTGCTCGGCCTGGCGCGCAATGTCGGCGAGGTCTACGGGGTGTTCGCCACCTTCCACCCGCAGAAGAGCAAGTTCCACCTGCTGGGCATGGACTACCTGAAGATCAACTCGGCCAACTTCCACGGTCTGGGCAAGCTGGAAGACCTGATCAAGAAGATCGGCCCGCCGAAGTGGCCCTGGGCGGTGGACAAGCACCTGGCCAGGAAAGGCGCGCTGATCTTCGCCCGCAAGACCGACGAAGGTGGCTGCGTGGAGTGCCACGGCATCCGGATCAAGGACCTGGTGCTTTGGGACACTCCGCTGAGGGACGTCGGCAGCGACAGCCGCCAGCACGCCATCCTCGATGGCCAGGTGCAGACCGGCGTGATGGAGGGCGCGCGGATGCCGTTCGGCCAGCCGCTGAAGGCGACCGACGGAGCCTTCGATGTACTCGCCGTAGCGGTGGCCGGTTCGATCCTGCAGCACTTCGTGCCGATCCTCGGTGAGAAGCACGATGCCAAGGCGGCGGCGGTCAAGCCGGAAAGCGTGATGACCGACGAAACCCGGCAACTGCTGACCGCCTTCCAGAAGCCGGTGCGTACCCAGGCCGACCCCTACCCCTACGAGTCGCGGGTCCTGCAGGGGATCTGGGCGGCGGCGCCGTACCTGCACAACGGCTCGGTGCCGACCCTGGAAGAGTTGCTGAAGCCGGCCGCGGAGCGGGTGGAATCCTTCCCGGTGGGCTCGGCCTACGACGTGGACAAGGTCGGCCTCGCCGCCCAGCAGACCCAATTCGGCAGCTATGTGCTGAAGACCACCGGCTGCGAGCAGCGTGATTCCGGCAACAGCCGCTGCGGCCATGAGTACGGCACCAGCCTGTCGGCCGAGGAGAAGCGTGCGCTGCTGGAGTATCTGAAGGTCCTGTAGTGAAAAAGGCCCGGTGTCGCGAGGACGCCGGGCCTTTTCTTCGAGGCGGGACTGGCTCAGCCGAGCAGCGAGATGTCCGCCACCCCGAGGAACGACCCGCGCAGCTTGGCCAGCAGCGCATAGCGGTTGGCGCGCACCGCCGCGTCGTCGACATTGACCATCACATCGGCGAAGAACGTATCCACCGGCTCGCGCAAGGCCGCCAGGCGGGCCAGCGCGGCGCGATAGTCGCGTGCCGCTGCCAGCGGCGCGACTTCGCTTTCGGCGTTCGCCACGGCGCTGCCCAGGGCCTTCTCGGCGGCTTCCACCAGCAGGCTGGCATCCACGTTCGGCGGAACCTCGTCCTCGGACTTGGCGAGAATATTCGACACCCGTTTGTTCGCCGCGGCCAGGGCCTCGGCTTCAGGCAACTGGCGGAAGGCCTGGACGGCCTGTACGCGCTGGTCGAAGTCCAGCGGCGAGCTTGGCTTGAGCGCGCGCACCGACTGGTACACGGCCACGTCCACGCCTTCGTCCTCGTAGCGCGCGCGCAGGCGGTCGAACACGAAGTCCAGCACCTGCTCGGCCAGGCCGGCGGCCTTGACCTTGTCGCCGTATTGCTCGACGGCGGCGTTGACCGCGGCTACCAGGTCCAGGTCGAGCTGCTTCTCGATGAGGATGCGCAGCACGCCCAGCGCAGCGCGGCGCAGCGCGTAGGGGTCCTTGCTGCCGGTGGGAAGCATGCCGATGCCGAAGATACCGACCAGGGTATCGAGCTTGTCGGCCACCGCCACGGCGGCGCCGGTCAGGGTCGAGGGTAGCTCGGCGCCGGCGCCGCGCGGCATGTACTGCTCGTTGAGGGCCAGGGCGACGTCTTCCGCTTCGCCGCCGTGGGTGGCGTAGTAGTAGCCGGCGATGCCCTGCATTTCGGGGAACTCGCCGACCATCTCGGTCGCCAGGTCACACTTGGACAGGATGCCGGCGCGCGCGGCGTTCTGCGCATTGCCGCCTATACGTTCGGCGATGTAGGCGGCCAGGCCGGAGACGCGCTGGGCCTTCTCGAACACGGTGCCGAGCTGGGCCTGGAACACTACGTTGCGCAGGCGCTCATTGAAGCTTTCGAGCGGCTGCTTCTTGTCCTGCTTGAAGAAGAACTCGGCGTCGGTGAGGCGCGGGCGAACTACCTTCTCGTTACCGCTGACGATGTTCTCCGGCGCCTTGCTCTCGACGTTGGCGACGGTGATGAAGCGCGGCAGCAGCTTGCCGTTGGCGTCCAGCAGGCAGAAGTATTTCTGGTTGTCCTGCATGGTGGTGATCAGGGCTTCCTGCGGGACCTCGAGGAAGCGCTCCTCGAAGGAGCAGACCAGCGGCACCGGCCACTCGACCAGTGCAGTCACTTCGTCGAGCAGGCTCGGCGGCACGATGGCGCTGCCCTGTTGCTCGGCGGCCAGTTCGGCCACGCGCTTGGCGATCAGCTCGCGGCGCTCGGCGAAATCGGCCAGCACATGAGCGCCGCGCAGGTCTTCCAGATACGCTGCCGGGCTGGAAATACGCACATTGTCCGGATTGTGGAAGCGGTGGCCACGGGATTCGCGCCCGGCTTTCTGGGCGAGGATCTCGCACTCGACCACATCGTCGCCGAACAGCATCACCAGCCATTGGGTCGGACGCACGAACTCCTCGCGGCGAGCTGCCCAGCGCATCCGCTTGGGAATCGGCAGTTCGTTCAACGAGGCCTCGACGATGCCAGGCAGCAGGCCGGCGGCCGGTTGGCCGGCGATGGTCTGGCTGAAGCGCAGCTTCGGACCGCTCTTGTCGATCTGCTGCAGATCCACGCCGCACTTCTTGGCGAAGCCCAGGGCGGCCTGGGTCGGGTTACCGCTGGCGTCGAAGGCGGCCTGTAGCGGCGGACCGTCTAGGTTGACGGTACGGTCGGGCTGCTGCACGGCGAGTTGCTCGACCAGCACGGCGAGACGGCGCGGCGCCGCATAGAAACGCGCAGCGGCATAGCTCAGACCGGCAGCCTTGAGGCCCTTCTCGATACCGCTGAGGAAGGCTTCGCCGAGGCTGTTGAGGGCTTTTGGCGGCAGCTCTTCGGTGCCCAGTTCGACCAGGAAATCCTTGGCGCTCATCATTCGGCCTCCTTCAGCTTGGCCAGTACTTCGTCACGCAATTCGGGGGTGGCCATGGGGAAGCCGAGGCGCGCGCGGGCCTGCAGGTAGCTCTGCGCCACGGCGCGGGCCAGGGTACGCACGCGAAGGATGTAGCGCTGGCGCTCGGTGACCGAGATGGCGCGCCGCGCATCCAGCAGGTTGAAGGTATGCGAAGCCTTGAGGACCATCTCGTAGGTCGGCAACGGCAGCTCCAGCGCGATCAGGCGGTTGGCTTCGCTTTCGTAGAAGTCGAACAGTTCGAACAGCTTCGGCACGTTGGCGTGCTCGAAGTTGAAAGTGGATTGCTCCACCTCGTTCTGGTGGAACACGTCGCCATAGGTGACCTTGCCGAACGGGCCGTCGGTCCAGACCAGGTCGTAGACCGAGTCCACGCCCTGCAGGTACATGGCCAGGCGCTCCAGGCCGTAGGTGATCTCGCCGGTGACCGGATAGCACTCGATGCCGCCGACCTGCTGGAAGTAGGTGAACTGGGTGACTTCCATGCCGTTCAGCCAGATTTCCCAACCCAGGCCCCAGGCGCCGAGGGTCGGCGACTCCCAGTTGTCCTCGACGAAGCGGATGTCGTGGACCAGCGGGTCGATGCCGATGGCTTTCAGCGAGCCGAGGTACAGCTCCTGGAAGTTCTCCGGGTTCGGCTTCAGGACCACCTGAAACTGGTAGTAGTGCTGCAGGCGGTTGGGGTTCTCGCCGTAGCGACCGTCGGTGGGGCGGCGGCTCGGCTGGACGTAGGCGGCGTTCCAGGTCTCCGGGCCGATGGCGCGGAGGAAGGTGGCGGTGTGGAAGGTGCCGGCGCCCACTTCCATGTCGTAGGGCTGCAGCACCACGCAGCCCTGCTCGGCCCAGTAGTTCTGCAGGGCGAGAATCAGGTCTTGGAAGGTGCGCACGGCGGGCGTAGTCTGGCTCACGAAATTCACCTGTGCTGAGGCTTCGATACAAAACGCGGAAGTATACCCGATTCCCGCGCCGCCTCGCCCGTCCCCCCGATCCCTGGAAAACCACGGAAAGCCTTATGCCACGCTGCTTCTGGTGCAACGACGATCCCCTCTACATGGCCTACCACGATGAGGAGTGGGGTGTGCCGCAGCGCGATCCCGACGCGCTGTTCGAACTTCTGCTGCTGGAGGGCTTCCAGGCCGGGTTGTCCTGGATCACCGTGCTGAAGAAGCGCGAGCGCTACCGCGAGGTGCTGTTCGGCTTCGACGTGCAGCGGGTGGCACAGATGAGCGACGCGGAGATCGACGAACTGATGCTCGACCCCGGCATCATTCGCAATCGGGCCAAGCTCAACGCTGCGCGGCAGAACGCCCAGGCCTGGCTGGAGCTGGATGACCCGGCTGGGTTCCTCTGGTCCTTCGTCGGCGGCCAGCCGAAGATCAACCATTTCGCTGGTCGCGCCGAGGTGCCGGCGATTACCCCGGAAGCCGAGGCCATGAGCAAGGCGCTGCGCAAGGCCGGCTTCAACTTCGTCGGGCCGACCATCTGCTACGCCTTCATGCAGGCCAGCGGCATGGTCATGGACCATACCCAGGACTGCGACCGTTACGCCCAACTCGTCGGCTAGCCGGGCGCTCCCTGACGGATGCGTTCGGATGTTCCACGTGGAACATCGGCGCGCAGCATAGCTGGTCGCCCCGCTTCCTTGGCTGCCGCCCTCGCCTTCTTCCTGGCGTACAATGCGCGTTCGAGTCGAGCGAGGAGTGTTTCGTGGAGAAATTCAAAGGTGCCCTGGTGGTGGGGGCCCTACGCCTGTTCGCGTTATTGCCCTGGCGTGCCGTGCAAGGCGTCGGGGCCGGCATAGGCTGGCTGATGTGGAAATTGCCGAATCGATCCCGCGAGGTAGTGCGGATCAACCTGTCCAAGTGCTTCCCCGAGTTGTCTGAAACCGAACTGGAAAAGCTGGTCGGACAAAGCCTGATGGATATTGGCCGGACCCTCACCGAAAGTGCCTGCGCCTGGATCTGGCCGCCTGAAAAGTCGCTGAGATACATCCGCGAGGTCGAAGGCATGGAGGTGCTGGAGGAAGCGCTGGCTTCCGGCGATGGTCTGGTCGGCATTACCAGTCACCTGGGAAACTGGGAAGTACTCAACCACTTCTATTGTTCCTACGCCAAGCCGATCATCTTCTATCGTCCGCCCAAGCTGAAGGCAGTCGACGAATTGCTGAAGAAGCAACGCGTGCAATTGGGCAACCGCGTCGCACCTTCCACTCCGGAGGGTATCCTCAGCGTCATCAAGGAAGTGAAGAAAGGCGGTTGCGTAGGAATTCCCGCCGACCCCGAGCCCGCGCGTACCGCTGGGCTCTTCGTGCCTTACCTGGGCACCACTGCATTGATCAGCAAGTTCGTCCCGCAGTTGCTTTCACGCGGCAAGGCGCGTGGAGTGTTCTTCCATGCGGTGCGCCTGCCCGATGGTAGCGGTTACAAGGTGATCCTCGAAGCGGCTCCGGCGGACATGTACGACAAGGACCTGGAAGTGTCTGTAGCAGCCATGAGCCGCGAGTTGGCGAAGTATGTACGAGCCTATCCCAGCCAGTACATGTGGAGCATGAAACGCTTCAAGAACCGCCCGGATGGCGAGAAAAAATGGTACTGAGGAAAGGGCGTCGGAAGACGCCTTTTTCATATCCGGGTACTATGCTCAGCTCTGCCGCCTCCTCCGCAGGTCCCGAGGGACTCGATGGATAATCAACGACAATACCCACGAACCCCGCTCAAGTGCCGAATCCGTATCAGTCACCCGCTATTTGGCGAGCTGATGGCGCAGACACGCGACCTGTCCGACACCGGGGTCTATGTCAAACACCCGGAGCTGACCCAGCTCCCAACAGGCAGTGTCGTTACTGGCCAGGTACAGGACTTGCCGATCGACGCGCCGATCCTGCAGATGGAAGTCGTGCGAGTCGATGCGGAAGGCGTCGGCCTGCGCTTTCTCAGCGAAGCGTGAACGGTGGTGTTCCACGTGGAACCCCAGGCATGAGCCACTGATCACAGAGTGGGCGAAACCGCTGCCGGTTATCGGCTAGAATGCGCGCCGCTCGGCATGGTGCCGGGCATGGGTTCCCTCACCCCATCGCGCAAAAAGGACAGTACATGTCAGCCTCTTCTCCGGCGGCCTGGCGCGGCACCCTGGCCGGCCTGATCGCCTTCCACATCTTCATCATCATCGCCAGCAACTACCTGGTGCAGTTGCCGATCACCCTGTTTGGCTGGCACACCACCTGGGGCGCCTTCAGCTTTCCGTTCATCTTCCTGGCTACCGACCTCACCGTGCGCCTGCTGGGCAAGGGCCCTGCCCGGCTGGTCATCGCCCGGGTCATGATCCCGGCGTTGATCGCCTCCTACGTAGTCTCAGTGTTATTCCAGGAAGCGGCGTTCCGTGGTTTCTCTGCGCTGCTCGAGTTCAACACCTTCGTCGCCCGGATCTCCCTGGCAAGCTTCCTCGCCTATGTGCTCGGACAGATCCTCGATATCCAGGTATTCGACCGCCTCCGTCGTTCCCGGCACTGGTGGACCGCGCCAGTCGCCTCGACCATCCTCGGCAACCTGCTGGACACCTTCACCTTCTTCTTCGTGGCGTTCTGGCGTAGCGACAATCCGTTCATGGCGCAGCACTGGGTGGAAATCGCCACGGTGGACTACGGAGTGAAGCTGAGTATCAGTCTTCTACTGTTCGTGCCGCTCTACGGCATGCTACTCAACGGCATCCTGAAGATGCTGCCGGGGCGGCCGCAGAGCAACGCTTGAGGCTCATCGAGGCAATCTGGAGGAAGGGCGCAACAGGCCGTGATGACCGTTGCGCCCTTCTTCGTTCAGGAGGTGGTAGCCCGGTGCGCGGCCGTGAGCAGCGTCAGGGCATCGCCGCCGAGCGTGACCAGGATGTGCGCCACGCGCTGAATGGGAACGCCCTGCCCCGTCCGCACTTCGATCCTTTCCAAGGCATGGAGGAGGCCGAGGAGAGCCCTGAGGCGCTCCTGTACGGATTCGAGCATCTCATTGGCGGAGGCGTTCCGGTGAACGTAGAGAATCGCTTGCTCGTATGGGTATTCGACATAGGACGGGACTGAACGCTCTTGCTTCGACATGTTGGCTCCGGAAAAGTAGTTGAAGTCAGGTGTCGCGTTCGGGCTTGGACCGAAGCGATGAGTCGAAGCTAGAGGGCCGGCAGCGGTCGCTCAATGGGGTTGTGGGCGTTCGGGATGCAGGCTACATCGTTGACAGAAGTTGCCTACGGATGTGTGGATCAGGTCTTTGTAAAAGTGTCGTCGGGGCGTGCTCGAACCGTTCTGCCAGCGCTCGATGAGCACGCCCGACCCGTCTGCCGGAACTCCGGCCGGCGGGTGGCGAGAACGCGCTGCGCAAGCCTTGGCCGGACGCTCAGGTTCTCGCCCTGTCGAGCTTGCGCAGGAACACCGTCATTTCCTTTTCGGCCTGCTTGTCGCCATGCGTCGCGGCAGTTGCCAGGCCCTGCTCCCAGGCCTGCCGGGCGCCCGCGAGATCGCCGGCAGCCTGGCGCGCCTTGCCCAGCAGTTTCCAGCCGGCGGAATACTTCGGGTCCTGCTCTACGCAGCGCTGGAGGTGTTCCGCCGCGCGTTCGGCGTCGCCCGCGTCCAGGTAGCCCTTGCCCAGGCCGAAGCGCAGCAGCGCATTGTCCACGCCTTTGGCCAGCATCTTTTCCAGACCTTCGATCATCATCCTGCCCTCTTCCAACGATGTCGGCCATTGTGCCCGGCTCCGGCCAGGCTTTGCACGGAACAGGGGGATTCGGCCGTTGCGAAGGAGGCACGCGGCCCCTTGGTGTTCGTAGGCCGAAGCCCTATCGCCGTTCGCGATATGGCGTGCCTCAGAAGAACGTCAGGCCGGCCTGGAACAGTCGCTCGACGTCGCGGATGTATTTCTTGTCGACCAGGAACAGCAGCACGTGGTCGCCGCTCTCGATGCGGGTGTCGCCATGGGCGATCAGCACTTCCTCGTCGCGCACCAGCGCGCCGATGGTGGTGCCCGGCGGCAGCTTGATCTCGTTGATCGAGCGACCGATCACCTTGCTCGACTTGGCGTCGCCATGGGCTACCACTTCGATCGCTTCGGCTGCGCCGCGGCGCAGCGAGTGTACGCTCTCGATGTCGCCGCGGCGAACGTGGGCCAGCAGGGTGCCGATGGTCGCCAGTTGCGGGCTGATGGCGATGTCGATCTCGCCGCCTTGCACCAGGTCGACATAGGCAGGGTTGTTGATCAGGGTCATCACCTTGCTCGCGCCGAGCCGCTTGGCCAGCAGCGAGGACATGATGTTGGCCTCGTCGTCGTTGGTCAGGGCGAGGAACACGTCGGTCTCGCCGATGTTTTCCTCCAGCAGCAGGTCGCGGTCGGAAGCGCTGCCGTTGAGCACGATGGTGCTGTCCAGGGTATCCGAGAGGTGCCGGCAGCGCAGCGGGCTGCGCTCGATGATCTTTACCTGGTAGCGGCTCTCGATGGCCTCGGCCAGGCGCTCGCCGACATTGCCGCCGCCGGCGATGATGATCCGCTTGTAGCTGTCGTCGAGCCTGCGCATCTCGCCCATTACCGCGCGGATATGGGCCTTGGCGGCGATGAAGAAGACTTCGTCGTCGGCCTCGATCACCGTGTCGCCCTGGGGAATGATCGGCCGGTTGCGGCGGTAGATCGCGGCGACGCGGGTATCCACGTTCGGCATGTGCTCGCGCAGCTGGCGCAGCTCCTGCCCTACCAGAGGGCCGCCGTAGTAGGCCTTGATCCCGACCAACTGCGCCTTGCCCTCGGCGAAGTCGATGACTTGCAGCGCGCCGGGGTGTTCGATCAGGCGCTTGATGTAGTTGGTGACCACCTGCTCCGGGCTGATCAGCACGTCCACCGGGATCGCCTCGTTGTCGAACAGCCCGGTACGGGTCAGGTAGGCCGGCTCGCGGACGCGGGCGATCTTGGTCGGGGTGTTGAACAGGGTGTAGGCGACCTGGCAGGCGACCATGTTGGTCTCGTCGCTATTGGTCACCGCCACCAGCATGTCGGCGTCGTCGGCGCCGGCCTGGCGCAGCACCGTGGGGAACGAGGCCTTGCCTTGCACGGTGCGGATGTCGAGGCGGTCGCCGAGGTCGCGCAGGCGGTCGCCGTCGGTGTCGACCACGGTGATGTCGTTGGCTTCGCTGGCCAGGTGCTCGGCCAGTGTGCCGCCGACCTGGCCGGCACCGAGGATGATGATTTTCATGCAGGAAACGGCTCGTCAGGTTTCGATCAACGGGCGGATATCTTGATCAGCTTGGCATAGTAGAAGCCATCGTGGCCCTCCACCTGCGGCAGCAACTGGCGGCCGTGGGGCTGTTTCATGCCCCAGGGGCCGGGAAGGTCCAGTTCGCGGGCGCCGGGCGTGCGGGCGAGGAAGGCGGCGATGCTGTCGCTGTTTTCCGCCGGCATCACCGAACAGGTGGCGTAGAGCAGTACGCCACCGACTTCCAGGGTAGGCCACAGCGCGTCGAGCAATTCACCCTGCAGGTGCGCCAGGGCGGCGATGTCTTCCGGCTTGCGCGCCAGCTTGATGTCCGGGTGGCGGCGGATCACCCCGGTGGCCGAGCACGGCGCGTCGAGGAGGATGCGCTGGAACGGCTTGCCGTCCCACCACTCCCCGGTGGCCCTGGCGTCGGCGGCGACCAGGCTGGCTTGCAGGCCGAGCCGCTGGAGGTTTTCCCGGACCCTTACCAGGCGGCTCTCCTCGAGGTCGACGGCGACCACTTCGGCCAGTTCCGGCTGGGTTTCCAGCAGGTGGCAGGTCTTGCCGCCAGGCGCACAGCAGGCGTCGAGGACACGCTGGCCGGGCGCGCTTTCGAGCAGCTCGGCGGCCAGTTGCGCGGCTTCGTCCTGGACGCTGACGCGGCCCTCCGCGAAGCCCGGTAGTTCGCGCACGTCGCGCGGCGCGGCGAGCTGGATGCCGTCGCGGCTGTAGTCGCAGGCGCGGGCCTCGATTCCGGCTTCGGCGAGTTCGGCCAGGTAGGCATCGCGCTCGCCGTGGCGCCGATTGACCCGCAAGGTCATCGGCGGGTGTGCGTTGTTCGCTGCGCAGAGCGCGTCGAGCTGCTCCGGCCAGGCCTGCTTGAGCGCTTTCAGCAGCCAGCGCGGATGTCCCAGGCGCGCTGAGGGATCGCGGTCGACCTCGGCCAGCAGCGTCTCGCCTTCGCGCTGCGCGCGGCGCAGCACGGCGTTGAGCACGCCCTTGGCCCAGCCCTTCTTCAGCTTGTCGGCGCAGCCGACGGTCTCGCCGATCGCGGCGTGCGGCGGAATCCGCGTGTAGAGCAACTGGTAGAGGCCGATCAGCAGCAGGGCGTGGATATCGGTGTCGGCGGCCTTGAACGGCTTCTGCAACAGGCGCGCGGCCAGGGCCTGCAGGCGCGGTTGCCAGCGCGCCGCGCCGAAGGCCAGCTCCTGGGTCAGGCCGCGATCGCGCGGGGCGACCTTGTCCAGTTGCGGCGGCAACGCGCCAGACAGCGAGGCGCGTCCGGCGAGCACCGCGGCCAGCGCCTGGCAGGCGGCGAGACGCGGGTTCATTGGCCGAGCACCTGGCCGGCGGCGAATTGCTCGCGGCGGCTGTTGTAGAGGTCGGCGAAGGCCAGTGGCTTGCCGCCCGGCACTTGCAGGCGGGTCAGGCGCAGGGCGCCTTCGCCGCAGGCGACCAGCAGGCCGTCGCGGCTGGCCTCGAGGATGGTTCCGGGCGCCCCGCTGCCCTGCCCCAGGCTGGCGCCGAGGACTTTCAGCGGAGCATCGGCGAGGCTGGTGTGGCAGACCGGCCAGGGGGTGAAGGCGCGGACCTGGCGCTCCAGTTCGACGGCCGGACGGCTCCAGTCGAGGCGTGCCTCGTCCTTGTTCAGCTTGTGCGCGTAGGTGGCCAGGGCGTCGTCCTGGATCTCGCCATGCAGGGTGCCGGCGGCCAGGCCGGCGATGGCTTCGACCACCGCTTTCGGGCCGAGCGCGGCGAGCCGGTCGTGCAGGCTGCCGCCGGTGTCCGCGGCGGAAATCGGCGTGCTCACCTTGAGCAGCATCGGGCCGGTGTCGAGCCCTGCTTCCATCTGCATCACGGTGACGCCGCTCTCCGCGTCGCCGGCTTCCACCGCGCGCTGGATCGGCGNAGCGCGGCAGCAGCGAGGCGTGGCTGTTGATGCAGCCCAGGCGCGGGATATCGAGTACCGCCTGGGGCAGGATCAGGCCATAGGCGACCACCACCATCAGGTCCGCGCGCAGGGCCGCCAGCTCCGCCTGGGCCTCGGCATTACGCAGGCTCTGCGGCTGCATGACCGGCAGGCCATGCTCCAGGGCCAGGCTCTTCACCGCGCTGGGCATCAGTTTCTGCCCGCGGCCGGCCGGCCGGTCAGGCTGGGTGTAGACGGCGACGATCCGATGTGGGGTGTCGAGCAGGGCCTTGAGATGCTCGGCGGCGAATTCCGGGGTTCCGGCGAAGACGATGCGCAATGCTTGGCTCATGCGGGGCTCGCTAAAAGAAAAAGGCTTGCCGGGGCAAGCCTTTGGGGGATGGGGTCACGCCTGCTGTCGATGCTGCTTTTCCAGCTTCTTGCGGATGCGGTCGCGCTTGAGGGTGGACAGGTAGTCGACGAACAGCTTGCCGTTGAGGTGGTCGCATTCGTGCTGGATGCATACCGCCAGCAGGCCTTCGGCGACTTCCTCGAAGGGGTTGCCATCGCGGTCGAGGGCCTTGATCCGGACCTTCTGCGGTCGGTCCACGTTCTCGTAGAAGCCGGGTACCGACAGGCAGCCTTCCTGGTACTGGTCCATATCCTCGGTCAGCGGTTCGAACTCGGGGTTGATGAATACCCTCGGCTCGGACTTGTCTTCGCTGAGGTCCATGACCACGATGCGCTTGTGCACGTTCACCTGGGTCGCGGCGAGGCCGATGCCCGGGGCTTCGTACATGGTTTCGAACATGTCGTCGATCAGCTGGCGCACCGCGTCGTCGACCACCTCCACCGGTTTGGCGATGGTCCGCAGGCGCGGATCGGGGAATTCGAGAATGTTCAGGATGGCCATATGCGTTTGTGATGCACTTGTGGAATCGATTGAAAATCCGCTGCTAAGATGGCGCGCAGCTTGAAAACGGCTTCAGACCGCGATTCTCGCGGGCTTCGGGCGTTTCGCGTATGTCGACATGATAAAGGGATTCACTGCATGAGGAAATCACTAGTCGCCCTTCTGCTCCTTGCCGCGAGCGGTCTGGCGCAGGCCCAGGTCGACCTCAGGGAAGGGCATCCGGACCGCTACACGGTGGTCAGGGGCGATACCCTGTGGGACATCTCGGGGAAATTCCTCCGCCAGCCATGGAAGTGGCCGGAACTCTGGCACGCCAACCCGCAGATCCAGAATCCACATCTGATCTACCCCGGCGACACCCTCAGCCTGGTCTACGTCGATGGCCAGCCGCGCCTGGTGCTGAACCGTGGCGAATCGCGCGGGACCATCAAGCTGTCGCCGAAGATCCGCAGCACGCCGATCGCCGAGGCCATCCCGACCATCCCGCTGGACAAGATCAACAGCTTCCTGCTGGCCAACCGCATCGTCGATGACGAGAAGACCTTCACCAGTGCGCCGTACATCGTCGCCGGCAACGCCGAGCGGATCGTCAGCGGCACCGGCGACCGCATCTACGCTCGCGGCAAGTTCGCCGACGGCCAGCCGGCCTATGGCATCTTCCGCCAGGGCAAGGTCTACATCGATCCGAAGACCAAGGAAGTCCTCGGCATCAACGCCGACGACATCGGCGGCGGCGAGGTGGTGGCCACCGAAGGCGACGTCGCGACCCTGGCGCTGACCCGCACCACCCAGGAAGTGCGCCTGGGCGACCGCCTGTTCCCCACCGAGGAGCGTGCGGTGAATTCCACCTTCATGCCCGGCGAGCCGAGCCGCGAGGTGAAGGGCGAAATCATCGACGTACCGCGCGGCGTGACCCAGATCGGCCAGTTCGACGTGGTCACCCTGAACCGTGGCCAGCGCGACGGGCTGGCCGAGGGCAACGTGCTGGCGATCTACAAGGTCGGCGAGACGGTGCGCGACCGCGTTACCGGTGAGTCGGTGAAGATTCCCGACGAACGCGCCGGCCTGCTGATGGTGTTCCGTACCTACAAGAAGCTGAGCTACGCCCTGGTTCTGATGGCCAGCAGGCCGCTCTCGGTAACCGACAGGGTGCAGAATCCCTGACTCGAAACCCCCGCCTCGGCGGGGGTTTCGCGTTTCTGGGGGAAGGAAATTTCATACGACGGTTTCCAGGATGGAAGCCGGACCCTTCCCCTCTTCCTGTCAGCGATGGACCTGCCTGCTATGGATGAGTCGCGATGAAGAACCATTCTCCAGCCGAACTGGAAGCACGGCTGCGCCTGCATGGCCTGCCCGAACTGGGACCCATGCGCTTCCTGCGCTTGATCGAGGCCTTCGGTTCGGCCTCTTCCGCGCTTGCCGCGCCAGCCAGCGCCTGGCGCACCCTGGGAGTGCCTGCCGAGGCCGCCGCCGCGCGGCGCAGCCCGGCGGTGCGGGAAGCGGCGGGTGAAGCCCTGCGCTGGCTGGAAGGTCCGCGCAGGCACCTGCTGATGTGGGACGACCCGGGATACCCGGCACTGCTCGCCGAAGTCGCCGATGCCCCGCCGCTGCTGTACGTCGAAGGCGCTCCGGAGACTCTGGAACGGCCCCAACTGGCGATGGTCGGCAGCCGCCGCGCCAGCCCCGCCGGGCTGGGCACCGCCCGGAGCTTTGCGCGCAGCCTGGCGCAGGGCGGCTTCGCCATCACCAGCGGGCTGGCCCTGGGCATCGATGGCGCCGCCCACGAGGGCGCGCTGGAGGCTGGCGGCGCGACCGTGGCAGTCCTCGGCACCGGCCTGCGCAGGCTCTATCCGCGGCGCCACGAAGCGCTGGCGCGGCGCATCGTCGAGGGTGGCGGCGCGCTGGTTTCGGAGCTGCCGCTGGACAGCCCGCCGCTGCCGGCAAACTTTCCCCGGCGCAACCGCATCATCAGCGGACTCTCGCTGGGTGTGCTGGTGGTCGAGGCAAGTCCCGCCAGCGGCTCGCTGATCACCGCGCGGCTGGCGGCGGAACAGGGGCGCGAGGTGTACGCCATTCCGGGTTCCATCCACCATCCCGGCGCACGTGGCTGCCACCAGCTGATTCGCGATGGCGCGCTGCTGGTGGAAAGCGTCGGGCACGTGCTCGAAGCACTGCGCGGCTGGGCGCAGGCGGAGCCAGCGGAAGCGCCGGCGCAACCCCTGCCCCACCCTTTGCTGGCGCTGCTGCGCGCCGCGCCCTACACCAGCGAAGGCCTGGCCGCCGCCAGCGGCATGACGCTGCCCGATGTGCTGGCGACGCTCAGCGAACTGGAACTCGACGGCCGGGTCGCCTGCGAGGCCGGCACCTGGGTGCATCGCTCCGGCTGAAACCGTACACTTCGCGCACCCTGTCCGCTGGAGTGAGTCGATGATCAGCAGCTTTCGTGCGCAATGCGCCGCCCGGGTCGTCCGCGAGGGCGGCGTGATCGCCTATCCCACCGAGGCGGTATGGGGGCTCGGCTGCGACCCGTGGAACGAGGATGCGGTGTATCGCCTGCTGGCGCTGAAGGCGCGGCCGGTGGAAAAGGGCCTGATCGTGGTGGCGGCGAACATCCACCAGCTCGACTTCCTTCTCGAAGACCTGCCGGACGTCTGGCTGGACCGCCTGGCCGGTACCTGGCCGGGGCCGAACACCTGGCTGGTGCCGCACCAGGAGCGCCTGCCGGAGTGGGTCACCGGCGTCCACGAGAGCGTCGCCGTGCGGGTCACCGACCATCCCCTGGTACAGGAACTGTGCCATCTCACCGGTCCGCTGATCTCCACCTCGGCCAATCCGGCCGGGCGCCCGGCGGCGCGCACGCGGCTGCGGGTGGAGCAATACTTCCACGACGAGCTGGACGCTATCCTCGGCGGCGCCCNCCGCAACCCCAGCCTGATCCGCGACCTGGTGACCGGACAGGTCATCCGCCCGGCCTGAGTACGCGCTTCAGGGCAACAGTACGGTCGAGCCGGTGGTTCGCCGTGCGGCCAGTTCGGTATGCGCCCTGGCTGCTTCGGCCAGGGCGAAGCGCTGGTTGATCTCGATGCGGATGTCGCCGCGCTCGATCAGGCCGAACAGCTCGTCGGCCATCGCCTGGAGTTTTTCCGGGGTATCGGCGTAGCTGCCCAGGGTCGGCCGGGTCACGTACAGCGAACCCTTCTGCGAGAGGATGCCAAGGTTGACCCCGGTCACCGGCCCCGAGGCGTTGCCGAAGCTGACCAGCAAGCCGCGCGGCGCCACGCAGTCCAGCGAGGTTTCCCAGGTATCCTTGCCCACCGAGTCGTAGACCACCGGGCACTTCTTCCCGTCGGTCAGTTCGAGCACCCGCCGCGCCACGTTCTCATGGCTATAGTCGATGGTCTCCCAGGCACCGTGCTGCCTGGCCAGGCGCGCCTTTTCCGGCGAGCTGACGGTGCCGATCAGCTGCACTCCAAGGGCCTTGGCCCATTGGCAGGCGAACAGGCCCACGCCGCCCGCGGCGGCATGGAAGAGAATGGTTTCGCCGCCCCGCAGTTCGTAGGTCTGGCGCAGCAGGTATTGGGTGGTGAGCCCCTTGAGCATCACCGCGGCGGCCTGTTCGAAGTCGATGCCGTCGGGCAGGTGGACCAGCTTCTCCTCCGCCAGCACATGCAGTTCGCTGTAGGCGCCCAGCGGGCCGGTGGCGTAGGCGACGCGGTCGCCGACCTTGAAACGGGTCACTTCGCTGCCCACCGCCTCGACCTCGCCGGCCCCTTCGCTACCCAGCCCCGAAGGGAAGCCGGGGGCTGGATAGAGGCCGCTACGGTAGTAGGTGTCGATGAAGTTCAGGCCGATGGCGCGATTGCGCACGCGGACTTCCCGGGGGCCCGGCTCGGCGGGTTGGTAGTCGCGGTATTCGAGGACTTCGGGGCCGCCGTAGGCAGCGAACTGGATGCGCTTGGCCATGCTGGAACTCCTGCTTCGTCAGGGTTTCGGACGGTCGCGCCGGGTGGGCGACCCTGGGTAAAGGCCTTCATCCAAGCCTTCCCCTTGACGGCCGTCAAGCGCCGGCTACCCATCCAGGGTGGTATGCTTGCGCCCTCGTTTCGTCGCCAGCCCGCGCCCCGCGCGGCCTCCCCGCTCCAAGGTGAACTCCGTGACCGACCGTATCGCCGCTGTCAAAACCTACCTGCTCGACCTGCAAGACCGCATCTGCGCCGCCCTCGAGGCGGAGGACGGCAAGGCCCGCTTCGCCGAGGACGCCTGGGAGCGTCCGGCCGGTGGCGGCGGACGGACGCGGGTAATCGGCGACGGCGCATTGATCGAGAAGGGCGGGGTGAATTTTTCCCACGTCTTCGGCGATAGCCTGCCGCCCTCGGCCAGCGCCCATCGGCCGGAACTGGCCGGGCGCGGTTTCCAGGCGCTCGGCGTGTCGCTGGTGATCCATCCGGAAAACCCCCACGTGCCGACTTCCCATGCCAACGTGCGTTTCTTCTGCGCCGAGAAGGAAGGCGAGGAGCCGGTCTGGTGGTTCGGCGGCGGCTTCGATCTGACCCCCTACTACGCCCACGAGGAAGACTGCGTGCATTGGCACCGGGTCGCTCGCGACGCCTGCGCGCCGTTCGGCGCGGACGTCTACCCGCGCTACAAGGAATGGTGCGACCGCTACTTCCACCTCAAGCACCGCAACGAGCCGCGCGGCATCGGCGGCCTGTTCTTCGACGACCTCAACCAGTGGGACTTCGACACCTGCTTCGCCTTCATCCGCGCCATCGGCGATGCCTATATCGACGCCTACCTGCCGATCGTCCAGCGCCGCAAGCACACGCCGTTCGATGAACGGCAGCGAGAGTTCCAGGCCTATCGTCGCGGTCGCTATGTGGAGTTCAACCTGGTCTTCGATCGTGGCACCCTGTTCGGCCTGCAGTCCGGCGGCCGTACCGAATCGATCCTGATGTCGTTGCCGCCGCAGGTGCGCTGGGGCTATGACTGGAAACCCGAGCCGGGCAGCGAGGAAGCGCGCCTGACCGAGTATTTCCTCGCCGACCGCGATTGGCTCGCCGGCCAGCCCTGACCCGCCCGCAGGGGACGAGTCCGCTCGTCCCGTCCCACTCCGGCAAAGGAACGACCCATGGACCGCTATTGCGTATTCGGCAACCCCATCGGCCACAGCAAGTCGCCGCTGATCCACCGCCTGTTCGCCGAGCAGACCGGCGAGGCGCTGGTCTATGACGCGCAACTGGCGCCGCTGGACGATTTCCCCGGGTTCGCCCGGCGCTTCTTCGAGCAGGGCAAGGGCGCCAATGTCACCGTGCCGTTCAAGGAAGAGGCCTATCGTCTGGTGGACGAGTTGAGCGAGCGGGCCACCCGGGCCGGGGCGGTGAACACCCTGATCCGCCTCGCCGACGGTCGCCTGCGCGGCGACAACACCGACGGCGCCGGCCTGCTGCGGGACCTGACGGCGAACGCCGGGGTCGAGCTGCGCGGCAAGCGGGTTCTCCTGCTCGGCGCCGGCGGTGCGGTGCGTGGGGTGCTCGAACCCTTCCTCGGCGAGTGCCCGGCGGAGTTGCTGATCGCCAACCGCACGGCGCGGAAGGCCGTGGACCTGGCCGAGCGGTTCGCCGACCTCGGCGCGGTGCACGGCTGCGGTTTCGCCGAGGTCGAAGGGCCTTTCGACCTGATCGTCAACGGCACCTCGGCCAGTCTTGCCGGCGACGTGCCGCCGCTGGCGCAGAGCGTGATCGAGCCCGGCCGTACCGTCTGCTACGACATGATGTATGCCAAGGAACCGACTGCCTTCAACCGCTGGGCCGCCGAACGCGGTGCGGCGCGTACCCTGGATGGCCTGGGCATGCTGGTGGAGCAGGCCGCCGAGGCATTCTTCCTCTGGCGCGGCGTGCGTCCTGCCTCGGCGCCAGTGTTGGAGACGCTGCGCCGACAGTTGGCAACTGTCTGAGTTGTCAGGCAGCATTTGAGATGTACGTCTCAAATCGGTTTCCATCTGACATGTAGGAATCACAAAACCGGGTTAAGACTTCAGGCTTCACTCACTCTCGAGCGCTGCCGATGAAAACCTTCGCCCGCCTGGCCGCCGGTCTCTGCATCTGCGCCATCGCCAGCCAGGCCAACGCCTGGTCGCAACCGACCCACAAGAACATCGTCAAGGACGCCCTGGCCTTCATGAACTCCTCCTACGCCACCGAGGAGATGCGTCAGGCCTACCGGTTCTACGTGAGCGCCGCCGGCAGCGAGGCGCAGGCCGGGGAGATCCTCGGCCAGGCGGCCTTCGACGTGGACGACTTCAAGGACACCCGTCTCGGTGGCTGGTGGGTCGGCTACGAACACGCGCCGCTGTGGGGCGCGGCTTCGGGCATCGTCAACTACACCTCGTACTGGCACTTCCTCAACCTGGCCCGGGACGGCGACTCCCATGGCAACCCCCACGGCGGCTACGACTACCGCTACCACAAGGTCGACGGCGGCATCGCCGACGTCGACTGGTACGCCATGGTCTACCTCTACAACCGCGAGCTGAAGCGCGAGGACTTCGACACCACCGAGGCGCACTACCGCCAGGGCACCCGCTCGGACTGGCAGGAGCACTACGGCGACTTCCAGACCGCCGCCTTCCAGCCGATCGATAACCTCGCCACCTACTGGTTCGAGCAGTTCCGCGCCGCGCCTTCGCTGCAAACCATCGGCTATGCCCTGCACGCCACCGGCGACGTGGCCCAGCCGCACCATGTGTGGATCACCTCGGCCAACGGCCATTCCAGCTGGGAAGGCTGGGTCGACGACCACTACGCCAGCGAGAAGCTCAACGACCCGGCGGCGGTGGCCAACCTGGTGGGGCGCTACGATCCGAGCAAGAGCATCCGCGACCTGCTCACCCAGACCGGCCAGGTCGCCTACGAGCGTCCCGAGCCGCTCTACGACACCAGCTACGAGACGCGCCTGCGGGTGGCGAAGGAGCTGATTCCCGAGTCCATCGCCCTGACCGTCACCGTACTGACCAAGGGCGCCAACAGCTTCGATGCACAGACTGCTCTCTGACCGCGCTCGGGGCTGGCGTCGCGCACTGTGCGGGGTCGCCTTCGGGCTGCTGGCGTGGAGCGCCCATGGCGTCCCCGCCAAGGCGCCGCAGGATCTGCGGATCGACGGCGAGGTGCTGCCGGGGAAAAGCGTCGACCTGCTCGAGCAGGCCTTGTCGCGGGTCAAGTTCAACACCGACCCGCAGCAGTTGCGCCGTGGCCTGGTGGAAAACCGCCTGCTGGCACGCGCGGTGGAAGACCAGCTCACCGCGCAGAGCCGCGCCGATCTCGACGCCAGCGTGGAGATCGAGGCCGGCAACCTGCTCGAACAGGTATACGGCAGGCGCTACCGCGAGGACCTCGGGCCATACCTGCGCCAGCCCCGGGCCCTGAGCGCGGAGCGTTTGCGCGAGGTGCTGGCGCCGAGGAGCCGCGGCCTGGTGGAAAACAGCCTGCTGCTGGACGAGACGCAGCGCCGCGAGGCGGCCGGGGTCGAGCTGATCGGCTGGCAGTTTCCCGGCCAGCCGGCACAGGTCCTCGACCTGCTATCGCTGTACGAAGGCGACAACGTCCAGGGCCAGGTCGAATTGCAACAGGGCAACCTCGCCTACCTGGCGCGCCAGGTCCAGACCCGCATCCGCCGCGACTACCTCTGGTACCGCCTGGCCCGGGACGGCTTCGGCCCGGCAGAGCGGCAGGGCGTGAGGACCCTGGTGCGGGACAAGCTGGTGCGCCATCGCTATCTGCACCAGATCGGCCTCTACAGTGATTTCCACCATGAGTCCGAGGCGCTGCGGGAACTCGCCGGCAAGGTCAGCGACAAGGACGCCGAGGCCTACTATCGGCGCAACCTGGAGCGTTACCGCAACGTCGCGCAGGTGCAGGCGGCGCATATCCGCCTGGCCGACCAGGCGAGCGCGGACAAGGTCTACGCCGAGTTGCGCGGCGGCCTGGCCTTCGACGAGGCGGTACGCCGCTATTCCCTGGCCGATGACAGGGACCGCGACCCGCCCGGCGACCTAGGCCTGATACGGCCCCAGGACGGCCGGCTCGACCTGCTGCGCAAGACTGCGCTGATCCAGAAGGCCGATACGGTTTCCCAGCCGATGCGCATCGACGGCGCGTTCGAGATCGTCCGGGTGCGTAGCCGCGAGGATCGCCAGTTGCCCCTCGACGACCGCAGCGTGCGCTTCGAGGTGAACCAGGCGGTGGCGCGCGAGCAACTGGCAGCGCAGTTCGAGACGCGCCTGCGCAACCTGCTGGCCGGCGCCAGGGTGGAAGGCCTGTGAAGCGCTGGCTCGGCGTTGCCCTCGGCTGCAGCGGGCTGGCGATCGCCCTGGCCTGCGCCGGCGTGTTGCTGGCGCCTGCCGATATGGCCGCTTCCTCGTCTTCTCCGTCGCCAGCCAGGACGCTTGCGGCACTGCCCGCGGTCGACGACCGTCCGCCGCCGCCGGCGCCGGTGCGATCGCAAGCGGCAGCACCGGCGTACGAGGCGGAGCCGCCGGTGGCGGAACTGGATCGCGAGCAGGCGATCCAGTTCATGCAGATGCTGCGCGACGAGGGCGACCCGCGCAGCCCGCCGCTCGGCGGCCTGCAACCACGCCAGGGCGCGACGGCGCAGGAGCTGGCCGATCCGAAGCAGTACCAGGCCTTCGAGGAACGACAGACCCGCGAACTGGTACAGGCCTACACCAGCGGCGTACAGCAGATACCGGAAATCCGCGCGCGGATCGAGGCGGCCGAACAGGGTGGCGAGCGCAGCGCCGAGGAAATCGACGAGGCTCGCGCCGCCCTTGGACAGTTGGAGATGATGCGCGACAAGCTGCAGCGGGAATCGCCGCAACTGCTGCCCGGCGACAGCGCACCGACATCGCCGGCGGCGCCCTGAGCGTCAGCCTTCGTAGTGCAGGCGGCAGCCTTCGTCGGCCTGCCGGCCCAGCGCTTCGCGGACCTGCGGGCGGGCGTGGCGCAATACCAGGCGGCGGCCCTCGGCGTGCAGGCGGCGGGCTTCCTGCTGCAACAGCACTGCGCCGGCGAAGTCGATGAAGTTCACCTGGCGGGCGTCCAGCACCAGCCGTGGCCTGTCGCATTGGCGCATGAGGCGTTGCAGGTAGTCGCAGGCGCCGAAGAAGATCGAGCCTTCGATGCGCAGCACTTCTTCCTCGTCGTTGCGCTGGCGCAGTACGCGTGGTGTCGAGGTGCGCCGCAGGTAGAAGACCAGCGACGCCAGCACTCCCGCGTAGATGGCGTTCTGCAGCGGCAACAGCAGCGTGGCCAGGGCGGTTAGGCCGGCCACCAGGCATTCGGCGCGGCCGCTGCGGTAGAGCGCGCGGAGCGCCGGGCGGTCGATCAGGCCCCAGGCGATCAGCAGGATGCCTGCGGCCATCGCCGGCAACGGCACATGCTCGATCAGGCGCGCACCGAGCACGGCCAGCAGTGCCACCCAGAGCGCCGAAAACGCACCCGCCAGCGGGGAGCGCGCACCGGCTTCCAGATTCAGCCCGGAGCGGGTGAAGGAGCCCGCCGACAGGCTCGCCGACAGCCAAGGCCCGAGCAGGTTCGACAGGCCCTGGGCGCGGACCTCCTGGTTGGCATCGAACGCGTCTCCCTGGCGCGCGGCCAGGGCGCGGGCGATCGACAGGCTGGTGACCAGCCCGAGCATGCCGCAGGCCACCGCCGCAGGTAGCAGGTCGAGGATCGATCGGGAATCGAAGACCAGCGGATTCCAGCCCGGCAGTGCGCTCGATAAGGCCTGCACATGGGCTACCGAGGCGAAGGTCCCGGGTAGCGCCCAGACCAGCGTGGCACCGCCCAGCAAGCCAAGCAGCAGGGCCGGCCAGCGCGGTCGCAGGCGCCTGACCAGCAGGCTGAGCGCGAAGCTGAAGCCGCCCACCAGCAGCGATGGGCCATCGAACTCGGCGAACCGCGCCAGCAGCCGCCAGCCGTTTCCCGGCGCTGCGCCCTCCCCGCTCGCGGCCAGGCCGAGAAGATAGGGCAGTTGGCCGAGGACGATCAGCAGCGCCGCGCCAAGGGTGAAGCCGAGCATCACCGAATGCGAGACGAAATTGACCAGCGACCCGACGCGCAGGACGCCGAGCAGCCACTGGAAGGCGCCGGCGAGAAAGGTCAGCAGCAGCACGGCCTGGACGTATTGCGGGCTGCCCAGCGGCGCCAGCGGGGCCACCGAACTGAACAGCAGCACCGAGATCGCCGCGGTGGGACCGCTCACCAGGTAGCGCGACGAGCCCCACAGGCAGGCGATCGCCACTGGCAGCATCGCCGCGTACAGGCCGTACTCCGCTGGCAGGCCGGCGATCAGCGCATAGGCCATCGATTGCGGCAGTGCCAGGATTGCGCCATTCAGGCCGACCCAGGCCTCGCGCCCGAGCATGCCCCGGTGCAGCCCCGGTAGCCAGGCGAGGAACGGCAGCAGGCGCGTCCACATGGCGCTATGGCTGGCCGCGAACCGCGGCCAGGGCGTCGCCGCCGTCGCGGCTGGTCACCCCTTGCAGCCAGGCCTCGAGCACCTGCGGGTTGGCCTTGAGCCAGGCGCGGGTCGCCGAGGCCGGAGTCGCCGTGCCTTCCAGCGCGTCGCTCATCAGGCGGTTCTCCATATCCAGGTCGAAGCGCAGGTTGGCCAGCAGCCGCGCCGGGTTCGGGCACTGCGCGGCGTAGCCCTTGCGTGCCAGGGTGTAGACCTGGCCGCGGTCGCCGAAGTACTGCTCGCCGCCTTCCAGGTAGCGCAGGTCATGGCGGATGTTCATCGGGTGCGGCGTCCAGCCGAGGAACACCAGCCAGCGCTGGCGCTTCTCGGCCCGGCCGAGTTCGGCGAGCATCGCCTGCTCGCTGGACTCCACCAGCTTCCAGTCGCCGAGGCCGAACTGGTTGGCGTCGATCATCTTCTGGATCGACTGATTGGCCGGCGCGCCGGAGCCGATCCCGTACAGCTTGCGGTTGAAGCGTTGCCCTTGCGCGGCGAGGTCCTCGAAGCGGTGTACGCCGGCGTCCCAGACGTAGCGCGGCACCGCCAGGGTGAAGCGGGTGCCGTCGAGGTTGCGACCGAGGCGTTCGACCTGGCCGCTGGCGACGAACTTGTCGTGATAGTCCTGGTGCGCGGGCATCCAGCCGCCGAGGAAGGCGTCCACCTGGCCGTCGCGCAGGCCGCCATAGATGATCGGCACCGACAGGGTATCGATCTTCACCTGGTAGCCGAGGCTTTCCAGGAGAAACGCGGCAGTGGAGTTGGTCACCGCGATATCGCTCCAGCCTGGATCGGCCAGCCTGACGCGGGCACAGGCGGGGTCTTCGGCGTATAGCGAGGCGCTGGCCAGGAACAGGGTGGCGGCCAGCAGGCAGGTGGGAAGCCGGTTCATGGAAGTGCCCTCGTGCTCAGGGTTGCGGGAAGCGCGCGCGGCGCTCGAGATCGTCCAGGTCGATATGGTTGCGCATGTACTGCTGGCTGGCGTCGACCCACGGCTGGTGGTCCCAGCTGGCCAGCCGCCCTCGCGCCAGCGCGGCGGCCACCAGGCGTCGGCGGCGCTGGCTGTCGAGTACGGCGCGGGTGATCGCGGGGATGTCCCAGCGTCGCCGGGCCTCGTCGAGGAACGCCTCGAACGTTCCGCGGTGGGCCGGACTGGCGGCGAGGTTCTCGCGCTCCTGCGGGTCGTTGCGCAGGTCGTAGAGCAGGCAGGGGTCCTGCTCGGAGTAGATGAACTTGTAGTCGCCGCGGCGGATCATCATCAGCGGGCTGAGGGTGCCCTCGGCGGTGTATTCGCCGATCACCTCGTCATGCCCGCTGCCGTCGCGCAGGTGCGGCAGCAGCGAGCGGCCTTCCAGCGGCAGGCGTGGATCGACCTGGCCGCCGGCCAGCTCCACCAGGGTCGGCAGCAGGTCCACGGTGGATACCGAAGCGCCGATGCGGCGCGGCGCGAAGCGCGCCGGCGCATGGACCAGCAGCGGCACGCGCGCGGCCATCTCGAACCAGTGCATCTTGTACCAGAGGCCGCGCTCGCCGAGCATGTCGCCATGGTCGCCGGAGAACACCACGATGGTGTCGTCGGCCAGCCCGCATTCCTCCAGGGTCGCCAGCAGCGCACCGATCTGCGCGTCGACGTAGCTGCAGGCGCCGAAGTAGGCACGCCGGGCGGCGCGGATGCGCTCCTCGGGCAACGGCTTGTCCCACAGGTCGATGACCTTCAGCAGGCGTTGCGAATGAGGGTCCTGCTCCTCCTGGGCGAAGCGCTGGCGCGGCAGCGGGATGTCCTCGTCGCGGTAGAGATTCCAGTAGCTCGCCGGGATGCTGTAGGGGTCGTGCGGATGGGTCATCGACACGGTCAGGCAGAATGGCTGGCCGGCGTGCTGGCGAACATGGTCGTAGAGGTACTGGCGGGCCTTGAACACCACCTCCTCGTCGAAGTCCAGCTGGTTGGTGCGCACGCAGGGACCGGCCTGCAAAACCGAGGACATGTTGTGGTACCAGCTCGGGCGCACCTCCGGCTCGTCCCAGTTCACCGCCCAGCCATAGTCCGCCGGATAGATGTCGCTGGTCAGGCGTTCCTCGTAGCCGTGCAACTGGTCGGGACCGCAGAAGTGCATCTTGCCCGACAGCGCCGTGCGATAGCCGAGCTTGCGCAGGTAGTGGGCGTAGGTGGGGGTATCGGCGGCGAAGTCGGCGGCGTTGTCCCAGGCGCCGATGCGGGTAGGCAAGCGACCGCTGACCAGGGTGAAGCGCGACGGCGCGCAGAGCGGGCTGTTGCAGTATGCCGAGTCGAACACCACGGCCCGTTCGGCGAGGCGCGAGAGGTGAGGCATGCGCAGCGCCGAGCGCGGATCGTGAAGCGGCAGCAGCGGCGCGGCCATCTGGTCGGCCATGATGAACAGGATGTTCGGCGAGGTCTTCATCGGGCGGCTTATCCCATGCGATTGGGTTATGCGATAGTGCTGCGTCGATCATCAGTGCATCGAAATCCCTGGTAAACCGCATGGGGCTGGATGCGTTGGATAAGCCTGGCTTATGGGAGAACGCCTCATGCCGCTGTCCCTCGACCTGCTCCGGGTATTCGAGTCCGCCGCCCGCCAGCTCAGCTTCACCGCTGCCGCCGAGGAGCTGGGGACCACCCAGCCTGCGGTCAGCCAGCAGATCAAACGCCTGGAGAAGGAGCTGGCGACCCCTCTGTTCCAGCGCGTTCATCGAGGCATCGTGCTCACCGACGCCGGCCAGCTCCTGCTCCGCCACGTGGCCGCCGGCCTCGAGACGATCGATGCCGGCATCGCCGCGCTGGGCGCGCGCCAGCGCCACGAGGTGCTCCAGGTGGCCACCGACTACGCCTTCGCTGCCTACTGGCTGATGCCGCGCCTTCCGCGCTTCCACCAGGCCCATCCGCACCTGGACGTGAGCCTGGTGACCAGCGAGCGCGGCCTGGCCGGCCAGCGCGGCGATATCGACGTGGCGATCCTGTTCGGCGACGGTCGTTCCAAGCACGGCGAAGCGCACCGGCTGTTTCGCGAGGAGGTGTTCCCGGTCTGTAGCCCGCGGCTGGTCGAGGGATTGCAGTTGCCGCTGGCCAAGGCGCACCTGGCGCGCCTGCCGATGCTGCATCTGAAGCCGGCGCAGCACGCCCGCTGGTTCGACTGGCCGGCGTTGTTCGAAGCGTTGGCCATCGATCGGCAGCCGATTCCGGCGGTGCTCAGCTTCGACAACTACACCTTGCTGATCCAGGCGGCCATCGCCGGCCAGGGCGTGGCCATCGGCTGGCGCCACCTGGTCGACGGCCTGCTCGAACAGGGGCTGCTTTGCCGGCCCATTGGCGAGAGCTGCCTGTCGCGATACGGGTACTATGCGGTATTGCCGGAGCGCAAGCGGCGCCAGCGGCTGGTCGACGGTTTCGTCGACTGGCTACAGGCCGAGTTGCAGGCCGGCGGCGCTTGAAGAGGTGACGATGAACGAGTATTCCACCCCCCGCATCCAGGGCTTCCATGCTCACGTCTATTTCGATGCGCAGAGCATCGAGCGAGCCCGCGCCCTTTGCGAAGAGGCGGCGCGGCGCTTTCCGCTGAAGATGGGGCGGGTCCATGAGCGGCCGGTAGGGCCGCATCCGGACTGGAGCTGCCAGCTGGCGTTCGCTCCCGAGGTGTTCGGCGAGCTGGTGCCCTGGCTGGCTATCCATCGGCAGGACCTGGTGGTGTTCATCCACCCGGTCACCGGCAACGATCTGCTCGACCATCGCGACCGAGCCATCTGGATGGGAGCCATTCGCCCGCTGGACCTGTCGATCCTGGACGAAGGCCCGCAACGCTATGACTTCGCCGTGCCTTGAGGCGCGGTCATCGTCATCCAGTCGTGCAGTTCGCATTGCAGCTCGCCCAGTGCCGTCACCAGGTCGTCGACGGCATCGGCGAGCTTGCGCACGGAGCTTTCGCCGCAGGCGATCTCCAGTTGGTGGCAGGCGCGTTCCACGGCGTGGGCGTGGATCAGCGAGGCCATGCCCGCCAGGCGGTGCGCCAGCTCGTTGAGTTCCTGGGTCTGCTCGCGCTCCTGGGCGCGCCGCAGCTTGCGGGTGTCTTCGTTGTTGCTGGTCATCAGCTGCGCGACGAGCAGGCGGCTGATCTCCGGTTGGTTGGCGCGGTCGCCCAGGGCGGCGGTCAGGTCGAACGTTCGCATGGGATCCTCAGATCAGCTCGTGGCGGCGGGCGAAATCGATCAGGCCGGCCAGGGAATGGGCGTTGAGTTTCAGCATGATGCGTGACTTGTAGGTGCTCACGGTTTTCTCGCTGAGGAACAGCTGCTGGGCGATGGCCTTGTTGGTATTGCCGTTGGCCAGGTACTGCAGCACGGTCATCTCGCGGTCGGAAAGGCTTTCCAGCATGCGGGCCTCGTTGTCGCGGCTCTGCTGGTTGATGCTGCGCAACGCCCCGGTGGGGAAGTGGATGTAGCCGGCCAGCACGGCCTTGGCGGCGAGCAGCAGCTCGGAGAGGTTTTCCCTTTTGCTGACGAAGCCCATGGCGCCGGCCTGCAGGCATCGCGGGGCGAACTGCGCCGGATTCTGCCGGGTCAGGACCAGGACCTTGGTGTCCAGCTTCAGGGACTTCAGGCGGGCTATCACTTCGAGACCGTCGATCTTGGGGATGCCGATGTCCAGGATGGCCAGGTCGGGAGACTTCTTGCGGGCTACCTGCAGGGCTTCGGCACCGTTGTCGGCCTCGCCGACGATGGTGAAACCGTCGCGCTCGAACAGCAAGCGCACGGCCAGGCGGATAGCGGGATGATCATCGACGATCAGCACCTTACTCATGCGAACCTTCTTTGAATGCGTTGGCTATTTGGGTGAGGCGCTATTCAAGGCTTCGGCAGAGTCGGCGGACAATAAGACGTTTCTGAAAGTGACCGTGAATTTTTCCTCACGGTTCTGGCAGCGTGCAACGCAAGGCCAGGCGCAGCGGGTTGCCTGCGCCTGGCGAATGCCGCTGTCAGGGTCTGTCAGCGTGCGTTGCGCACGCCTTCGGCCAGCTCGCCGCACAGGGCGAGGACATCCTTGACCGCCTGGGCATTGTCGCGGGCCTTGGCGATCCGGTCGATCAGCGCCGAGCCGACCACCACGCCGTCGGCCAACCGCGCGACCGCGGCGGCGTGTTCGGCGCTGCGGATGCCGAAGCCGATACCGATCGGCAGGTCGGTATGCCGGCGCAGGCGCGCCACCGCTTCCTCGACGTGTTCCAGGGTCGCCGCGTTGGCGCCGGTGACGCCGGCCACCGACACGTAGTAGACGAACCCGGAACTGCCTTCGAGCACCGTCGGCAGGCGCTGGTCGCCGGTGGTCGGGGTGGTCAGGCGGATGAAGTCGAGGCCGGCGGCCTGGGCCGGGTGGCAGAGGTCTTCGTTGTGCTCCGGCGGCAGGTCGACCACGATCAGGCCGTCCACCCCCACCTCCTTCGCCTCGGCGATGAAGCGTTCGACGCCGTAGTGGTGGATCGGGTTGAAGTAGCCCATCAGCACCAGGGGCGTCTCGCTCTCGCCGCTGCGGAATTCGCGGACCATCTGCAACGTCCTGGCCAGGGTCTGGCCGCCGTCGAGGGCGCGGATGTTGGCCAACTGGATGGCCGGGCCGTCCGCCATCGGATCGGTGAACGGCATGCCCAGTTCGATCACGTCGGCTCCGGCCGCCGGCAGGCCTTTGAGGATTTCCAGGGAAGACGCGTAGTCCGGGTCGCCGGCGGTGACGAAGGTCACCAGGGCGGCGCGGTTTTCCTGCTTGAGCTGGGCGAAGCGGGTCTGCAGGCGGCTCATGCTTTCGACTCCTGTTGCATGTGGTGCATGACGGTCTGCATGTCCTTGTCGCCGCGACCGGACAGGTTCACCACCATGATGTGCTCCTTGGGCAGGCTGGGCGCACGCTTGAAGACCTCGGCCAGGGCATGGGAGCTTTCCAGTGCCGGGATGATGCCTTCGAGGCGGCAGCAGGTGTGGAAGGCCTCCAGGGCTTCGTCGTCGGTGATCGAGGTGTACTCGACGCGGCCGGTGTCGTGCAGCCAGGCGTGTTCCGGGCCGATGCCGGGATAGTCGAGGCCGGCGGAGATGGAGTGTGCGTCGATGATCTGGCCATCCGCGTCCTGCAGCAGGAAGGTGCGGTTGCCGTGCAGCACGCCGGGAACCCCGCCGTTCAGGCTGGCCGCGTGCTTGCCGGTGTCGATGCCGTGGCCGGCGGCTTCCACGCCGACGATCTGCACCCCGGCGTCGTCGAGGAACGGGTGGAACAGGCCCATGGCGTTGGAGCCGCCGCCGATGCAGGCGACCAGCGAATCGGGCAGGCGCCCTTCCTTCTCGGCCAGTTGCTCGCGGGTTTCCTTGCCGATCACCGCCTGGAAGTCGCGGACCATCGCCGGGTACGGATGCGGGCCGGCGACCGTGCCGATCAGGTAGAAGGTGCTGTCGACGTTGGTCACCCAATCGCGCAGCGCCTCGTTCATGGCGTCCTTCAGGGTACCGGTGCCGGCGGTCACCGGGATCACCTCGGCGCCCAGCAGCTTCATGCGGAAGACGTTGGCCTGCTGCCGGTCGATGTCGGTGGTGCCCATGTAGATCACGCACTGCAGGCCGAAGCGCGCGGCGACGGTGGCGGTGGCCACGCCGTGCATGCCGGCGCCGGTCTCGGCGATGATGCGTTTCTTGCCCATGCGCCGGGCCAGGAGGATCTGGCCGATGCAGTTGTTGATCTTGTGCGCGCCGGTATGGTTCAGCTCCTCGCGCTTGAGGTAGATCTTCGCCCCGCCGCAGTGCTCGGTCAGGCGCTCGGCGAAGTACAGCGGGCTCGGCCGACCGACGTAGTCGCGCTGGAAGTAGGCCAGTTCCTCCTGGAACGCCGGGTCGTCCTTGGCCTTCTCGTACTCGCGGGCGAGGTCGAGGATCAGCGGCATCAGGGTCTCGGCGACGTACTGGCCGCCGAAGCGGCCGAACAGGCCCTTGGCGTCGGGGCCGTTGCGATAGGAAGTCATGGAGGGCTCCAGGAAATGACGTATGGGCAGAATCTAATCCCCCCGCCGGGTAAAAGAAACCGATAAGATTGCTCAAACCTGTCAGGAAAACTCACGAATAGCCATGAGCCGCGACCTCCCTTCCCTGAATGCCCTGCGCGCTTTCGAAGCCGCTGCCCGGTTGCACAGCATCAGCCTGGCGGCCGAGGAACTGCACGTTACCCATGGCGCCGTGAGCCGGCAGGTGCGGTTGCTCGAGGACGATCTCGGGGTGGCCCTGTTCGGCAAGGATGGACGCGGCGTAAAACTCACCGATTCCGGCGTTCGCCTGCGTGACGCCTGCGGCGATGCGTTCGAGCGACTGCGTGGCGTCTGTGCCGAGCTGCGCCGGCAGACCGCCGAGGCCCCGTTCGTCCTCGGCGTACCCGGCAGCCTGCTGGCGCGCTGGTTCATCCCGCGGCTGGACCGGCTCAACCGTGCCCTCCCCGACCTGCGCCTGCAACTGTCCACCAGCGAGGGCGAGTTCGATCCGCGTCGTCCCGGCCTGGACGCCATGCTCTGGTTCGCCGAGCCGCCCTGGCCGGCGGACATGCAGGTCTTCGAACTGGCGCCCGAGCGCATGGGGCCGGTGGTCAGCCCGCGCCTGGCGCAGGAAACCGGCCTGGCCCAGGCGCCCGCCGCGCGGCTGTTGCAGGAGCCGCTGCTGCATACCGCCTCGCGACCCCAGGCCTGGCCGGCCTGGGCCGCGAGCCAGGGGCTGGCGGCGGAGGCGCTGCGCTATGGCCAGGGGTTCGAGCATCTCTACTACCTGCTGGAAGCGGCGGTGGCGGGCCTCGGCGTGGCCATCGCCCCGGAGCCGCTGGTCCGCGACGATCTCGCCGCGGGCCGCCTGGCGGCGCCCTGGGGCTTCATCGAGACCGATGCGCGCCTGGCCCTGTGGGTACCGGCGCGCCTGCACGATCCGCGTGCCGGGCGCCTGGCGCAATGGTTGCGGGAGCAGTTGGCAGGCTGAGCGCTGGCGATTTGCTGCACTTTTCCGGCTCGGCTAGTGTCCATTGAACAGAGGCGCCCGTCGGGCGCGAAGAACCAGGCATCGTCCGGGGAGAGAGTTCATGTCCAATCACCACACCTACAAGAAGATCGAACTGGTCGGCTCGTCCAAGACCAGCATCGAGGACGCCATCAACAACGCCCTCGCCGAAGCGGCGAAGAGCATCCAGCATCTGGAATGGTTCGAGGTGGTGGATACCCGCGGGCACATCGAGAACGGCGCCGTCGGCCATTACCAGGTGACCCTGAAAGTAGGGTTCCGTATCGCCAATAGCTGATGGCACCCTGGAAACCTGTCCACGATCGCCAGCGCCCTGGGAAGGCCACCGCGTCTTTCCGCTTCGCCGGATCATGCACAGGCTATGAGGGCGGCGTGCCTCCATGGGCGGCGCGCTCGTCTCAACCTTGCCGCATTTGGCAAGCCTGACCCGTTCGGGTCTTCATCCATGCAACGAGGGAATGTGTTCATGAAGAAGTTGATGTTGGCAGTCGGCCTGTTTGCCGTGGCGGGCAGCGCATTCGCCGCCAAGCCCTGTGAGGAACTGAAAGCCGAGATCGATGCGAAGATCAAGGCCAACGGCGTTCCTGCCTACACCCTGGAAATCGTCGACAAGGGCAGCGTCACCGACAAGAAGGTAGTCGGCACCTGCGACGGCGGCACCAAGGAAATCGTCTACCAGCGCGGCTGATGCAGCGCCTGCGACGAGCAGTATCCGGGGGCCGGCTTTCCCATGGGAGCCGGCCCTTTCTTTTTGCCGCGATGAGTACCCTACCAACGATGGGTCTTGTTGCAGTTCGTCGAGAAAGCGTGCCATCTAACGGATTAATCCAAAAGTCTGTGTTAGGTTTTTCGGCGCGCCCAGATGGCCTTGTGCCTTACTCCCGGATTGTCCGACTCATGGAAGACGGATTTCGGAATATTCCTGCTTACCCGCTGTAGCCGCTGGGCCAACATCGCGCCTTTCTGTATTTCAAGGAATGAAATCGTGGCTCTCCATCGCCTGGCCTTTATCTTCCTGTGCCTGCCGCTCATGGCCAGCGCCGCCCCCTTCACCTCCCCCGGCGACCGCGACCTGATCCGCGACCGCCAGCAGCGCCTGCTGGACGAACAGCGCAAGCGCCTGGAGGAACTCCAGCAACTGCCCGGCAAGGGAGCGCCCGCCGCTGCGGATGCCTCCGGCGGCGACGAGCGCTGCTTCGAGATCCGCCGCATCGAGCTGGAAGGCGCCGGGCACCTCGGCGAAAGCGCGCGTCGCCAACTGCTGGCGCCCTACCAGGGGCGCTGCCTGGGCGTCGGCCAGCTCAATGCGCTGCTCAAGGCCGTCACCGACCATTACCTGGATCGCGGCTACGTCACCACCCGTGCCTACCTGCCACAGCAGGACCTGGCCTCCGGGACCCTGCGCATCATCGTCGTCGAAGGCCGCCTGGAGGGCCTGGACAGCTCCGCGCTGGCCAGCCCGCGCGAACTGACGATGAGCTTTCCGGGCAGGACCGGCGAGTTGCTCGACCTGCGCGAGCTGGAGCAACTGGTCGACCAGTTGAGCCGCCTGCCGTCGCGCCAGGCGCAACTGGAGCTGGTGCCCGGCAGCGAGGTCGGCGGCAGCCGGGTGCGTCTCAAGGGCGAGCGCGACAAGCCCTGGCGGGTCTCCGCCACGCGCAACAACGACGGCGACGTCAGCACCGGCGAGCAGCAGATGGGCCTGGGCCTGGACTGGGACAGCCCGCTGGGCCTGGCCGACCAGCTCAACCTGCGCGCCAACCGCGACGCGGTGACCGACCGCTGGCGCCATTCCGACAGCCAGAGCCTGTTCTACAGCCTGCCCTGGGGCTGGTGGACCTTCACCTACGGCTACAGCCAGAGCGACTACCGCACGCGCAACGAGGCCAGCGGCTTCCCCTTCAAGCTCGATGGCGACAGCCGCAGCCACCAGTTCCGCGCCGAACGCGTGCTGCACCGCGACGGTGTGAGCAAGACCGCCATGAGCCTGGGGCTCAGCCACCAGCGCACCAACAACTATGTCGAAGACACCCGCCTGGAAGACCAGAGCACGCGGATCACCGAGACCCAGCTCGGCTTCAACCATGGCCGGCGGATCGGCAGCGGCTTCGTCAACCTCGACCTCGGCTGGCAGCAGGGCATCGGCGCCCTTGGCGCGCAGGGTCGCGGCCACCCGCAGGCGGGCGATCCGAATGCGCGCTACGACAAGTACAGCCTGACCCTCAGCTACCTGCAGCCGTTCCAGCTATGGGGCGAGCGCTTCAGCTTCGACAGCCTGGCCACCGGGCAGAGGAGCGAGGACGTGCTGTTCAGCCCGCAGCGCATCAGCCTCGGCGGCAACAGCTCGGTGCGCGGCTTCAAGGACCAGACCCTGACCGGCGACAGCGGCGGCTACTGGCGCAACCAGTTGCGCTGGCGGCGCGCGGTGGAGTGGGCGCCGCTGCGGCCCTGGCTGCAGGAATACGGCGTGGCCTTCGCCTACGACGTCGGCGTGATCCGCCACGACCGCTACAACGACGGCGCCAGCGGGCGCATGAGCGGCAACGCCATCGAACTGGATGCCCGCGGCCGCTATTTCGCCGCCAGCGTCGGCTTCGCCCGCTCGCTGGAGCGGCCCAGCGCCATCGAGCGGCGCGAGCACCCGATCTATTTCCGGGTCGACGCGTTCTTCTGAAGACGCGGCGACCTCCTGAACGCTTTAGGAAAGCGCCTACCTGCATCGAGGCCCTTTCCTTGGAAAACCTTGCTTAACCTCGCCGGGCCCCTACCCGCCAAGGAGTAACGATATGGACATCCGCAGCCCGCTGAACCAGTGCATCGCCCTGTCCCTGGCCGGCATCCTGTTCCTCAACCCGATCGTCGCCGCGGCGGCGGGGCTGGCGCTGGACAAGGCCGCCGGCGGCAACACCGGCCTGGGCCAGGCGGGCAACGGCGTGCCCATCGTCAATATCGCCACGCCCAACGGCGCCGGGCTGTCGAACAACCATTTCCGCGACTACAACGTCGGCGCCAACGGGCTGATCCTCAACAACGCCACCGGCAAGACCCAGGGTACCCAGCTCGGCGGGATCATCCTCGGCAACCCCAACCTCAAGGGCCAGGCGGCGCAGGTGATCCTCAACCAGGTCACCGGCGGCAACCGCAGCACCCTGGCCGGCTACACCGAGGTGGCCGGGCAGTCGGCGCGGGTGATCGTCGCCAACCCGCACGGCATCACCTGCCAGGGCTGCGGCTTCATCAACACGCCGCGCGCGACCCTCACCACCGGCAAGCCGATCATGGACGGCCAGCGCCTGGAGCGCTTCCAGGTGGACGGCGGCGACATCGTCGTCGAAGGCGCCGAACTGAACGTCGGCAACCTCGAACAGTTCGACCTGATCACCCGCAGCGCCAAGCTCAACGCCAAGCTCTACGCGAAGAACCTCAACATCGTCACCGGCCGCAACGACGTCCAGGCCGACAGCCTGCAGGCCACGCCGCGCGCCGCCGATGGCAGCGAGAAGCCGCAGCTGGCGATCGACAGCTCGGCGCTGGGCGGGATGTACGCCGGGGCGATCCGCCTGGTCGGCACCGAGCAGGGCGTGGGGGTGCGGCTGGCCGGCGACATGGCCGCCAGCGGCGGCGACATCCGCATCGACGCCAGCGGCAAGCTGAGCCTGGCCCAGGCCTCCAGCCAGGGCGACCTGAAGATCGCGGCCCAGGCCGTGGAGCTGAACGGCAAGACCTACGCCGGTGGCAGCGCCGAGATCCGCAGCGCGGAGGAACTGGTCAACCGGCAGAGCCTGGCGGCGCGCGAACGCATCGCGCTGGAGGCGGCGCATATCGACAACGCCGGGGTGATCGAAGCCGGCGTCGAGCCAGACGAGCGGCGCAACGCGCGCGGCGACCTCGAGCTGCGCAGCGGCACCCTGCGCAACGCCGGCAGCCTGGTGGCCAGCCGCGCGCTGGAAGCGAAGGCGAGCCAGGCGCTGGACAACCAGGGCGGCAGCCTGAAGGGGGCGACCGTCCGGGTCGACGCCGGGCACCTGGACAACCGTGGCGGCAAGCTGCTCGCCGAGGGCGAACTGCGGGTCGAGGCGAGCAGCCTGGACAACCGCCAGGACGGCCTGTTGCAGAGCCGGGACCGCGCCGTGGTCAAGACCCGTGGCGATCTCGACAACCGTGGCGGCCAGGT
>NZ_JBQENS010000009.1:157010-224910 GCF_052044465.1 Pseudomonas sp. 22490 | reverse complement strand
GGCAACAACATCTTCACCAGCGAGGATCCCGAGCAGAACGCCGCATTGCGCCATGCGATCGGCGGTGTGCTCGAGACCCTGCCGGCCTCCATGGCCTTCCTCTGCCCGAACGTCAACTCCTACCGCCGCTTCGGTTCGCAGTTCTACGTGCCGAACGCGCCGAGCTGGGGCCTGGACAACCGCACCGTGGCCCTGCGCGTGCCCACCGGCAGCCCGGACGCGGTACGCCTGGAACATCGGGTGGCCGGTGCCGACGCCAACCCCTACCTGCTACTGGCAGCGGTGCTGGCAGGCGTTCATCACGGGCTGACCAACAAGGTCGAGCCGGGCGCGCCGATCGAAGGCAACTCCTACGAGCAGATGGAGCCGAGCCTGCCGAACAACTTGCGCGACGCCCTGCGCGAGCTGGACGAAAGCGAGATCATGGCGAAGTACATCGACCCGAAGTACATCGACATCTTCGTCGCCTGCAAGGAAAGCGAGCTGGAGGAGTTCGAGCACTCGATCTCCGACCTCGAGTACAACTGGTACCTGCATACCGTCTGAGGTAGCGGTATCGGCGCGCCGGTCCTGGGCCGGCGCCGTACGCAGCGAAATCCGGGGCGGTTTCGCAGACACTCAACGCGGGGGCGTCTGTGTCTGGGAAACCGCCCCGGTCCTTTTCTCGGAACCAGGAAATGTGCGCCACGGCACAGCCTGCCGCCACGCCTCCCGCCAGACTCGATGCTGGCCTGCATCAATGCCTCTGCCGCCTGGCTCCGGCACCATCGTCCGCTCCGTTCCGTCCAGCGAGAAGATTCCATGCCCCGCCTTTCCGCCCTGCTGTTCCTCGCCCTCGCACCCTGGCTGGCCCAGGCCGAGGAGACCCTGCGCGTCTACAACTGGAACGACTACATCGACCCGCAGGTGCTCGAGTCCTTCCAGAAGGACACCGGCATCCGCGTCGAGTACCACACCTTCGCCACCGCCGAGGAACTGGACAAGGCGCTGCGCAGTGGCGAGGCGATCGACGTCGCCGTCCCCTCCCACGACACCCTGCCGGCCCTGCTGAAGGACAACCTGCTGCGGCCGCTGGACTTCACCCAGCTGCCCAACCGCAGCCATCTCGACCGTCAATTGCTGAGCAAACTGGCCGCGGTCGATCCTGACAATCGCCACGCCGTCCCCTATCTATGGGGTGCCGTAGGCCTGGCCATCAATACCCCGCAGGCCGAAGCCGCCTATGGCGGGCCGCTGCCCAACAGCTGGAGCCTGCTGTTCGACGCCAGCCAGAGCCAGCGCCTGAAAAGCTGCGGCATCAGCCTGCTGGACGCGCCGGACGAAACCCTGGCGATCCTCCTCAACTACCAGGGCCGCAACCTCGGTCGTACTGCGCCGAGCCAGGTACGCCGCGCCGCCGAGGCGCTGCACGGACTGCGACCGAACCTGCGCTACGTCGACAGCGAGCGCTACATCGCCGACCTCGAAGGCGGTCGCCTCTGCCTGGCCATGGCCTGGGTCGGCGACGCCCTGCGCGCGGCCAAGGCGGGCCAGCCGGTAAGTTTCGAGGTACCGCAGGAAGGCTCGGTGCTGTTCATCGACAACCTGGTGATCCCGGCCGGCGCCCAGCATCCACGCGAGGCGCACCGTTTCATCGACTACCTGATGCAACCGAAGATCGCCGCACAGATCACCGCCGCCACCCTCTACCCCAGCGGCAACGCCGACGCCGCCGGCTTCCTCGATCCCGCCCTGCGCCAGCAACCGGGCCTGTATCCGGACCGCGACACCAGCCGCCGCCTGTTCGCCCTGGAAACGCCGCCGGAAAAGCTCCGGCCGGTGGTCGACGAGATCTGGAAGGCCTTCCGCGGCGCCAGCCACTGAGCGGCTTGCTCCGGTCGCGTGAGCTGGCGTCCAATAGCCGCTCACGCCCGGAGACCCGCCATGCAGCCCACCTCGTCCACCCGCAAGCCCCGCGCCAGCAGCCAGGCCCGGATCGCCGCGATCCTCGACGCCGCCCGCGGCCTGCTCGCCGACGAAGGCATCAGCGGCCTGACCATCTATAGCGTGGCCGAACGCGCGGAAATGCCGCCATCGTCGGTCTACCACTTCTTCCCCAGCGTGCCGGCCCTGCTCCAGGGGCTGACCGGCGAGGTCCACGCCGCCTTCCGCGCGTGCCTCGAACAGCCGGTGGACCATGCAGGCCTGCGCTGCTGGCGCGACCTGTCGCGGATCGTCGAGGAGCGCATGCTGGCGGTCTACGCCCGCGACGCGGCGGCCCGCCAACTGATTCTCGCCAGCCACGGCCTGGCCGAAGTCACCCAGGCCGATCGCCAGCATGACGTGCAACTCGGCCAGGCCATGCGCGCCCTGTTCGAGCGGCATTTCCTGCTGCCACCGCTGCCGACCGATATCGAGATCTTCAGCCTGGCCATGGAGCTAGGCGATCGCGTCTACGCATTGTCGGTCCAGCGTCACGGGATCATCGACGCACGCCTGGCGGAAGAAGGCATGCGGGTGTTCGACGCCTACCTGGGGCTCTACCTGCCGCCGATCCTGGAAAAGCGTAGCGAACCATTATCCGGATTTATATCCGATTTAAATCGATAGAAAATCCATAACACCCCCTTAAACCGCTTCACAGTCCGATTTTTATCGGATATAAATCCGCCCATCACTCGATCGGGCGCGACACCCCGTTCCCGCCCGCCCGACCCACAACCGGCCGCCGCCAAGCCCGGCAGCCATCCGAGCCAGCACACGAGGTGCTCCATGACCCGCAACGTCACCGTCGCCGCCACCCAGATGGCCTGCTCCTGGGATCGTCCGGCGAACATCGCCCGCGCCGAGAAACTGGTGCGCCAGGCCGCCGCCAGGGGTGCGCAGATCATCCTGATCCAGGAACTGTTCGAGACCCCCTACTTCTGCCAGAAGCCGAACCCGGACTACCTGCAGCTGGCCACCACGGTCGAGGAGAACGCCGCCATCGCCCACTTCCAGGCCCTCGCCCGGGAGTTGCAGGTGGTATTGCCGATCAGCTTCTTCGAACGCGCCGGGCGCGCCCGCTTCAACAGCATCGCGGTCATCGACGCCGATGGCGGCAACCTCGGGGTCTACCGCAAGAGCCACATCCCGGACGGCCCGGGCTACCACGAGAAGTACTACTTCAATCCGGGCGACACCGGCTTCAAGGTCTGGCAGACCCGCTACGCACGGATCGGCGTCGGTATCTGCTGGGACCAGTGGTTCCCCGAATCGGCGCGCAGCATGGCCTTGCTCGGCGCGGAACTCCTGTTCTACCCGACCGCCATCGGTAGCGAACCGCACGACGCCAGCATCAGCTCGCGCGATCACTGGCAGCGCGTGCAGCAAGGCCATGCCGGAGCCAACCTGATGCCGCTGGTGGCTTCCAACCGCATCGGCCGCGAGGAGCAGGATGGCTACGACATCACCTTCTATGGTTCTTCGTTCATCGCCGACCCGTTCGGCGAGAAAGTCGAGGAGCTGAACCGCACCGAGGAAGGTATCCTTGTCCACACCTTCGACCTCGATGCGCTGGAGCGCACCCGCAGCGCCTGGGGCGTGTTCCGCGACCGCCGGCCGAACCTCTACGGTCCGCTGAAGACCCTGGACGGTTCGCTGGAGTCGTGAGGCCTCGGGAAACGATCCGCGCGGGGACGCCCCGCGCATTCCGCGCCGGCGTCCGCCGCGCATAGCAACGATTTCAGGAGCAGCGATGAGCAACCCGACCAGCACCCCACGCGCCGACGGCTTCCGCATGCCCGCCGAATGGGAACCCCACGAGCAGACCTGGATGGTCTGGCCGGAACGCCCGGACAACTGGCGCAACGGCGGCAAGCCGGCCCAGGCGGCCTTCGCCGCGGTGGCCAAGGCCATCGCGCGCTTCGAGCCGGTCACCGTCTGCGCCAGCGCCGGGCAGTACGAGAACGCGCGCGCACGCCTCGACGACGGCAACATCCGCGTCGTGGAAATCAGCAACGACGATGCCTGGGTCCGCGACACCGGCCCGACCTTCGTCATCGACGACAAGGGCGATGTACGCGGCGTCGACTGGGGCTTCAACGCCTGGGGCGGCTTCGAAGGCGGCCTGTACTTCCCCTGGCAGCGCGACGACCAGGTGGCACGCAAGATCCTCGAGATCGAACGGCGCGCCCGCTACCGCACCGACGACTTCGTCCTCGAGGGCGGCTCGATCCACGTCGACGGCGAAGGCACGCTGATCACCACCGAGGAATGCCTGCTCAACCACAACCGCAACCCGCACCTGAGCCAGGCGGAGATCGAGCGGACCCTGCGCGACTACCTTGCGGTGGAGAGCATCATCTGGCTGCCGAACGGCCTCTACAACGACGAGACCGACGGCCACGTCGACAACTTCTGCTGCTACGTGCGTCCCGGCGAGGTGCTGCTGGCCTGGACCGACGACCAGGACGACCCGAACTACCTGCGCTGCCAGGCCGCCCTCCGCGTGCTGGAAGAAAGCCGCGACGCCAAGGGACGCAAGCTGGTGGTACACAAGATGCCGATCCCCGGCCCGCTGTACGCGACCCAGGAAGAGTGCGACGGCGTGGATATCGTCGAGGGCAGCCAGCCGCGCGATCCCTCCATTCGCCTGGCCGGCTCCTACGTGAACTTCCTGATCGTCAACGGCGGCATCGTCGCGCCGAGCTTCGACGATCCCAAGGACGCCGAGGCCAGGGCGATCCTCCAGCGCGTGTTCCCCGAGCACGAGGTGGTGATGGTCCCGGGGCGCGAGATCCTCCTCGGCGGCGGCAACATCCATTGCATCACCCAGCAGCAACCGGCGCCGCGCAAGGCCTGACGGGCATCCCGCAGGGCGGATGGCCAGCCGCGGCGCTGTTCGCCCTGGCCGGCCCGACACGCCGAGTGGCGCCATGAATGAAAAAAGCCCGCGTCCTCCAGGAGGACGCGGGCTTTTTCCTGTCCGGCCGGAGCTTACAGCAGCGGCAGGGTGTAGCTGACGATCAGGCGGTTCTCGTCCTGGTCGCGCTGGTTGTTGCTCGAACCGGCAGCCGGCAGGCCGCTGCGGAAGGAGGCGTTCTTCCAGGTGAAGCCCAGGCCCTTGAAGGTGCCGTCCGGGATCACGTAGGCCAGGGAGATATCGCGTTCCCACTCGCTCTGGTCGCCGCGGGCGGTCTTGATCTTGTCGCCGCTCAGGTAAATGGTGTTGAAGGTCAGGCCCGGCACGCCGACGGTGGCGAAGTCGTAGCCGTAGCGGACCTGCCAGGTGCGCTCGCCGGCACGCTGGAACTTGCCGATCTGCACGTCGGTGATCAGGTACGCGGTAGAACCTTCGCCATCGCCACGGTTCAGGAACGGGAAGTCACTGTCGCCGTTGAGGATCTGGTAGCCGGCGCCGATGCTGTGGCCGCTGACGGTATAGGTGAAGAGGCCGCTGAAGGCGCGGTTGTCGACTTCGCCCTTGGTCACGCCGCTGCCGTAGTAGCCGCTGCTGACGTAGCCGTCGGCACGGCCGGAACGGCTGCCGTTCTTGCCGTCGGAGCTGCTGTCGAAGGCGCGCAGGTCGGTCTTCAGGACGCCCGGGCCAATCTGCCAGTTGTGGATCAGGCCGAGGAAGTGCTGCTTGTAGAAGTCGTCCAGGTTGCCGTAGTAGTACTGCAGGGTCAGGTCCTTGTTGACTTTGTAGTCACCACCCGCGTAGTAGAACTTGTTGCTGTCGCGCGAACTGGCGCTGCTGCCGTTGGCGCCGGCGATGCTCAGGCTGCGGTTGTCGGTGGAGTTACGGCCCTTGGAGTGCTCCAGTTGGCCGGCAACCAGGGTGAAGTCCTTGAGGTCGGTCGAGGTGACCTGGCCGCCCTCGAAGGTGACCGGCAGCAGGCGGCCGTCGTTGTAGGTGACCACCGGCAGCTTCGGCTGCAGGGTGCCGTAGCGGAACTCGGTGTTGGACACCTTGGCCTTGGCGGTCAGGCCCAGGCTGGCGAAGTCGTGCACCGGCTCGCCGTTGCTTTCCAGCGGGAACACGGTGCCCGGCTGGCGGTCCAGGCCGCTCTTGCCGGCACGGCCGCCGCCGTCCAGGCGCACGCCGAGCAGGCCCAGCGCGTCGACGCCGAAGCCGACGGTGCCCTGGGTGAAGCCCGACTGGTAATTCAGGATGAAGCCCTGGCCCCACTCTTCCTGCTTGCTCGGCGAGGCGGTGCCATTGCGGTTGTCGGTATTGATGTAGAAGTTGCGCAGGGTCAGCGATGCCTTGCTGTCCTCGATGAAACCGGCGGCGACCGCCTGTTGCGCCAGGGCACCGAGGGTACCGGCAGTGATGGCCAGGGCCAGTCGTGACTTGTTGATCTTGCGACTCTTCATTGGTCTTTTCCCCATTGGTATTGCTAATTGTCTTCCGGTCGGGGGAAGTGGAACGCGTGGGCCCGACCGGTCGTTGAAACACTGAGCGCCGTACCATCCCGGAAGATGGCGCGCGCGAAACTCGGCATTCGATGGATCAGGAAACGGCGCAACCCGCGACGATGGAACGACGGGGCAGGCAAGCAGGCAGGGAGGCAGCGAACGGAAGCGTGTGCATGGGCGTACTCGTGTCTTGTTATTGTGCGGCGGGTGTCTCGACCCACCGCCAGTGAAGGCAATTTGTAAGCCAATCTTTCCATCGGGCTCCGCCTTCGCGTCCTCTCGGGCTTCCTGCCCTTCTCCCGGCTGACGGGCCGAAGGGTGTCGGCAGAAAACCGCCTATTACAGCTTCCTTTCTGGCGAGTTACCGCCACGTTTCAGAAATCGTTATTTCCCGCGCTTTATAGCGCGTGGGTAATAAACAGTAAAATATCCGCAATAAACCTAAAAAGAATTAATTATTCATATTTAATAGCTTTAAGGAATATTGTACCGCAGCCGCGACCTGCCGGTCGCCTCCCCAAAGAGGTATTCCGTGGCGCCGTCGACAAAACGGAAACGTTTGCCCAGCGGTCAGCCCACGACGATGCAGTCCTTGCCCTGGCGCTTGGCCGAGTACATCGCGGCGTCGGCCCGGCTGTAGAGGGCACCGAGTCCCTCGTCATCGGCCTGGAGGACCGTCAGGCCCTGGCTGACGGTGATCCCGAAGCTGTGCTCGCCCTCCTGGAAGCGCAGGCGTTGCACCTCGCGCTGCAGGCGTTCGCCGATCTGTCGCGCGGTCTGCTCGTCGCAGCCGGGCAGCAGCACGGCGAACTCCTCGCCGCCGATCCGCCCGAACAAGTCGCCACGGCGCAGCGCGGCACTGCCGCTCTGGGCGATACGCTGGAGGACCTGGTCGCCGACCTGGTGGCCGAAGCGGTCGTTGATCTTCTTGAAGTCATCGACGTCCAGCAGCAGGAACGCCAAAGGTATCCCTTCGCGGCGACACTCCTTGAAGGCCGCCTCGGCACTGTCGAAGAAATAGCGACGGTTGCTGCTCTGGGTCAGCACGTCGGTGGTGGCCAACCGTTGCAGCTCGCTCTCCATGTGCTTCTTGTCGGTGATGTCCTCGGCGATGCCCACCACCATCAGCGGCAGTCCCGCCTCGCCCTGGCGACTGACGAAGCACTTGTCGTTGAGCCAGCGGACCTCGCCGTCGCCGCGCACGATGCGGTATTCGCGTTGTTCCACGGCGCCACGTTCGAGCACCTGCAGCAGGCTGCTGTCGGCGTAGTCGAGGTCGTCCGGGTAGATGCTGTTGCGCCACTCCTCGTAGTCCGCCAGCAGCAGCGCCGCGGAACGGCCGAAGATTTTCTCGTAGGCGGGGCTGACGTAGACCATCCGCCGGTTCTGCCAGTCGTAGGCCCAGAGCACCGAGTTGACGCTGGCCAGCAAGGCGCTGAAGAGTTGCTCGCGCTCCTTCAGCCGGGCCACTTCGGCACGGCTGTGCAGCAAGGCCAGCGCGGCCTCCTGCGGGTCTTCGGGAATGCCGGTTAGGTCGTCCATGGATCGTCGCTCTGCTCGCGGAACGGGTTCGACCGCCAACTTAGCGCAGGGGTCGCGGCGATACAGAAATGCCCGCCGAACGGCAGGGAAAGGCTCCAGCCAGTGCGCTCGATCACAATTGCCGAGCGATGCCGTTCGTATTCGCCGGAGCCTGCACGCCCAATTGTTTCTGCGCCTCGAACAGCGAGCGCAGGAACAGGGTCAGGGTCGGTCGTTCTTCGTGTCCCTGGCGGGTAATGCAATGGAATTCCGAGTCGTAGGCCAGTTGCCGTGGCCGGATCGCCCGCATGCGCCCTTCGGCGACCCAGGTGGCGGCATAGTGCGTCGGCAGGTAGCCGATGTAGGTGCCGCTGAAGACCAGGGTAGCGATGGCCTCCATGGTGTAGGCGTCGGTTCCCTGGTTGAAGCGCAGGTCGTGCGGGCGGTGGTTTTCCGCCATGTAGCCGCGGCCGACATAGTCGGCGGCGCAGATCTCGTCCAGCGCCAGTTCGTCGTCCGCCCGGGCGAAGAAGGGGTGCGCGCTGCCGCAATAGAGGTTCTGCTCCTCGCGGAACAGGGGTTGGTAGTAGAGCCCGGACAACCGGTGGTGGAAGGCCCCCACCGCCAGTTGCAGGCGCTCTTCCAGCACCGCGTGTTCGAGTTCGTCGGGACGCCGCGTGTGCAGCTTGAGCAGCACCTCCGGGGCGCGCTGGCGAAACAGCCGGATGGCCAGCGGCAACGGCAGGCAATGCTGGCCGATGACGCCATCGACGCAGCCCAGGTGCAACGCCTCGCGATCGCGCCCGCCGAGACCGCGGACCTGCTCGCGGAAACGGGCGATGTCGCTGAACAGGCCGAGCGCGGCGTCGTAGAGCTCCTGCCCCTCCTCGGTCAACTGGAAACCGCCGTTGCCGCGCCGGCACAGGGAATAGCCCAGGCGCACCTCCAAGTCGCGCACCAGCACGCTCAGGCGCGACAGGCTGGTGTTCAGGCGCGCCTGGGCGGCAGTGAAGCCGCCGGCCTCGACGATGGCGCAGAAGGTGCGCAGCATGCGCAGGTCGATGTCGTTGAGGTTGCCCAGCATTCCCGCCCCCATGGCGTTCGGTCCGCCTTCGTTATAGCGCCAAAGCCAGGCCGGCGGAACGCCGTCAGGCGCTTCGCGCGGCCGACTCGGCAAGCAGGCAGAGCAGTTCGAACATCATGGTCGCCCCCACCAGCGCCGTGGCGCCGCCGACATCGAACGGCGGCGAGACTTCCACCACGTCGGCGCCGACCAGGTCCAGCCCGCGCAGGCCGCGGACCAGTTGCTGGGCCTGGAGGCTGGTCATGCCGCCGATCTCCGGGGTGCCGGTGCCAGGCGCGAAGGCCGGGTCGAGCACGTCGACGTCGAAACTCACATAGGTCGGCCCGTCGCCCACCACCCGCCGGGCTTCGGCCAGGGTCGCCTCGACGCCCAGTTCGACGAACTCTTCCATGTGGATCACGCGGATGCCGCACTCGCGGGCGAAAGCGTCGTCGTCCGGCGAATACACCGAGCCGCGAATGCCGATCTGCACCGTGCGCAGCGGGTCGAGCAGACCTTCCTCGATGGCCCTGCGGAATGGCGTGCCGTGGGTGTAGGGGTTGTCGCCGAAGTAGCGGTCGTTGGTATCGGAATGCGCATCGAAATGCACCATGCCCAGCGGCCGCTCGCGACCCAGGGCGCGAAAGATCGGCAGGGTCACCAGGTGGTCGCCACCGACCGACAGCGGCAGGGTACCGGCGGCATGGACCTGGCGATAGAAGCCTTCGATGCGGCGCAGCGAATCGAGCAGGTCGATGGGATTCACCGGCGCATCACCGAGGTCGCCGACCCGCACCAGGTCGTAGGGCGCGATGCGGCTGACGTGATGCACCTTGCGCATCAGGCTGGACAGGTTGCGCACCTCGCGCGGGCCATGGCGGGCACCGGCGCGGTTGGTGGTGCCGCCATCCCAGGGCACGCCGATCAGGCCGACCTGCAGCGCCGCCGGGTCGGTGAACGCCGGCAGGCGCATGAAGGTCGGGATACCGGCGAAGCGTGGAATCTCGGCGGCGTCGAGGGGCTGCGGATGGTCGTTCGACATGGGGCGTCTCCGTGTGGCGGGAAGAAAGCGCCGGGCGCCGCCCGGCGCGGTGGGTTCATTCCGGCTGGGCTCGCAGGCTGGCGGCAGGACGGGTAGCCAGGCTGACCGCGGCGAAGGTCGCCAGGCTGGCCAGCAGGCCGTAGACGATCGGCGAGTTGGCGAGCAGGCCGTCGCGGGCCATGCAGGCGATCACCGCCAGGCAACCGGCGACGATGCTGGCGATCGCCCCCTGCGGACTGGCCCGGCGCCACAGCAGCGCGCCGACGATCGGCACCAGCAGGCCGCCGACCAGCAGGTTGTAGGCGATGCTCAGGGCCGCGATGACATCGTTGACCAGGCACGCCAGGACCAGCATCGCCACGCCCATCAGCAGGGTGATGCAACGGCTCAGACGGATGTCGCTGGTGGTACCGGGGCGGAGGAAGCGCGCGTAGATGTCTTCCTGCAGCACGGTGGCCGCCGCCAACAGGCACCCGCTGGCGGTGGACATGATCGCCGACAGCGCGGCCGCCACCACCAGGCCGCGCAGGCCCGGCGCCAGTACCTCGCGGGTGATCTCGGCGTAGGCGTTCTCCGGCACCGCCAGGTCCGGCAGGAGGACCCGCGCCGCCGCGCCGATCAGCGCGCAGGCGGCGCCGTAGAGCATGCAGTAGACGCCGGCGCCAAGCCCGGCGTAGCGCACCACCGTCTCGCTGCGCGCGGTGAACACCCGCTGCCAGATGTCCTGGCCGATCAGCGCGCCGAAGAAGTACAGGAGGAAGTAGGTGAGGATGGTATCCAGGCCGATGTGGCCGAGGTCGAAGAAGCCCGCCGGCAGCACCTCCTGCATGCGCGCCAGGCCACCGGCGCCGTCGATCGACAACGGCAGCAAGACCAGGAAGATACCGACGGTCTTGATCACGAACTGGATGATGTCGGTCAGCGTAAGGGACCACATGCCGCCGATCACCGAATAGACGATGACGATCCCGCCACCGCAGAGGATCGCCGGGATCCGCGGGATGCCGAATACCACCTCGGTGACCGAGCCGATGGCGATGGTCGCGGTGACCGCCACCATCAGGTCGTAGGCGACCATGACCACCCCGCCGATCAGGCGCGAGGAGGCCTGGTAGCGCTGCTCCAGCACCTGGGTCACGGTGAACACCCGCAGGCGCGCGATCTGCCGCGAGAACACCAGGCTGAGGACGATGATCCCCAGGCCGAGCATGAACACCAGCCACAAGCCGGACAGGCCGAACTGGTAGCCGAGCTTGACCGTACCGATGGTCGACGCGCCGCCGAGCACCACCGCGGCCATGGTTCCCAGGTAGAGGCCGGGGCCGAGGCGGCGTCCGGCGACGAGGAAATCGCTCTGGCTCTTCGCCTTGCGCATTCCGTACCAGCCCAGGCCCAGCATGGCCAGGGCGTAGACCAGCATGATCAGGTAATCCAGCAACATCGCCCGCGCTCCTTTTCTTGTTGTTCTACGTGACGCCCGGCGTGGCGCCTGGGCACGCCGAAGATAGGCCGGGCGCCGCCCGGGCTGAATCCCGGATCGGGCAAGTCGACTTGCGGAGGAAGAGAAGTATCGGCGGGGCGTCGCACTGGCGACGCCGAAACGCAACGCGCCGGCAGGAGCCGGCGCGTTGCAGAGGCGGCTGACGCACCCGCGAGGGCGCGCCAGGCGTCAGGCGGGACGCAGCGAGTAGGTCTTCAGTTGCGCGGCGAACTCCTTCAGCGACTGGATACCGCTGGCTTCCGCCTCATGCACCCAGTCCTTGATCGCCGCCAGCATGTCGTGGCCGTTGGCGCTGGTCTTGGCCCAGATCTGCTGCAACGCCAGGCGCTTCTCGTAGATCACCTTCAGCGCCTGGCTGTGGGCGAGCATCGAGTCGATGCGCACGTGGTGGCGGTCCTGCAGCAGGCTGGTCTCGCGCGACAGCAGGCGCTTGGCGCGGCGGAACAGGTGGCGCACCGACTCGTCGGCCTTGGCCACTTCCTGCTTGACCAGCGGCGCGATCACCAGCTTGCGGTACTGCGCCATGATCTGGAAGCGGTTGTTGAGGATCGCCATGGCGGTGTCCATGTCCAGGCTGTGCTTGCCCTCGACCCGATGGGCGATCGGCGCGACCCGGGCGACCCTGGCCAGGCGCAGGAAGCTGAACAGCTTGATCCAGGCCCAGCCCAGGTCGAATTCCCACTTCTTCACCGACAGCTTGGCCGAGTTCGGGTAGGTGTGGTGGTTGTTGTGCAGCTCTTCGCCGCCGATGAGGATGCCCCAGGGCACCAGGTTGGTGGCAGCGTCGCGGCATTCGAAGTTGCGATAGCCGACCGCGTGGCCGAGGCCGTTGACCACGCCGGCGGCCCAGAACGGAATCCATACCATCTGCACGGCCCAGACGGTCAGGCCAAGGGCGCCGAACAGGGCCAGGTCGATGAGCGCCATCAGCACCACGCCGCCGATCGGGAAGCGCGAGTAGAGATTGCGCTCGATCCAGTCGTCCGGGCAGTTCTTGCCGTAGATGCGCAGGGTGTCCTGGTTCTTCGCCTCGGCCTTGTACAGCTCCGCGCCTGCGCGCAGGACGGTGAACAGGCCCTTGTGCACCGGGCTGTGCGGATCCTCGACGGTCTCGCACTTGGCATGGTGCTTACGGTGGATCGCGGTCCATTCGCGCGTGTTCATCCCTGTGGTCAACCACAACCAGAAACGGAAGAAGTGCTGCAGCGCGGGGTGCAGGTCGAGTGCACGGTGGGCGGAATAGCGATGCAGGTAGACGGTCACGCTGACGATGGTGATATGCGTCAGCACCAGGGTAACTGCCACCAGTTGCCACGGCGACAGGTCGAGAAAACCGTTGAACCACATAGGCGGTACTGAACCTCGGGGGGACTTGGGAGTGATGAGGGCCTTGTCTGACAAAACCTGGGGGCATTATCACCAAGCGGCTGGGGATTACCATCCGTTCTTTTAGATATGAACAGGGCCGGATGGCCATCATTTATACTGCCCGGCCAATAATTGCCCACTGAAAATCCCATGAGCCCCCGCCTGAGTGCCCTTCGCCTGAGCCTGGCTTATCTCGCAATCGCCATCGCCTGGGCGTTCCTGAGCGATCATTTGTTACAAAACCAGGTCCAGGACCACGACCAACTGGTGTTCTGGATGACCGCCAAGCGGCTGTTCTTCTTCGCCGCAACCGGCCTGCTCCTGTACCTCTACCTGGTACGCCAGTTCCGCCGCAAGGCCCAGGCCTACGACGAACTGCACGGCAGCGAGCAGCGCCTGAACCGCGCCCTGGAAGCGGTGCGCGACGGACTCTGGGACTGGGACCTGGTGACCGACCGGATGTTCGTCTCGCCGGGCTACGCCGCGCTGATCGGCCTCGCTCCGGAGGAACTCGGCGACCCCATCGAGACCTGGAAGAAGCGCCTGCACCCCGAAGAGTACGCCACCGTGCTGGAGGCCCACCGCAACCACCTGCAGGGCCTGACCGACAATCTCGACCACATCTACCGCCTGCGCCACAAGGACGGCGACTACCGCTGGATCCACTCGCGCGGCCGGGTCCTCCGCGACGCCCTGGGCAAGCCGCTGCACTACACTGGCGTGGCCCGCGACATCACCCTGCAGCGGCTCAAGGAAGACCACCTGCGCCAGGCCGCGGCGGTATTCGACAGCACCCGCGAGGGCGTTCTGGTCACCGATGCACAGGCGGTGATCGTGCACGTCAACCCTTCCTTCGAGCGCATCACCGGCTACCGCTCCGAAGACGTGCTCGGCAAGACCCCGGCGATCCTCCGCTCCGGCCGCCAGGACCAGGCGTTCTACCAGCGCCTGTGGCTGGCCCTGCGCGAGCAGGACGTCTGGAGCGGAGAAATCTGGAACCGGCGCAAGAGCGGCGAGATCTACCCGCAGTGGCTGCACATCCGCGTGGTGCGCAACGACCAGGGCCAGTTGACCCACTACGTCGGGGTGTTCTCCGACCTGAGCAGCATCAAGCGCTCGGAGAACGAGCTGGACTTCCTCGCCCACCACGACTCGCTGACCGGCCTGCCCAACCGCGTGCTGCTGCGCGAGCGCATCGAGCAGGCGCTGGAGAACGGCAAGGACCGGACGGTGGCCGGGGCCCTGCTGCTGATCGACCTCGACCACTTCAAGCACATCAACGACAGCCTCGGCCATACAACTGGCGACATGCTCCTCAAGGAGGTCAGCAAGCGCCTGCAACACCAGCTCGACGAGCGCTGCCTGCTGTCGCGACTGGGCGGCGACGAATTCGCCATCCTCGTCGAGAACGACGACCCGGAAGCCGTCGCGCGACTCTCGCAGCGCATCCTCGACGGTTTCAACGCGCCGTTCGACATCCACTGCCAGCCGATCTATATCAGCGCAAGCCTCGGTGTCAGCCTCTACCCGGAAGACGCCAGCGACGTCGACCACCTGATGCAACACGCCGACGCCGCGCTGTTCCAGGCCAAGGACAGCGGGCGTAACGCCTACGCCTTCTACACCCGCGTGCTGACCGCCCGGGCCCGCGCCCATGTCCAGGTGGAATCGGCCCTGCGCCATGCGCTGGATCACGACGAACTGCGCGTCCACTACCAGCCGGTGCACGACCTGGCCAGCGGGCGGATCGTCGGCGTCGAGTCGCTGGTGCGCTGGCAGCATCCCGAGCGCGGCCTGGTGCCGCCAGGCGAGTTCGTCCCGGTGGCGGAGGAATGCGGGCTGATCGCCGCGCTGGACAACTGGGTGCTCAAGCGTGCCTGCCGGCAGATGCGCGAGTGGCAACAGCGCGGCGTCGAGCTGGAGTTCGTCGCGGTCAACGTCTCCAGCCGGCTGTTCAACCGCGGCGGCCTGGAGGAAAGGATCGCCAATGCCCTGGAAGAGTCCGGGCTGGAGCCCCGCTACCTGGAGCTGGAAGTCACCGAAAGCGCGGTGATGGAGGACTTCGAGCAGTCCCTCAACCTGCTCTGCCGCCTGCGCATCCTCGGCGTGAACCTGGCCATCGACGACTTCGGCACCGGCTATTCCTCGCTGATGCGCCTCAAGCGGCTGCCGGTGCACAAGCTGAAGATCGACCAGGGCTTCGTCGCCGGCCTGCCCGGCGCGGTGGACGACGCCGCGATCGCCCGGGCGATCGTTGCCCTGGCGCAAAGCATGGGGCTGCGGGTGGTTGCCGAGGGCATCGAGCACCAGGACCAGGCGCTGTTCCTGCGCGAACATGGCTGCGACTTCGGCCAAGGCTACTGGTACGGACGGCCGCAACCGGCGGAAGCGCTGCGCTTCGACCTGCCGCCCGTGTCGCTGCCGGAAGACTGAGCCTGGCGGCGAAGCCGGGCCGCTTCGCCGTCTTATAACCACTTTACCTATAAAGATTCTTAAACAATATTTTTAAGAATATTGCCCACTGCTTACTATGCGCCTCACGCCGCCTCCACTTCGTCGAGCAACGCGGCACCTCGAGCCACAGGAGCAGAGACCCATGAGCGCAACCCTCAGAAGCCTGGATGGCCAGGACGAAGCCACCATCCTGCGTGAAATCCAGAGTGCCCTGCGCGGCCTGCGCTTCGGCGCCGTCGAGATCACCGTGCACAACGGCCAGGTGGTGCAGATCGAGCGCAAGGAAAAATTCCGTCTGCAGCAACCGGCCGTCAAGCAGGCCTGAAGCACACGACCCGACTGGACCACCGGAGGCGTCTCGCCATGAACATCCGTTCGATACCCCATCCGCACCGGTACTGCAGCTGTCGGCCGCGAATGCGCGCCTGACGCCCGGTGTTCCCGTCGTTCCGCCAACACCCCATTAGAACAATCGAAACAGCACACACCTAGGAGCTGCACATGTCCCTTCGTCGTTTCGCCCTGGCCGCACTCGCCAGCGCCCTGGTCTCCGGCCCGGTTGCCGCAGCCACGCAACTGCTGAACGTTTCCTACGACCCGACCCGCGAGCTGTACCAGGCCTACAACGCGGCCTTCATCAAGCACTGGAAGGCCCAGGGCGGCGAGGACCTGACCGTCCAGCAGTCCCACGGCGGCTCCGGCAAGCAGGCCCGCGCGGTGATCGACGGGCTCAAGGCCGACGTGGTGACCCTGGCCCTGGCCGGCGACATCGACGAACTGCACAAGCTCGGCAAGCTGCTGCCGGCCGACTGGCAGGCACGCCTGCCGGACAACAGCACCCCCTACACCTCGACCATCGTGTTCCTGGTGCGCAAGGGCAACCCCAAGGGAATCAAGGACTGGGGCGACCTGACCAAGGAAGGCGTGGAAGTCATCACGCCGAACCCGAAGACCTCCGGCGGCGCGCGCTGGAACTTCCTCGCCGCCTGGGCCTGGGCGAAGAAGCAGTACGGCAGCGACGAGAAGGCCAAGGACTACGTGCAGGCGCTGTACAAGCACGTACCGGTACTCGACACCGGCGCCCGCGGCTCGACCATCACCTTCGTCAACAACCAGATCGGCGACGTGCTGCTGGCCTGGGAGAACGAGGCGTTCCTGGCGAAGAAGGAACAGGGCGGGGAAAACTTCGAGATCGTCGTGCCCTCCATCTCCATCCTCGCCGAACCGCCGGTCGCGGTGGTCGACAAGGTGGTCGAGAAGAAAGGCACCCGCAAGGTCGCCGAGGCCTACCTGCAATACCTGTACAGCGAGGAAGGCCAGCGCATCGCCGCGCAGAACTTCTACCGGCCGCGCAACCAGAAGGTCGCCGCCGAGTTCGCCACGCAGTTCCCGAAACTGAACCTGGTCACCGTCGACTCCGATTTCGGCGGCTGGAAGACGGCCCAGCCGAAGTTCTTCAACGACGGGGGCATCTTCGACCAGATCTACCAGGCGCAATGATCGCGACGGCAGACCCGTCGCCCGAACCACGGCCCCTCTTCCAGACCCTCTCCCGGACGGGCGAGGGGGCTAGCAGGCCCGGTCCCGTACCGGGCCCACTGCCGGAAGGAACCGGCACCGGGAGAGCCACCAAGCGTTCCAACGCAGAGTAAGGACAGAACATGTCACGACGCATTTCCCCGGTCATACCCGGCTTCGGGCTGACCCTGGGATACACCCTGGTGTACCTCAGCCTGCTGGTCCTGATCCCGCTGGGGGCCATGTTCCTCAAGACCACCCAGCTCAGCTGGGAGCAATTCTGGGCCATCATCAGCGCGCCGCGGGTGCTCGCCGCGCTCAAGCTGAGCTTCGGCACCGCGCTCGCCGCCGCCGTGCTCAACGGCTTGATCGGCACGCTGCTGGCCTGGGTCCTGGTGCGCTACGAATTCCCCGGACGGAAGATCATCGATGCCATGATCGACCTGCCCTTCGCCCTACCCACCGCCGTCGCCGGTATCGCCCTCACCGCGCTCTATGCGCCGGCCGGCCTGGTCGGACAGTTCGCCAGCGACCTCGGCTTCAAGATCGCCTATACCCCCCTGGGGATCACCCTGGCGCTGACTTTCGTGACCCTGCCGTTCGTGGTCCGCACGGTGCAGCCGGTGCTCGCCGACATTCCCAAGGAAGTCGAGGAAGCCGCCGCCTGCCTCGGCGCCAGGCCGCTGCAGGTGTTCCGCCATATCCTCGTGCCGGCGCTGCTGCCGGCCTGGCTGACCGGTTTCGCCCTGGCCTTCGCCCGGGGCGTCGGCGAATACGGCTCGGTGATCTTCATCGCCGGCAACATGCCGATGAAGACCGAGATCCTGCCGCTGCTGATCATGGTCAAGCTGGACCAGTACGACTACACCGGCGCCACCGCCATCGGCGTGCTGATGCTGGTGGTGTCCTTCATCCTGCTGCTGCTGATCAACCTGCTGCAGCGTCGCATCGAAACCCCGTAAGGAGGGCGCCATGTCCAGTGCAAGCATTTCCGCTGCCACCGCCAGCGCCTCCCGCCGCGGCAACGCCGGCGGCCGCCTGGCTCTGATCGTCCTGGCCTGGCTGGTCTTCGCCCTGTTCCTCCTGCTGCCGCTCTACGTGGTCCTGAGCGAGGCGCTGAAGCAGGGTTTCGGCACCTTCTTCGAGGCGATCCTCGAACCCGACGCGCTGGCCGCGCTGAAGCTGACCCTGATCGCGGTGGCCATCTCGGTGCCGCTCAACCTGCTGTTCGGTGTCGCCGCCGCCTGGTGCGTGAGCAAGTTCGAGTTTCGCGGCAAGAGCATCCTGGTGACCCTGATCGACCTGCCGTTCTCGGTCTCGCCGGTGATCGCCGGCCTGATCTACGTGCTGTTGTTCGGCGCCCAGGGCTACTTCGGCGAATGGCTGAGCGACCACGACATCCAGATCGTCTTCGCGGTGCCCGGCATCGTCCTGGCGACCCTCTTCGTCACCGTGCCCTTCGTCGCCCGCGAACTGATCCCGCTGATGCAGGAGCAGGGCACCCAGGAGGAGGAAGCCGCCCGCCTGCTCGGCGCCAACGGCTGGCAGATGTTCTGGCACGTGACCCTGCCGAACATCAAGTGGGGCCTGATCTACGGCGTGGTGCTCTGCACCGCGCGGGCGATGGGCGAGTTCGGCGCGGTGTCGGTGGTTTCCGGGCATATCCGCGGTGTCACCAACACCCTGCCGCTGCACGTCGAGATCCTCTACAACGAATACAACCATGTCGCCGCCTTCAGCGTCGCCAGCCTGTTGCTGCTGATGGCGCTGGTCATCCTTCTGCTCAAGCAGTGGAGCGAATCCCGCATGTCCCGACTGAAAAGCAATGCTGACGAGGAATGAACCATGAGCATCGAAATCCGTAACGTCAGCAAGAACTTCAACGCCTTCAAGGCCCTGGACAACATCAACCTGGATATCCAGAGCGGCGAGCTGGTGGCCCTGCTCGGCCCCTCCGGGTGCGGCAAGACCACCCTGCTGCGGATCATCGCCGGGCTGGAAACCCCGGACGCCGGCAACATCGTGTTCCATGGCGAGGACGTCTCGCAGCACGACGTGCGCGACCGCAACGTCGGCTTCGTCTTCCAGCACTACGCGCTGTTCCGCCACATGACGGTGTTCGACAACGTCGCCTTCGGCCTGCGCATGAAGCCCAAGGGCGAGCGGCCGGGCGAGTCCGCGATCAAGGCCAAGGTCCACGAGCTGCTCAACATGGTGCAACTCGACTGGCTCGCCGACCGCTATCCCGAGCAGCTCTCCGGCGGCCAGCGGCAGCGTATCGCCCTGGCCCGCGCGCTAGCGGTGGAGCCGAAGATCCTGCTCCTCGACGAACCCTTCGGCGCCCTCGACGCCAAGGTACGCAAGGAGCTGCGCCGCTGGCTGGCGCGCCTGCACGAGGAGATCAACCTGACCTCGGTGTTCGTCACCCACGACCAGGAAGAAGCGATGGAAGTGGCCGACCGCATCGTGGTGATGAACAAGGGCGTGATCGAGCAGATCGGCTCGCCCGGCGAGGTCTACGAGAACCCGGCCAGCGATTTCGTCTACCACTTCCTCGGCGACTCCAACCGCCTGCAACTGGGCAACGACCAGCACCTGCTGTTCCGCCCCCACGAAGTGTCGCTGTCGCGTTCCGCGGTGGCCGAGCACCGCGCCGCCGAGGTCCGCGACATCCGTCCGCTGGGGGCGATCACCCGGGTAACGCTGAAGGTCGACGGCCAGGACGAACTGATCGAAGCCGAAGTGGTGAAGGACCACGACAGCCTGGCCGGCCTGGCCCGCGGCGAGACCCTCTACTTCAAGCCGAAGGCCTTCCAGCCGGTGGCCAATCTCTGATCCCGCGGCGGGTTCAGCCCGCCGTGCGCTCCGCCAGGCCGCGCAGTCCCGCGCGGCCCTTCGACGACACCTGCAACGCCCGCGAGCCGTCCTGCGGCCGCAACCAGCCCTGGCGCAGACAGGCCTCCAGCAACGCCGCCCCCAGCGCGCCGCCGAGGTGCGGCTTGCGTTCGCTCCAGTCGGGGCAGGCGCAGGCGAACTGCCGACGGCGGCGGCGGACCTCCGCCAGGTCGATTCCCAACCTGGCCAGCCCGGCCTCGCCGGTCGCGCTCAGGCGCAGCGTCCTGCCCTCCTGCTCGATCCAGCCGGCATCCAGCATCCGTGCGAACACACCGACCGCGAGTTCGCCGGCCAGGTGGTCGTAGCAGGTCCGCGCCTCGCGCAACGCCGACGGCGTGCCGTGGCTCGGCGGCAGGCTGCGCCGCTGCGGCTGCAGGGCCAGGGAGGCGCTGGCCAGCGCTTCCACCGCCTGTCCCACTTCCGGCCCGGCCAGGCGATAGAAGCGATTGCGCCCGCGCGCCTCCAGGCTCAGCACGCCGCCCTCGACCAGCCGTCCCAGGTGGCCGCTGGCGGAGGACGGCGAGACGCCCGCCAGCAGCGCCAGCTCGCTGGCCGGGCGGGCGCTGCCATCCATCAGTGCCCAGATCATCTGCGCGCGGCCGGGATCGGCGAGCAGCGCCGCCAGCGAACTGAAGCCGGGATTGAATTGCATGCTTCACCTCCGGATGAAACATTGCCTGTCGACGACGAGAGATACTGGCCGCCATCGCCCGTTCGCGCCAGCCCGAGACAAGGAAGAACCCGCATGTCCGTCGACCTCCACGCCCTGATCCCACTGATCGCCCTCACCTTCCTTCTCGCGGGCTTCGTCAAGGGCGTGGTCGGCCTGGGCCTGCCGACGGTCTCGGTGGGCCTGCTCGGCCTGGCCATGCCGCCGATGCAGGCGGCGGCGCTGCTGATCGTGCCGTCGATGGTGACCAACCTCTGGCAGCTCGCCTGCGGCCCGCGCTTCCTCGGCTTGATGAAGCGCCTGGCCGGCCTGCTGCTCGGGGTGATCGTGGGCACCCTGCTGGTCGGCGCATGGCTCGGCGGCGACGCACCAAGGCAGGCCACCGGCGTGCTCGGCCTGGCCCTGGCGGCCTACGCGCTGCTCGGCCTGGCCGCGATCCCGCTGCACCTGCCGGCACGCCACGAGCCCTGGGCCGGCCCGCTGGTCGGGCTGGCGACCGGCGCGCTGACCGCGGTCACCGGGATTTTCGTGATTCCCGCGGTGCCCTACCTGGGAGCCCTAGGATTGCAGCGCGACGAACTGGTCCAGGCCCTCGGCCTGTCGTTCAGCGCCTCGACCCTGGCCCTGGCGGTCACTCTCGGCGTGCATGGCGACCTGCTCGAACCGCAGATGCTCGGCGCCTCGCTGCTGACCCTGGTCCCGGCGCTGGGCGGGATGCTCCTCGGCCAGTGGCTGCGCCAGCGGATCAGCGCGACGCTGTTCAGGCGCTGCTTCTTCGTCGGTCTCCTGCTGCTCGGCGCCGACCTCGCCTGGCGCGGTTTCCACTGACGCCAGGGACGCATTGCGCACCCGCCAGGGCGGGCCTGCGGCCTTCGCGGGACTTCCGACGAACGGCACAAGTCGCTATCATCCGCCGCCGCGCGACCCCCACCGGGCGCGCGGCACCGGGCGGAACACGCCCGTCCGGCACGGAACGCCACCTATCGCAAGGAGCACACGATGAAGACCCGTCTTTCCCTTTCCGCCCTGGCCCTCGCCTGCGCCACCCTGGCCGGCTGCCAGAACCTGCCCCAGGGGGACCTCATGCAGCACGGCATGATGGCGGTGAAGGCTGCAACCCTGAGCGACGCCGAGGTCCGCCAGGTCGCCGACCAGGCCTGCGCCGAGTCCGACCAGCAAAACCGCATCGCCCCGGCCAACAGCAAGTACGGCCAGCGCCTGGACAAGATCGCCAAGGCCCTGGGCGACCAGATCGACGGCGTGCCGGTGAACTACAAGGTCTACCTCACCGAGGAGGTCAACGCCTGGGCCATGGCCAACGGCTGCATCCGCGTCTACAGCGGGCTGATGGAGCTGATGAGCGACAACGAGATCGAAGGCGTACTCGGCCACGAGATGGGCCACGTCGCCCTCGGCCACACCCGCAAGGCCGCCCAGACCGCCTACGCGGCCGCCGCGGTGCGCGGCGCCGCCGGCGCCTCGAAGAGCGGCGCGCTGGCCGCCCTGTCCGGCTCCCAGCTGGGCGAACTCACCGAATCGCTGGTCAACGCGCAGTTCTCCCAGTCCCAGGAATCCGACGCCGACGATTTCTCCTACGAGCTACTGAAGAAGCGCGGAGTGAACACCCAGGGCCTGGTCACCGCCTTCGAGAAGCTGGCCAAGCTGGGCGGCGGCGACAGCAGCATGTTCGATTCGCACCCGGGCTCCCAGGCCCGCGCCGATCACATCCGCCAGCGCATCGCTGCGGATCGCAAGTAACGCTCCCACCCCGGTCTCCCGCGCTCGCGGGAGACCGCCTCACGCCGCCCGCTTGTGCTCGCGAATGCAGGTCGGGCCGGCGCGCTCCTCGACCTCGCGCTGCACGTCGCCGCGCAGCCCCAGCAGAAAGGCCAGTTCCGCCAGCACGAAGAGCGGACCGACGATCAACCCGCTGAGATCGTCGACGAAGGCCGGCTTGCGCCCTTCGTAGTAATGACCGACGAACTGGATGATCCAGCCGACCACGAACAGGCCGACGCCCCAGCCCAGCCAGGCCGCGGTAGTCCCCGCCGCCAATTGCGCAGCGCCCCACACCGTCAGCGCCAGCAGCGCCGTCATGGCCACGCCGAAGCGCAGGTCCAGGCGCAGGTAGAACAGCGCCGCGGCGAGCGCCAGCAGCAGCGCCGGAGACAGGCCGAACCCCAGCGCCGGCCGCGCCAGCAACACGGCGATGGAGAGGACGATCATCGGAATGCCGATGAAATGGCTGAAGATGTTGCGCCGGTCGCGGTGGTAGGCGGCGTATTGCGCAAGGTGATCGACTAGGGTTTTCATTGTTGTGGTCTCACGCCAGGGTTCTCGCATCATCGCGCCGCCCCGGTTTTCCACTCTGTCAGCTAGACGACAAACATGAACGAGCGTACCGACTACCGTTCGCAACTCCAGGCCGGCCGCTGGTTCCAGGGTTTGCCGGAGGCCTTGCAGACGCACCTGCTGGCACTCGCCCAACCGCGCCAGTTGCCGCCGGGCCAGCGCCTGTTCGCCCGCGGCGACGCGCCCTGCGGACTGTACTGCGTGGTCGAGGGCGCGATCCGTATCAGCGCGGTCAGCGAGAACGGCAAGGAGGCGCTGCTGATCCTGGTGGAAGCGCCGCACTGGTTCGGCGAGATCGCCCTGTTCGACGGCCAGGCGCGCACCCACGACGCCTACGCCGAAGGCCACACCCAGCTACTCCAGGTGCCGCAGGCGGCGCTGCTCGAACTGCTTCGCCGCGAGCCGCACTACTGGCGCGACGTGGCCCTGCTGATGAGCCACAAGCTGCGCCTGGCATTCATCGCCCTGGAAGAGATGGCCCTGCTGCCGGCCGCACAACGCCTGGCGCGGCGCCTGCTGATGCTCGCCGAGGGCTACGACAACAGCCGCAGCCGGCAGGTCCTGCACCTGCCGCAGGAGCAGTTGGCATTGATGCTGTCGCTGTCGCGGCAGACCACCAACCAGATCCTCAAGGACCTCGAAGCCCAGGGCATCCTCCAGCTCAGCTACGGCGGCATCGAGATTCTCGACCTCGCCGGCCTGCGCGCGGCCACCCACGGCTGAGCGCGAATCACACTTTCGAACGCTTGCAGGCGCGCCATGGCCGGCTACCGTGTGCAGGGCACCTGCCCTCGGTGCGGATATCCATAACGACAACAACAGGATCTCCCCATGCTCCGTCCCGCGCTTCCCGCTGTCCTCTGTCTTTACTGCCTGCTGCTGGTGCTGCCGGCGCGCGCCGCCCTCGACGACCAGCAACGCGCCCTGCAACAACTGCAGGTCCAGGCCTGTCGCGCGGTGGGCAGCCTGTTGTTGCTGCGCGGCGAGGGTTTCCAGGAACAGCACGCGGCGCAACTGGAGAAGGACCTCGCCAGCCTCGACCGCGCGCTCGCCGCCGCCCCCGAGGGGGTGCTCCTGCGGCAAGACGAAAAGACGCTGGTGGCGCGCATCCGTGAAGGCGCGGCCTACGGCCCCCGCGAAGAGGACCTGCCCTGGCGCTACCCGCAGCAACTGAGCCGCGCCCTGCGTGACTTCCTCAACCTGGTGGAACGCCAGGTGCCACCGCCCCCGCCAGGCCAGCCCCTGCCGCTCTGGCAGTTGCCGGTGCGGGTCGAGTACCTGTCCCTGCAATACCTGGCGCGCGCCTACCTGGGCGGGCTGGAGACTGCCCGCGAGCAGCCCCGGGACTATCTCGGCCAGGACGAGAGCGTGCTGGTCCCGCTGATCGACCGGCGCATCGCCCTGCTGGTGGCGCAAAGCGCCAACCCGGCGGGACTGAAGAAACTGGAAAACCGCTGGGAGTACCTGAGCCAGGCCCTGCGCGACCTGAACAGCAAGAGCAGCGCGCTGGTCAGCGCTTCCGGCAGGCCCTGGGCGCCGATCATCGTCGACCGCCACGCGCGGGCCCTGAGCGAAAGCCTGATGCGCTTGAGTGCGGAGTGAGGCCACGCGCCGCACGGGGCGGATAACCTCGCGACTCGCAACGTTGCGCCAGCGTCCGCCCCGACTCCCTGGCCAGCGCATTTTTTCGAATCCGCCCTGCGGATTTTGATTTGCCGCCACGCCCTGGCGCAGGCGCAATGGTGCTCCCGAAAGGAGATCGCCATGCCCACTGCCAACCCACCCGGCCGCACCCTCTGGCTGATGGCCGCCATCGTCCTGGTCGGCCTCAACCTGCGGCCCTCCATGGCCGCCGTCGGCCCACTGCTGAACGCCATGCGCGGCGAGATCGCGCTCAGCTTCGGCGACGTCTCGCTGCTGACCGCCCTGCCGGTGCTGACCCTCGGCCTCGGCATGTTCTTCGGCCTGGGCATCGCCCGCCGCGTCGGCGAGTGGCGTTCGGTGGCCCTCGCCCTGCTGCTGATCGGCGCCGCCAGCGCCCTGCGCCTGGGCAGCCGAGGCCTGCCCGACCTGCTCGGCAGCGCCATGCTCGCCGGTCTCGGCATCGCCCTGATCCAGGCGCTGATGCCGGCCCTGATCAAGGCCCGTTTCGGCGCGCGCACGCCGCTCTGCATGGGGCTCTACGTCACCGCCATCATGGCTGGCGCGGCGCTGTCCGCCAGCGCCGCGCCGACCCTGGCGGAGCACGCCGGCTGGCGGCTCGGCCTCGGTGCCTGGGCGGCGCTCGCCGCGCTCGCGCTGCTGGCCTGGTGGCTGCAACCCGGCACCCGCCTGCGCCTGCCCGACGCGCAGCCGGGCAGGAGCCTCCTGCGCTATCCGCGGACCTGGCTGCTGGTCCTGTTCTTCGGCCTCGGCACGGCCTGCTACACCTGCGTGCTGGCCTGGCTCGCGCCCTATTACCTGGAGCAGGGCTGGAGCGCCCAGGAATCCGGGCTGCTGCTCGGTTTCCTGACGGCCATGGAGGTGCTCTCCGGGTTGCTCGCGCCGGCCCTGGCCAGCCGCTCGCGGGATCGCCGCCCGGTGCTGGTCGGGCTAACGGCGCTGATGCTGGCCGGCTTCCTCGGCCTCGCCTGGGCGCCGGCCAGCCTGCCGCTGCTCTGGGCGCTGTGTCTGGGACTGGGCATCGGCGGGCTGTTCCCCATGGGCTTGATCGTCTGCCTCGACCACTTCGACGCGCCGCAACGCGCCGGTCAACTGGCTGCCCTGGTACAAGGCGCCGGCTACCTGATCGCCGGGGTCTCGCCATGGATCGCCGGGCTGCTGCGCGACAGCCTCGGCAGCTTCACCGGCGCCTGGCTCGGGCTGGCCACGGTGGCGGCGCTGCTGCTGGGACTGGGCCTGCGCTTCGACCCGCGGCGCTATGCGGCACTGTTCGCCGAGCGGCAGGCGCGAGGTGTCGGCGCCGAAAGCTTGCGCTGAGGAAAGGGACGGGTTCTGATGGCGCTCCCGACGCCGTCAGGACGCCCCGATGCTGATCGCCAACGGCCTGCGCAAGGTCGACATGCAGGACCTGCTGGTCTTCCTCCAGGTCCACCAACGACAGAACCTCGTCGAGGTCGCCGAACACCTGAACCTCAGTCCGTCGACGGTCAGCTACTGCCTGAAGAAGCTGCGCCAGGCCTTCGACGACGAGCTGTTCATCGCCACCCGCGGCGGCATGCAGCCGACCCATAAGAGTCGCGCCATGCTGCCCCACGTGGAGGAAATGCTCGCCCGCATCAACGCCTGTCACGCCGCCCAGGGCAGCTTCGACCCGCGTGGCGAGCCGCGGACCTTTACCCTCTGCGCGCCGGAATACGTCGAGCTGCTGATCCTTCCGGCACTCCTGCGACGGCTCGCCGCCAACGGCCCGAGGATCGGCCTGGACATCCGCCGCCTGGGTCCCGAACTGCCCACCGAAGCATTGCTCGACGGCCAGGTCGACCTGGTCTTCGACTTCGGTCCCGAGTACCACCGACCGGCACCGGAGCTACAGGCGCTCGCCCTGTTCAGCGACGAGCTGCTCTGCGTACAGGATCGTGCCCAGCCGCGCCACGAGCGCCTGGAACTGGACGAGTTCTGCAGGCGCCGCTTCGTCTTCCCGACCCCGCTCGACGCCAGCAACGCCAACCTGGTGGACACGTGGCTGCGACGCCAGGGCCGCAGCCGCGAGGTCGCCGCGCGCGCCAACAGCTACGTCGCCGCCCTGCAACTGCTGTCGGGCAGCGACTTCGTGCTGATGCTGCCACGGCGTATCCATGCACTGCTCGACGATGGCCGCCATCACGCCTGCCTCGCACCGCCCGGGCTGCCGCCGTTCGCCCTGCACCTGTCATGGAGCCGCGCCGCCGACCAGGACCCGGCGAACCTCTGGCTGCGCGAGCAGGTGCTGATCGTCTGCGCCGAGCTGGGTTTGCTCTAGCCTGCGTCATCCTGCACTTCGAGGCTCGCCGCCAGGGAGCGCCAGAGCACTTCGGCGAATACCTGCTGGATGCCGCCGGCCAGGTAGTCGAACATCTGCTGCGCTTCCCGCCACTGGCTGCACACCAGCCAGAGATCCGGCTCGAGGGCGTCCCTGCGCACCTGGTACTCCAAGCAACCCGGCGCCTCCAGCCCCGGTTCGACCAGTTGTTGCAGGCGCAGGCCAAGCCGTTCCGACTGACCGTTGCGCGCGCGAATACGGATGACCTGGCTGGCGCTCATGACGGACGCTCCTCCGGGCGAACGAGCGACGCCTCAGTGGGCGCCGCGCTCCAGTGGCTTGAGGATCGGGTCGCCCTCCTTGAGCAACTCCCAGACCAGCAACTTGGCCGGCTTCATCGGATCGGGATTGCGTGCCAGCAGGTGCGGCACGTTCGCCGGCTCGTACCAGCTCTGGCCCACCGTGTAGGTCTCCACCGGGCCGCCTTCCAGTTGCGTCTGCACGGTGCCTTCGAGCACGTAGACGAACACCGAGCCGGGATGCACATGGGGCGCGGAGACCTGGCCGGGCTTGAACGACACCGTCAGCATCAACCCACGATGGCCGGGAAACTCGGCCAGGGCCTGGTCGCGCAGGGTTTCCACCTTCTCCGCAACATGGGCGCTGGCCAGCGTCGGCAGCGCGGCGAGCAGCAGGCAGGCGATCGATCGATTGGCCTTCATCGCCGTCCACCTCATTCCGGTTGCATGCCCATGCCGACGCCGAAGCGGTTCCAGGCGTTGATGGCCGAGACCGCCAGGGTCAGTTCGGCGATCTCCTTGTCGTCGAAGTGCTCGCGCAGTTCGTCGAGCAGGCCGTGCGGCAACGCCCCCTGGCTGAGGCGGGCGAGTTGCTCGGTCCAGGCCAGGGCAGCGCGCTCGCGCGGGGTGAAGTAGGGGGTTTCCTGCCAGAAGCAGAGCGCTTGCAGACGCTGCTCGGTCTCGCCGGCCTTGCGCGCGTCGTTGGCATGCATGTTCACGCAGTAGGCGCAACCGTTGATCTGCGAAGTGCGCAGGTAGACCAGTTCGATCAACGGGCGCTCCAGGCCGGCCTTGGCCAGGGCCTTTTCCAGGCCGAGCATGGCGGCATAGGCGTCGGGGGAGGCTTTGGCCCATTCGAGGCGGGTGGTCATGGCGAATCTCCTTGGCTGATTGGCAGCCGCGAGAGTGGAAAGCGGCGCGGCATGGGGTAACACTAAGCCTGCCTTTGGCTTCCACGAAGAGCCAATTACCAGAAATACCAGGTAGCCAATTTCGCCATGGAACTGCAACTGATCCTCGACGGCCGCCACGACCTGGTCGGCCAGCTCTATCGCCAGCTGCGCGACGCGATCCTCCATGGTCGCCTGGCCACCGGCGATCGCCTGCCAGCCACGCGCTACCTCGCCGAACGCCTGGAAGTGTCGCGCAAGACCGTCAGCGAAGCCTACGAGCGCCTCGCCAGCGAGGGCTTCCTCGAAGGCCGGGTCGGCAGCGGCACCTTCGTCGCCCGCGGGCCCGCCGGGGAAGCGCCGCCGCAGCGCGCCGACGGTCCGTTGCGGCCGGCCGCGCGCTGGGCACGCATCGAACCGCAGTCCGGTCTGATGGACCAGCGAGCACCGCTCCGCTACAGCTTCGCCGGCGGCACGACCGACAAGCGCCGCTTTCCCTTCGATACCTGGCGTACCTGCGTGCTCCAGGCGCTACGCCTGCAACAGCGCTCGCCGGCGTTCTACAAGGAAACCGAAGGCGACCCCGAGCTGCGCCTGGCGATCTCCCGCTACCTGGCGATCAACCGCGCCGTGCAGTGCGACTGGAACGCCCTGATGGTCACCCAGGGCGCCCAACAGGGACTCGACCTGCTGGCCCGGGTAATGCTCGACCCCGGCGACCTGGCGGTGGTCGAGGAACCCGGTTATCCGCCGGCCCGCGCCAGCCTGCTGGCCACCGGCGCCGAGGTGCGCGGAGTGCCGGTGGACGCCGAGGGGCTGCGCGTCGACCTGCTGCCGGACAACGCCAAGCTGGTCTACGTCACCCCGTCGCACCAGTTCCCGCTGGGCATGCCGATGAGCCTGGAGCGGCGCCTGCAGTTGCTGGACTGGGCGCAGCGCCACCGGGCGCTGATCATCGAGGACGACTACGACAGCGAGTACCGCTTCGACGGGCGTTCGCTGGAGTCGCTGCGCAGCCTCGACCGGAACGGCCAGGTGGCCTACCTCGGGACCTTTTCCAAGACCCTCTTCCCCGAGCTGCGCCTCGGCTACCTGCTGCCGCCGGCAAGCCTGCGCGAAGCGGTGCTGGCGGCGCGCAAGCTGGTCGACCGGCACAGCGAGACCTTGCAGCAACGCGCCCTCGCGCTGTTCATCCAGCGCGGCGACTTCGCCCGCCATACGCGCCGCTTGCAACGCGAATACGCCCAGCGTCGCGGGCGCCTGCTGGAACGCCTGCACGGCGACCTGAGCCCCTGGCTCGAAGCGCTGCCGGCGGTGGCCGGGATCCACCTCGCGGCGCGCTGTCGCGAACCGCTGGATGTGCTGCGCATCGCCCGTCATTTGCGCCAGCAAGGCCTGGAGGTCGGCACCCTGCCGCCCTTCTACGCGGAAACCCCGGCACAGGCCGGCTTCCTCTTCGGCTTCGGCTGCATCGAACGGGACGACATCGACCCGGCGTTGGACCTGTTGCGCGCCGAGCTGCGGCGCTAGGCTCGCTCCCGCCCATCCACGGCCGGCAACTCGGCGGCGTGCGTAGGAGCCGATCTCCCCGGCAAGAGGCTCGATTGCAACCGCGCCCATGCCCAGCGGCGCATGACGCGCCGCGTTATCCGCCCTACGGGAGGCGCCGCCCCTTGCAAAAGCCCAGCGAGGACGGCTCAGGGCTGCAGCAGTTTCGCCAGTCGTTCGCCGTCCAGGCCGAGCATGCGGGCAGCCTTGCTCTCGGCCAGTTGCTCCGCGTCGTCCTCGGGCAGGCTGGCGGCCTGGGTCGCCAGGCTGAGGATCAGCTCTTCGCGGGAAAGCACGCCACCGAACTGGTACGCCGCAGCGATCAGCCGGCGCAGCTCCAGCGGCAGCCGCCAACGCGCCCGCAGGGCCGAGCCGAAGCTGGCGCCGAAACGCCCCAGCAGCTCGTCGAGGCGCGCCTCGTCCAGCGCGCCGCCGCCATCGCACCAATCCTGCAATGTCCGCAGCAGCGCCAGGTCGCCCAGGCGATGCAGCAGCCCTGCGGTATAGCAGCGCTCGACGTCCGCGCCGAGGGCGTCGGCCAGTTCCCAGGCGATGTCCGCGCAACGTTGCGAAAGATCCCAGAAGTGCATGGCGCGCTCGGCCAGTAGCGGCTCGCCGAGCTGGATGGCCCGCTGCAGGCTGAAACCGAGTACCAGGTTCAGGCTGTGCCCGAGTCCCAGCCGCCGCAGGGCCTGGCCCAGGGTCTGGCAGGCCGGACCGACGTGCCGGGCGGCGCTGTTGGCGGCGGCGATCAGGCCAGCGGTGATCTGCGGGTCGCGACCGAACTCATCCTCCAGCACGCGCAGCGGATGCTCCTCGGCGCTCAGGCAACGATCGCTGGCGGCACGCACGTCGGCCAGCAACGGCGCCCCCTCCGCGGAGTCGCGCGCACGTTCGAGGAAAGCCTCCAGGTTCTCGCCCGCGTCCCGCTCCGGCAGCGGACAGGCGACCACTTCGTCGCCCTTCAGCAACAACCCTCGCAGGCGTTGCATCAGGTTCTCGGCCTGGAACGGCTTCACCAGGTAGGCGGTCGGCGCCAGTGCCACGGCGGCGCGCACGCTGGCCTGGTCGGCGCGGTCGCTGATCAGGATGAACGGCTGCTCGGCGACCGAGCGGCGCAGGCGCGCTTCGCGCAGCAGCTCGAAGCCATCCACCTGCGGCAGGTTCAGCTCGGCCAGGATCAACGCGAAGCGCCGGCGCCGGCAATGCGCCAGCGCTTCTCCGCCATCGCCGCAGAGGACCAGCCGGGCATCGCAACGCACGCCGAGGACCAGTTGGCCAAGCAAGTCGCGACTCCAGGGGTCCGGGTCGGCAATCAGGATGACGGGGGCCTTTTTCGCGGCACTCATGGCGTTCCTCTTCGAACCTGGCGAACCGAGCGGGACGCACCAGGCATGACAGGCGGGCACGACACGGCCCGCGGGCACACAAGGGTATGACGGACGAACACGGTGCGCCTCTAGGACCTGTCCTAATCGCCACGAACGGAACGACCGGAGGAATGCGGGAGGATTCGTATGCGCCAGGCGCCCAAGGGTAACAGGCGAAAACCGTTCGTCGGGCGTTTCGCGGAAAACCCTGGCAGAAAAAAGAGGCTTCCGTTTCCGTGAAGCCTCTGAAAGAAAGACCCGCGCGGACGCGCGGGCCTCGGGGGTATCGCTTTGCCGGTGAAGCTTAAGCGAGTTCGTCGAAGCACTCGGCCAGGATGGCCAGGCCCTTCTCCAGTTGCGCGTCGGGGATGGTGACGGGCATGAGGAAGCGGATGACGTTGTAGTAGGTGCCGCAGGAGAGCAGGATCAGGCCCTTCTCGCGCGCACGGACGACGATCTTGCTGACCAGCTCGGCGGCCGGCTTGTGGGTATCGCCGCCCTCGAACAGCTCGATGGCCACCATCGAACCCAGGCCACGAACGTCGCCGATCACCTTGTGCTTGGCCTGGATCTCGCGCAGGCCGGCCTTGAGGCGCTCGCCGACGGCTTGCGAACGTTCCAGCAGCTTCTCTTCCTCGAACACCTTCAGCACGGCCAGTGCCGCGGCGCAGGCGATCGGGCTGCCGGCATAGGTGCCGCCCAGGCCGCCGGGCGCGATGGCGTCCATGATCTCGGCCTTGCCGGCCACGCCGGAGATCGGGAAGCCGCCGCCGACCGACTTGGCGAAGGTGGTCAGGTCAGGAACGATGCCCAGTTGCTCGGTAGCGAAGAAGGTGCCGGTACGGCCGGCGCCGGTCTGCACTTCGTCGGCGATCAGCAGGATGCCGTGCTGGTCGCACAGGGCGCGCAGGCGCTGCATGAAGGACTTGGAGTTGACGTAGAAGCCACCCTCGCCCTGCACCGGCTCGATGATGATCGCGGCGATGTCCTGGGGCTGGGCATCGTTCTTGAAGATGCGCTCGATGCTGGCGATGGAGTCGTCCTCGCTCACGCCGTGCAGCTCGCAGGGCGCCAGGGCGCGGAAGATGCCGCCCGGCATCAGGCCCATGCCGGCGGAGTACGGGACCACCTTGCCGGTCAGGCCCAGGGTCATCATGGTGCGGCCGTGGTACGCGCCGGTGAAGGCGATCACGCCAGCGCGGCCGGTGGCGGCGCGGGCGATCTTGACGGCGTTCTCCACGGCTTCGGAGCCGGAGGTGACCAGCAGGGTCTTCTTCGGGAAGTCGCCCGGCACGCGCTTGGCGATTTCCTCGGCCAGCTCGATGTAGGGTTCGTAGGCCAGCACCTGGAAGCAGGTGTGGGACAGCTTGCCCAGTTGCTCCTGGACCGCGGCGATCACCTTCGGATGCAGGTGGCCGGTGTTCAGCACGGCGATGCCGCCGGCGAAGTCGATGTACTCGCGGCCTTCCACGTCCCAGACGGTGGAGTTCTCGGCGCGCTCGGCGACGACCGGGTGGATCTGGCCCACGCCGCGGGGTACCGCGGCCTGGCGACGCTTCAGCAGGGATTCGTTGGTCTTGCTCATGGCTTCCTCAGTGGCCGCTCATCGGGTCGGCCGGGTCAAAGGATGAAGGCGGGAAGGAAGCTCCCCAAGGCAGCATGCGATGATCGACTGCCTCGGGACTTGCAGGCCCGCCAGGGCTCGGAGCCGCTTCGCGATCGGCGACCGCGTCTCCCGGTTCGTCCGGTGCCACCACCGGCAACGTCGACACCGGACGGCGCAGCTCTTGCCTGCCGTCCGGCCCCTCCGGATGCGTTCCTCGCCGGGCTCAGATACCGCCCAGGCAGAGGTACTTGATCTCGAGGTAGTCCTCGATCCCGTACTTGGAACCTTCGCGGCCCAGGCCCGAGGCCTTGATGCCGCCGAACGGCGCCACTTCGTTGGAGATCAGGCCGGTGTTGATGCCGACCATGCCGTACTCCAGTTGCTCGGCGACGCGGAACACGCGGGCCAGGTCGCGGGCGTAGAAGTAGGACGCCAGGCCGAACTCGGTGTCGTTGGACATGGCGATGACCTCGGCCTCGTCCTTGAAGCGGAACACCGGCGCCAGCGGGCCGAAGGTCTCGTCCTTGGACACCAGGGCGTTCTTCGGCACGTCGACCAGGATGGTCGGCTCGAAGAAGGTGCCGCCGAGGGCGTGCGGCTTGCCGCCGGAAACCACCTTGGCGCCCTTGGAGACCGCGTCGGCGATGTGTTCCTCGACCTTGGCCACGGCCTTGGCGTCGATCAGCGGACCGGTGGTCACGCCGGCTTCCAGGCCGTTGCCGATGTTCAGCTTGGCCACGGCGGCCTTCAGCTTGTCGACGAAGGCGTCGTACACGCCGTCCTGCACGTACAGGCGGTTGGCGCAGACGCAGGTCTGGCCGTTGTTGCGGTACTTGGAAATCAGCGCGCCCTCGACGGCGGCGTCCAGGTCGGCGTCGTCGAACACGATGAACGGCGCGTTGCCGCCCAGCTCCAGGGACACCTTCTTGATGTCCTGGGCGCACTCGGCCATCAGTTGGCGGCCGATTTCGGTGGAACCGGTGAAGGTCAGCTTGCGCACGATCGGGTTGCTGGTCAGCTCGCCGCCGACTTCGCCGGCGCTACCGGTGACCACGCTGAACACGCCCTTCGGAATGCCGGCGCGCTCTGCCAGTTCGGCCAGGGCCAGGGCGGAATACGGGGTCTGCGAAGCAGGCTTGAGCACCATGGTGCAGCCGGCGGCCAGGGCCGGGCCGGCCTTGCGGGTGATCATCGCCGAGGGGAAGTTCCACGGCGTGATGGCCGCGGTCACACCGATCGGCTGCTTGATCACGATGATGCGCTTGTCCGGCTGGTGGCCGGGAATGGTGTCGCCGTAGATGCGCTTGGCTTCTTCGCCGAACCATTCGAGGAAGGAGGCGGCGTAGGCGATCTCGCCCTTGGCCTCGGCCAGCGGCTTGCCCTGCTCGATGGTCATCAGGCGGGCCAGGTCGTCCTGGTTCTCGATCATCAGGTCGAACCAGCGGCGCAGCTTGTTGGCGCGCTCCTTGGCGGTCAGCGCGCGCCAGGCCGGCAGGGCCTTGTCGGCAGCCTCGATGGCGCGGCGGGTCTCGGCGGCGCCCATCTTCGGCACGCTGCCGATGATCTCGCCGGTGGCCGGGTTGTTCACCTTGATGGTCTGGCCGTTGTCGGCATCCACCCAGGCGCCATCGACGTAGGCTTGTTGACGGAACAGCTTGGCATCTTTGAGTTGCATGACCTGTCTCCTTCGAGGAATGCCGTGAGCAGCGGGTCTACCTCGACTACCCCGCGTGCCTGGTTGTCTGGTTCGGTTGTAACCGGAAAGTGTTGCCTGCTGGTTATTCGAAAGGGCCAGCGCCCCGGTGTTCCATTTCCTGCGCCCTGTGCCAGCGGCGTCGCCGTTACCGGCCGGCCACCGTGCGCAACGGGCGGACGCGGACGAACGCGACCGCCGACAGGCGTCGGGGAGGATACGAAAGACTCGTGCGGGAAAGGGATTGCGGACGAAACGCCACGCCGGCACCACGGCGGCCCGGCAGCGCGAAAGGCCGGACGAGCGACGGGCAGGTCAGAAAGAGGTCATTCCAGGGGCACGCGGCCGGCTGAACTGATGCCAATTCCCCGGTCTCCTGTTGTTGTGGCTTTGGGGGCGTTTGAAATCTCAAACGAATCCTAGGGCCACCACTGACAAAGGGCAATACCCCGTTCGATAAAATCAACGAAAGTCGGAAAATTCTGCTGCTTTTCTGAGCACATCCTCGACGGACGGTCATTTTCGTTCGAAATCACGAACGTACGCACATGGAATGGACTCCCGCCGACGAGATGCGTATGATTGCGGCCTGCCGCGCGAGCCGCGGCGCTGCATCCGTAGCTCAGCTGGATAGAGTACTGCCCTCCGAAGGCAATACTCGTCGACTTGAGACGGGTGTCAGCTAATGGTCAAATAGACCGCTGCAACACATACGCACCAGTAGCTCAGCTGGATAGAGTACCGCCCTCCGAAGGCGGGGGTCGTGGGTTCGAATCCCGCCTGGTGCGCCATATCTGGATGATTTAAAAGCCTTTTCTCTAAGGCTCTGCCGATCCAAAGCCTGAATTGGCTAATTTCTTAAAATTAATCTCCGTGCTGATACCCAGCCAGTGGTGAGCACTGCCCGCAGCGCGCCTCTCCGACTCATTTTCGGGCTGTGCCAATTCTGTGCCTAAACCGTGCCTCAAAGTCTGGCCCCCCTATTTTGCGAGCGAGGGTTTTGAGTACTAGCTGATGGCGGTCAAAGTTGCAGCGCTGCCTAAAGCGCTGAAGATGCTCACGCTGGGTAGCCGAGTCTGGAGCAGTACTACCAGCCTGTGCGGATTCGGCGACTTGGCTACTGTCACTTTTCTGAACTCAAATCGAATCCAATCCAATCCCTCCCAGACCAAAGAAACCCGTCCTCTTCTGGAATAGCGGATGCTCCCTTCGGTCGCATAGCGAAGTGTCGCCGTTTCCCTGTGGTCTTGAGCGACCAAGTTGCCTGACATGTTTCGCATTTACAGTAGAAGTCCTGCTGCTGCCCGCGCTCGAATCGAGCCGGATGCCCACAAAGTTGGGCGAATGCTGAGATCTGTTCAATGGCATCCCCGACGGCATCAACTACTTGCGAGTTAGCTGAACCTTTGAGTGAAGCCTTCAGTTCGGCTGCTTTCTGAGCATCGACTGGCGCGAGGAGCCTGACGTGAGTAGACGAAATAGATTCAAACTGTTCCGGCCAAGCCTGGGTTAGCTTTTTGGCCGGAGTGGGCAACGCCCCCAGCTTTCGGCCATGACCTTGGAGCAACTGCCGCAACATCCACTCATCGAACAACTTCCCCATCTTCTCCACGACATAAAGGTCCAGCGGTGAGACAGGAAGACTCTGCGGCGATGCGACACTGGTTGACACGCCTGGCCAACACACGATGCGATCAGGCTCCAGACTCTCACTGATTTTTATTGACGCGCCGAACCAGGCAATCGGTACGATCCTCAAGGCAGATCCCTCTGACTGAGTTACGACCCAATCATGTACATCATGCCGGAGTACGAAACTCCGCCCTGCCCAACTGAAGACGTAATTTCCATCAATCCTTCGCAGGCCATACCGTTCAAGCGCACGCCTGATCACAAGACCAACGTAACTGACATACGCCAGTTGAAATTGCATTTGCCGCGCCAAGCGTTCTTCCGGGGGTAAGAGCCGGCCTTCTCGATCATCTTTCAACTTCTCCCAAAGCGGGGGCAGATGGCGATAGTGCGGATCGTGGTTGAGAATGTTTGTCCGGTGAACTTGGGCAGGAACCACAGATGCAGGAGGCACGAGCGAATAAAGCCCCCTTTGCTTCAAACCTCTGATTGCGCGCAAATGGGACTCCAAATCGCTGAGGGCACGCTTTCCTGCCTCCAACTGCATCCCAGTCCTGTCATCAAGATATGACTCGCCCCAAAGGCGACAAATATCCTGGCGAAGTCGAAAATGCGTCTGCTCAGAGTCTTGGAACTCCAAAGCTCGCTCCAGTCGTGAATTGACTCCGCGGATGCGAGCCAATCTCCTGGCAAGGTGTCGATCTAGGCGATCCAATAACCGCTTGTAGAGCCTGTTCTCATAGATGGCATAGTCGTCCTCGCTGAAACGTGCAAGAACCTTGCGCGGTTGCACACCGCTGAGCGTTCGCTGCTGCCAGCAATCCGAGTGTGATGCGAGGTGACTTAATGCTGAAGTCGCGAGCCGTCGAGCTCGCGCCACTGGCGCAACCAAATCGTCATATCGAAGGTCTCTGCGGGGGCGGTCAGATATTGAATGCAGATGACCATTTTTGAGTACCACCGCCAAGTCGCGCTCGAGTTCTTCGAGCGCGCATTGGTCGGCCATCTCAGAGGGCAGCAAGGGCGAGACATTTGCACCATGTGCGTGAGCGATTTTGCCGGCGATGGAAATAATCGCCTCTGCAGACAGATCGGAGACCGCCTGATCGTCGTCAGACTGATCGATAGCGAGCATCCGGGATTCAGTGTCTTGGACCCGGAGGATGCCCGAGCCATCATCCACGAGCAGATCACCGGGCTGCAAGCAGCTGTGTCCATTGACCACGAGTGGCTCAAGCAAGCAGTACCGCCCCGGTAGAAGCGCTTCGGGTAGGCGGCTGAATTTGTTACCCGTAAGGCGATCCAGAAATATCATGCCACACGTTCCTTACGGCGACGGTCTTGAGCCAGCAAGTCCATAGAACGGCGAGGCTCAGATTGCCATCCTTTCCAAACAGTCGTAAGCGCATGTTCGACGGCGGTCAAATCATCGATGGTCTTATCGAATCTTTCTGTGACCTTACCGCGCCTGAGTATTCTGCTGGCAAGCAAATGGTCCAGAGCATCTTCTTTGCGACCGCCGGCAGCCATGTAAACAGGGACAAATCGCATGGCCTGACGTTCGAGTCGATTGCCCCAACTCTGGTCAAAGCGATCCTGCAAGATGCTCGTGAGTGGACCCGTGGTCAACTCCTCCAACAACTCTGAAACCTCATCAGCGTTTTGTTCCACAGCAGCACCGAAACGCTCCATCAATGATTCATAGCTAAAGCTGGCCTTCGGCTTTGTCTCCGACTTGAACTTCGCTTCGTGGCGGGGAAGCGTCATGACATGAGCACGGTCGTAGGTTTTATCAGCGAACTCGTTCGTGGTTTCATCGTGGTTAGCAGTGCCTACAAACCAGACGTTGTGAGGAATCCGAATCTTTCGCCCCTCGACCAACATCGCTGGCGCGTTCGGCAACTGGCTCTCCGACAAACTGATCAATCGATCATTTGGGTCATTCTTTTCGAGCGCTGAGAGGAATTCAGCAAAATACTGCTCCGGGCGCGACAGGTTCATCTCGTCCAGCAAGATAATGTTGCACCGGTTCTTGTAAGCTGCGGTTTGCGCACGGTAGAGGCCTTGCAGGCAGTCGCGCTCATAGAAGCGCTTTTCGAAAGCGTTGTAGTGCCCCAGTAGATCGTCACGATCTCGCCAGCCAGCTTGGACAGCAATGTCAGTGCAATGCCCTCCCACGGCCTTGGCGAACGCCTTTGCCAGGCTCGTTTTGCCCGTACCGCTAATTCCCTGAAAGATGTGAAGCGGGCTCATGGCCAATCCGGCAATCAGTAACTGAATAACTTCGAGATCAAAATGAAGTTCTGTACCTTCCTCCGCTTGAGCGATCCGGTGCCGCAATTCAACCGAGAATTTTTTCAGATCAGGAACGTCTTGCTCCGGCAGGCTCAACTCCTTGGCCTTGCGATCCTTGATCCAATCGGCAGTGGATGCGGAATCCATCCATGCCATTTGAGGGAACGGCTTCTCAGATTGCTGTGACTGGGTTAGGTCATCTACCGTTTTGCCCAAGTCATTGAGTCTTGCACTCAAGATCTGATTGTTCTTTTCCAGAGCGCGCTTTTCTTTTTCCAGATTCTCTTTGTCACTCACGCCGAGGCGGAGGCGATGAAGCTGAGCTTTTGCATCAGCCAAATCTAAATGAACCTCGTCGAGTTGAGCCTTTTGCTCATCACGGAGCTTTCGCAGCGCCTGGTTCTCAAATTGCAACTGATCATCCTGGCTGTTTGCAATTTGATTTTCCAATTGAGTGACACGACGTTTTTGGGCAGCCAACTCGTCGAGTATCTCGCGGGCAGACCTCCCCGCCAAAGCTTCTGAGAACTCCCGGTATTGCTCTAGTTTCTGTTCAGTCGATGTCCAATCGCGGTAGACCTTTTCAAGGCGTACCTCTGCGCGTAGTCGGGCATCGGTCAATCTGGCAATTTCCTGACTGGCCTCGCGAAGTGCATCTTCGCGGATCTGTGCCCGCTCACGCTCTAGCTCTTTCCACTCAGCATCCAGTTGCCGCTGTTTTTGCTGTAGACCTCTCTCCTTGTTTGCAGTCTCCGCTTCACGCGCCATCAATTCAGATGCGCGCGCGAACTCATCGTCACGTGCTTTCTGCTCGGCTTGCAGGATGCCGAGTTGAATCTCTGTCTTCCTAGACTCGAGCTCCACGATTTCTTTCTTGAGATCACTGAGTGAGGCCACGTTTTGGGCGGCAAAACCGGAACGCGCATCCAGTTCTCGCCTTTCAAGTTCGCGCTCCTTGTCGGCCAAACTTGATTCGGACTTTTTGATTTCAACTTGCCTTTGCTTCAACTCTTCGTCGAGTTTGTGGATCTCTTCGGTTCGCTTCTTGTTCTCATCACTTCGGCGAGAGAATGCCTCCTCCTTGCGAACCAGATCCTCTGTGCGCTTCTGCGCGCCTTCATGTAGATCACGAACTCTCTTTGCGACATCAGAGATATCCGCAAGCAACCCCTCGAACTCGATTCTTTTCTCGGACTCGACCTTATTCAACTCTCTAATCTGATCTTTCTCCACTTCAGGGAGTGATATAATGGAAGTATCGCCTTGCATTGACGATGAAAGGTAGTCAATTCCAGTAGTTGCTTTCTGCCATTCCAACTCGACCGAACTTTGTGCAGTATTTGCGTTTTGCACGACTGGGGCTTTGTTTCCCTTATTGCGTTTTGCCATTTCAATACCAGCCCTTAAAAATTTGAATCCATTCGATGACAAAGTCAGCGTGCTTCATAGCTTCCTCTCTATCGATTCTCTCGCTACCTGAATGCCCGGCTCTTTTGTTTCGGTCACGGGTCATATCAAGCAGGCGAGTTAGTTGAAGTTCATCGGCGGACAACCTGAGGAAGGGGTGTGATGATTGATCTACTGTCCCTAGAAGCCCCGCAAACAACAACGCCTTCAGTGAAGAGTTACCGCGCTTTATAGCTGTGCGCACTTGATCCAATTTTTGATTCGAAAGCTCGTTAATGACTTCATCGGTAAGACAAGGAAGCTTAAGATATTTTAGGTAAGAGCTTGCCTCACCATCTTTCCAGTCCCGCTGGACTTTCCAGTGTGGCAATCGAGAAATTTCAGTTGGATATGCTTTCAACAGCCACTGCAGCACGCTTTCTGCCAGGTTGTGAGTCTCAATGAGAAGGCTCGTCACATCTTCCTGCCAAGATCTCTCCTGACTGGCAAGTACGGCTCGTCGTCTCAGAACGCTGGCGAGGTATCCCTCAACAATCGGCACCTTCCGCGACCAGTTGTAGTCAGCAAGCAGTGTCAAGTCGATCTGATTCTCCAGGGATCGGAGCCACTCCTCTGCCGACAAATCGTTCGATCTCGTCTCGCCTACCGCGTCAGCGATGTATCTTGCAAGTCCATCGTTTCGCGGCAAGACTTCCTGCAGGGGTTTGCGCAACCACGACGCAGCCTGCTGCAACCCGAATGGATCTGCAACCAACCAGGGTTGTGGCCCAGCCTCGTCGGGAAAAATCCATGTCCATAACCACATCGGCTGCGCCGAATCTTCGACGAAGCTCAGGCTGTCAATGCGGACACGTGCCGAAAGCTCGTCATCACGCTGTTTGGCGTGGTCGTGATCCGTCCGATAGCGCTGAAACGCATCAAAGAGGGCCGCTGTATCCAGTACGCCCTCTCGGAAGTGATTGAGGCGGAAGGGGCGATCCTCCTTTCCGGAATCGAGGTCTCGCAGGAACACTGGGTAACCACGTTCATCGACTCGCTTCGCTTCGATCTCTGGAAGTTCTTCAGTGAATCGCGGCAGCCAGTTCCCCGAAATCGCGTCCTGATATGCGTACCCCATGCGGACTTCCTCGCTGGCATCCTGAGCCTCTTCGAGGACACGTTCACCTTGAGAGGTGACTGATCCCGAGGTGTTCATCCAGCCGTTCGGGATTAGCTGGGTTGCAATGATGAATGCCACCAGCTCTCGGTCCAGCCCCAGCAACTCAGCCATTTCCGAACTTTCCTGGCATCTGGCCCTTGCCAGTCCAAGGACCGCCTGCTGGAACAGGTTCAACTTGAGGACACGATTTGTTGGATAAAGGACCTTCCAAACGCGGACAGGCCACAGAAGCGGCCGCCCACCCGGGGGGCGACGGACATCGAAGCGAAGATAGCGGTTAGCGGCCATGCGCCATCTCCTCTCTGCAAAGCTTGAGGAATGCAGCCAGAGCCGGGACCCCTTCCTCGGACTCGGGACCTTCGGCCATGTGTTTGGCACCGACGGCGACGAGGAGCTTCCTCTGGCGACTCATCGCCACGTTCATGCGATTTGCCAACCGCAGGTGGCCATACTTGCTGTTTAGCAATCGTTCGCGCTCTTCCCCTTCCTTCTGATCCGGAATCACCACGTCGTTAGCTCGCACTACGGACAGGAAGACGACGTCAAACTCTTTGCCTTGAAACGCGTCAACCGTGCCGACGCGCAGTCGCTCATCACCTGATTCAGTCTGCCGATAGGAGCGTGCGATTCGGAGTTCCCCATCCTCTTCCTCTGCCAAGCCCTCGTCAGCCAGTGCATCAAGTATCAGGTCGCACTGGGCGCGGTAGAAACTGATGACCCCAATGCTCAGCGACGGCCCACAAGAATCTGCAATCCGCTTAACCTCTTTTGCAATAGAAATTGCCTCCGCCCGTCTTTCATAACCGGGTTTTAGGAATCTTTCTTTCCCGTCCTGCAGAGGCACATCCAACCAAGCCGCACATTTGCCTTGGTAGCCAGGAATCGTGTGAGCGAAATCCTCCGCAGGTCGCCCCGAGTGCAAGACGTCCAATCCCTCAGATTCATAGAACTGTTTGCTGATGAAGTCACCCAGTGTCGGATGCATTCTGTACTGCGTATCGAGCATCACGACGCGCTTGATGTTGTCGACTTTCTCTTGCTCCCTAAGCTGCTTCACCAGCCGCTCAAAAAGACTCTGCTCATACGCCTTCGCTTGAGCCTCAGTCAGGCTTTGTCTCGAAATGAGTTCGTCTTCCAACTCTCGTTGAACAAGGTGAGGTAGTTGTCGATGGTCGCCGACCAGGATGATGCGACGCCGCGCCATCGCCATAGGAACGAAAAGGTCTAGAGGGTTTGCCCTGGCGGCTTCGTCGATGACAACCGTGTCGAACTCAATTCCTTCTGATGCATCTAGGTCGCTCAACTCTTTCAAACTACTCATCGCCTTACCAGCTGACTGCTGGCAGGTCGCACCGACAATGCTGGCGTACTCGCGGACCGCTCTCGCTGCCTCATTGGGGGCTTGGGAAAGTGCCGCGTGGTACGAGGCCACTACCGCAGAGATGCCACGGCGAGATTGACGCAAAGGCGCGTCGATTGCGTGCTCGATGTCGGCCAAGAGACCAAGTGCTTCGCCGCTCAACGCTTGCTTTAGCTGTGGGGGCCTGTAATCGGGGCTCAACCGATCCAGCATGGACCGCCTAAACGCAGCCAATTCAGCAAGATCTGCTTCAGTGGCATCGGCAACCGTTGAAAGTCGCTGGAGCAAGCCCCATTCCGAATCTTGAAGTTTGACGTTGCTGCGCCGCAGCGTGCGCTCAAGCTGGTGAGCTCTGTCCGGCCCGTCGTCGGCGAACCCGATAGAACTGGTGCGCAGAGCCCTCAGCAAGCGCACAAGCCCAGCAGGCTCATTGGCCTGACGCTGGGTTTCGACTCTCTTCTGCTGGGCAAGAAACTCATCCCATCGGTCCTTAATTTGGGCCGGGAGACGAACGTCTAGATCGAACAGCTGACGCAAAAGGACATCAATTTGCTCGAACTGTGTTTGGCGTTCCTGTGCCGACATGCTGGCGAGTCTCAATGCTGTGATACGTCGATCTAGCTCTTCCAATGGTTGAGTCAGCGGTTCATTCAGCCGAATCGCGTCGAGTCGCACAGAGATTTCTTTCCGTTTGCGTTCACACCAAACACCAATGGGGTCGACACCGCCTTCGTCACGGCGCCCTCGACCGCCAATTCGAACGGCAGGCAAGCCAAAGACTTCTGCACGATTCAGGGCGTTATCGACCGCATCGTGCTGGTAACTGCTAATCAGCACTTGGTGCTGCAGCGAGTTTTCCCCGAGTGTTTCGGCAAGGCGCCGCTGCAAAGCTGCAATGACCTGAGTCTTACCTGTTCCTGGTGGGCCAACGATAAGTGCGATATCAGGTGTATTGATCGCCTTCTCCAGCGCCTCAATCTGCCGCTTGGTCGGAACACCCTTGAAGCAAGATTTGGCGTAGCTGGATAAGCCGTCGAGCTGACGTCGCCGGGCGCTTGGCGGAGCCACCCCTTCCAGCAAGTAGCTCAGTTGCGGCAGTCGCCGTCCTTCATTGATAGATTGCCTTGCGCGTGCACGACGGGTCTGTACGGCTTCATCACCCGATAGTGAGTAGTAGATGAACCCCTTGGTTGGGGGGCGTTCTGAGCGTCGGTCCTGGCTCGGAACCAAGACCACGCCATCCCGCTCGAACCGCAATACACCACGAACCGGGCGACGGCGTGCTCGGTCAGCTCTGCCCGGCACGTCATCAACCTCGGAATCAAGATCAAGCTCCCGATCCCCAAGCTCCACTTGCGTCGTGTTCGCCAGCCCCAAAGCTTTCCATCGTTTCCGGAAATCCCTTAGGTGATCCGCATCAACTTTTAGAAACCAGGCCCACAGTTCACCTTCGACCAGCTCCGCACTCTTGAAGCGAAGAGAACCCAGTTCCCTCGCACAATCTCGAGCCTGCTCCCATTCGAGCGCACCATACTCTTGCCATAAACGTAGGTAGCTGCCGTTGTCGCGCAGCGCAGCATCCAAAAGTGCGCGTTGCTCTGTACTCTGGAGACGCACGGCGACACTGGCATCTTGGAAAGAGATCTTGCCAACGGCCATCGCTACACGTGCTGTAGCCCCCTTGAGACGAGTGACGCTCATCAGTTTCAGCACGCCAGCATCTCGTTTGACGTTGCCGCGCCAGCCTGCACCAAACAGAACGAAACTCTCATCGGAAGCGTTGTCGAAGCGGCCAAGAAAAACACGATCCATTTCTGCGGTCGGTGCTTTTTCAGCTGAGATGAATTGCTCATTCAACCAACCAACTGCAGTGGGTACGTCTGGAGCAGAAATCTCACCCCTGCTGGCCAATTGCTCCGCAATGGCCTCATCAACAGAAATCGCCATATCCAGCTGGATATGCTCAACCAAATCCAACGATTGAAGGTGGAGGACCTCGCCATGCCGATGTCTTAACACCCACAACGTCAGGCCTCGTTGGACCTGAAGCGCAGTTCTATTTTGGCGTCCTTCTGCTTTGCCGACGCAAACGGAGTTGCCCTGTCGGAGAAGATAGTCATTACCGTGTGCCTGTACTGACACGGCCTCACCGATTTGCCAATCGGCTCCCAGGTCGTCACATGTGAACTGGGCAAGTTCTCCCGACAGAAGAGGAAAGTCGCAGAGTTTCATCGTTGCCTCACCAGTTGAAACGCCAAACGACGTGCTCTTCTTCTACTGCGCCTAGGTGGAGCCAAAAAGACACTCCTGAACGACTGTCTGACTTGAGCCGCTGCCGACGTACAACCGGGACGACTTTGTCATCAGATGCTCTCTGCAAGGAAACTTGCGTACCGGTTGATGGCTCTATCCACAACCCATCCTTAGCAAGTTCGACAGTGCATAGCGGACGGGCATCCGCGTACAGGGACGTCCCCAAAGGCAAAGTCTTTAACTCGGTAGGGCTCATACTCAAAACCATCGCCTTGCCTGTGCGAGTCCAGCACTCTTTTCGAATCAACGACTCTGGAACATCTTCCGGCAAGCCCTCCCGGAGCAGATCCGGAGGCATATAGCGATATTCCTGCAAGAGGATCGTGCGATTCGTGTCCTGGGCGTGATCGCAAAATGGACAGATGTGCTTCGAGGTGTAGAAAAACGTGCTGCCGCAAGACTCGCATTGATCGCAATGGCCTGTGGCAGCCTCGAAGGCATCTGCCCACTCATTCAGACTTGGCCGCTCACCCGGATTGTTCAGCCCGGCATTTAAGCATCGTTCAAACAGCGCACGCAGTGGCGCATTGAGCGTGATTTCGCGGGGAAGACCTATCGACAAGGCGTTGCTGCGATCAACTGGGTGATCTACCCAAGGGAGTTCGCCTCGGAGGGCCGCCTCTTCACGCTCGGGCTCACCTTCAAGCACAACGTCCCCCTTGAGGGGGTGAACCAGCGTGAGGATGCGATACGCCATGACCGCAAAACTCCAGCTGTCGGTCAGTGTATTGATGCCGGACTCTCCCCTCAGAATCTCTGGAGCCCCGTAATCAGGGGTGAATACACCTTGCTGACCGTCACGCGACTGACTCGCAACGTTGTCGGCGTCGATTAACCAGACTTCGGCGTACTCTAGTGACTGCGATACGAAGACATTTGCAGGAGAAAGATCGCCATAGGCGAGTCCTCGACCATGCAGATCTGCCAGCACCCGAGCCAGTCGCGCGAGCATCTTCAACCGGCGCAACAGACCGCCTGTCTTCACATAACCGGATAGGCCTTCATCTGACATCAAGGCGTCCGTCGCCACCTGCATCAGTTCAGTCATTGGGGCCAGTCCATCCATCAGTTCCATGACGTAACCGGGCTGCGGCTGCGTAATGAGAGCTTGTGGATGAGCGATTGGAAGGCCCTCAAGTGGCTGACGCATAAGTGCGCGAATCTTGCTCGTCCAACTGACTCGCTTTTCTTCTGTGGTTGCACGCGCGACTTTTACGAGAACGTTGGGGTAGTTGGTCGTGCAAACGATCCCTTGACCGCCTTCCCCGATACGCCCCGTCAGCTCATAGGACTGACCATGTTGGTCCAGCACGGTCCTGTTTTTCTTTGGCGTTTCTGGTGTTGCTGTGCTCATTCAGACGTCCTAAAAATGGCCACGAGTGTTTTGTCGTCGCTGTGTAAGGGTGTGGCCCAGTCATTCAGTTCAGACTGCAACCAGCGCCTGCCTCTGCGCCGATTCCGAGTGCTCACGTCTTGATAAAGCGCATCAAAGAAGTCGGCAAGATGGGCAGGTTCGAGGTCATCGGCCACGCCATCTGTCATCAGGACAACGCCATCACCCGGCTCGGTGAATCGGCCTTTCGTATAGCTCCATTTGTCCTGCAGGTGTGTGGACTCAAGTGCCCAAGTCTGATTGCCATAGGCTGTGCGCTCTGGCGTGACGCGACGGAACTCGCCCGCGCATTTCACCAACAGAAGACCATCACCCAATTGGGCTGCATGGACCTCGCCTTGATCTGTCACGCGGCCGAACAGCAACGTGGTCGCGGCGTCCCGAGGAGTTGTCGGACCAATCCCTTTAAGCCATTGCTGATGAATCAAGGGCAGCGTTGTCGGCAGATCGAAACTGCTCGATGTGGCGCGCAAGATCCGCCGGGTAACTTGGCAGGCACTACGTGCCCCCAAATCACTACGTGCTCGCGATCCCAAACCGTCTGCTGCAGCCGCAATCCAGCCACCACGGCAACCCGCCAGAACCATCGCGTCCTGATTTGGCTCGCCCAGATCCAGGTGTCGGGGGCCGATGACGCTCGCGCCGCAGGCAATAAACCTCATTGGAAGTCGAGGTCCAGCGCGTCATCATCCGGGGGCGGGACAACGAATGCGGTTGAGACGTCTGGATTTTGGCTTGCCGTGCGAGTGGTCACACTCATGGTCACTGCACGGAAGAAACGGTGGATGTCCCGGGCGTTGTGGGCCTTGAAAATAGGAGCCTCTGCGTCGTTCGCAAAATCCTTCAGCATTGCTTCATCGGCATCCGGCCCAATCGCCATTGCAAGACGGGTCGCTTTTTGTGCCCGTTCGGAGTCGCGAAGAGCCTTGAAAGGACCCTCCCAGTCGTCGGTCGGTTGTCCATCAGACAACAAAATCAAAACGGGGCGATAGGCTCGGGAGGGGATGCGATCCTTGTCCTCCAGCAACTGACGAGCGAGATCAAATGCCGCACCCATCGGCGTAGCACCGGCAGCCTGAAATTCCGAGACTCCAGTTACGCCATGCGCTGCAACCAACGGTAGATGCATCTGCGCCTTTCCACCGAAGGTGATCAAGCCCACTTGGATTTCGGCGCGCAGACGACTCTCCTGAGCGAAAGTTGAGACCATCTCCTTCATGGCCGCATTTAGCGCCTCGATTTTGCTGTTCTCCCCCATGCTTCCGCTTGTATCAGCCAGAACAATCACAGGGAGAGGACGGGGCGTCGCGGCAGCGAATTTTTTGAGACTACTCATCTTGTTTGTCCTTTGATCAGGCTGATTATTCTTACTCAGGCTTGGTTTCTTGGGTGGTGAAGCCGGCGCCTTGGTGGAGCGCATCGCGAGATCACCGACATATCGACTCACGATGTCTTCCTGGTATTTGGCAAAACCCATGACCTAGCCTCCTATTCATAAAAGTTCTTGTCATAAGTGGGCACGACGGAAGGCCATCTTCACCCTTGGTGATAATTCAGTACGATTAGGAACTAGCGAAACGCATGCCAACTGCATAAATTCATATTAATCAATAAGTTAAGTTTGAGATAACTTGATCGCCACCCGAAAACCAATAAACTTATTTACCAATATGAAAATTTTCTTACTTTTTTGGTTGCACCTGACTACTACACCCATGACTTCCCCCAATCCTGCGCGCAGAAACCTTCCTCTTGCACAGCCGACATCCACTCAGGACGTACTCGCCCTACCCAACTGCGATCACAATCCCCAGTAATACTGCTTGATCTTCTGCGCCATCAGCCGGCGGCGTTCGGTGAGGAAGGTTTCGAACTGCTCAGGCTGATAGGCAGCGAGGTCATCCGGGAGGCAGTTGGCCGCCAGGTTGGCCTTAAGGTCATCCAGGCTGATGATCGCACCATAGTGCGCTGCGCCTTGCTGACACTGGTCAAAGACCTTCGCCATATAAGCGGCCGGGGCGGTATCGCCGATCTTGATGTTCACTTCCTGCTGCACGTACACATAGTTGGCCACCTGGTTGTACTTGCTTCTGAGCAGCCCCCGCTGCTTGAGGAAGTTCTTCGGGAAGATGTGATGGATATCGCCGTGGTGCGTAAGCATGTCACGCACGGTGATGTCCTTGGACAGGAAGCCCTTGTCACCCCGATTAGCCTGCGCGGCCCAGAACACCTTGATTGCCGGGGCGTTCACTGAAGAGGTGTTCAACGCCTGCGGCAGACCGAAGTCCCAGAAGGCATCAGACAGTTCAGCCGCTTCGATATCAGACAGTACGTCAGCAAACGCTCGCTCGTGTACGGCCTTGATGTCCTTGTCGAACCGGGACTCCGGCGAACCCGAGTAGCGCCCGGTGAGCAGCGACATGACGAACCAGCGGCGCACCCAGCTTTCGATATTGGGGTTGTTGCCCAGGTCGCGCTTGAGCTTGAGGTACAGCACGTAGGCGAAGTTCAGCGCATTGACCGAGCCAATCATCGAGCTGTCCACGTAGCCCGCCGAACGGATGATCATCAGGAAGCGCTTGAAGTGCGTTTCATTGATGAACTCCCTGACTCCTTCGCTCAGGGTCTTAAAGGATGCTTCTTCGATTTCCTTCTCGTAGCTGCGGGTTTCGAAGTTACGGCCCGAGAGCAGCCCAACCAGATCCGACAGCCGTCCACGGTTGAACTTGGTGGTGAAGGCTACGCGCAACATGTCCGAATAGCTGGGGTCGTAGAGGTCGTCGTTCTCACTCTTCAACCAACGCATGGCGCGGAAGTAGTCGGTCTGCACAAAGGCCTTATCGTTGTTCTCGATATGTGCGTAGAACTCGGGCGCGATGGAGAGGTGGCAGAAGTAGTCGATGGCCTTGCGCAGGGTGTTGCCGTCGAACTCCTCGTTAGCAGCGATCTTCGACATAACGAAATCCGCTTGGCTGAGCACCACACCCTTGGAGTTGATGCGGATAAAGATCTCGGTAACCGTCTCGATATCCAGATCCGCCGCCAGCTCGATCAGGCCGATCTGCTTCTTGGTGATATCGCACAACCGGTCCAGGCGCTCGTAAAGCAGGTCTTCATCGACATCAGGGTTTAGCTCCAGGTAGTCACGACCGACCTTATGCGCCTTCAGTTCACCGCTAACGATGGGCGCGATATCGGCAAACCAGGCTTTGTCCTTCTCGATGGCCGGGTTGCTGACCTCGAAGCGTTCTTCGATGGGGTGGAAGGCGATGCGGATACGCACCTGCTGGTAATCCTGGTTAACCACCTGCTGCCCGGCGATGGCGGCGGTCAGCGCCGTGACACGCTGCTGACCATCAATAAGCACCTTCTTGCCCTCAGCCAGCGAGCCATCTTTCAGCTTCACCGTCGGGTTGCGCCAGGCAATGATGTAACCGACCGGAAAGCCCTGATACAGGCTGTCCATCAGGTCACGCACCTTGGTGGCATCCCACACAAAAGGCCGCTGGATTTCCGGGATTGCGATCTCCCCGGATTTAACCCAGCTCAGCAGAGTTTCAATCAGGTGTTGGTTAACCGAGTATTTCTGTGCCGACATAGCGTATGTCCCTATATTCGCGCCTAATTCTAAAAACGACTTTCATGACTACCCGCAAGCAGCAAACCCGAATCGAACAGGATTCTGTTTTCTGTATGCCTGCAGCCTTCACCCTCAGACCGATAGTTCCGGCACCCCCAGAACTCGCCATTTCGCCCCTTGCGCTGGGTCATTTCCGCACCACACTTCGGGCACGTAGGCACCCAACGCTGACAGTCTGGGTTGATACAAACCTTGAAGCGCCCAGCGCGGCGCATTTGTGAGTCGCAATGCGCGCAGCCGCGCTCCTTGTGAGCGCAGAGCGGGAATTTATTGCAGCCAAAAAACCGGCCAAACTGGCTTTGCCGTGACACCATGGTGCCGGTTTTACACTTGATGCACTTGAGCATGTGCAGCAATTGCTGGCTGAGCGATGTTGAGAACTCGTCCAGATCGAGCTCGTATTCGTTCTTCAACAACTCGACAACAAAAGCCGACGCGACGGCCATATCGGCGATCAGATAAGCACGCTGTCTTGCCCGGGTAAGGGCCACATAAAACAGCCGACGCTCCTCAGCGTAAGGGAAATCCTCTTGTGCCGGCAGCAATGCCTCCAGCAACGGATGCGTGGTTTTCTGCGAGGGGAAACCATGCTTGCCAGTCTCCAGACCGAGCAGCACCACGTAATCCGCTTCTTTGCCTTTGGCAGCGTGAATGGTGTGGCACTCCAGCGCTAACGTAGGGAAACTCGATGCGAGTCGCCGCAGTTCGCCTCTGTCTGGCAAGTTAAAGCCGTAGCGCCCAAGCAGATAGACACTGCTCCCAGGCTCGGCAATTTCTGCGATGCGGGCAACGACCTTCTCCAACCGGCCTGGCTCCTCGCTGCCGGGTTTAGGCCGGTTGTCTTCCCTGAGCAGGGATACCGCAGGGCGTTTAACCTTTTGCAGCGTATTAAGCTGCTTCCTGACCTGGATCGGGTTTGCCAGCACGAAGCGCGTCGCCACATCACTGATGCTGTTGTTGAAGCGGAACGTCAGATCGAGGGCCGTTACTTTGGTCGTGCCAAACCGTTCACTAAATGCCGTTGTAAAGCTCAGATCACTGCCGGTGAAACGATAAATAGCCTGCCAATCGTCACCCACGCAGAATAACGAGCACTCCGGCACAGAGTCCCGCAGATACCTGATCAAGCGGGCACGCGCCTCAGAGATATCCTGGAACTCATCCACCAGAATATATCGCCACGGGCTACGGAAACGCCCTTCGCGGACGTACTCAATAGCCTTGCCAATCATGTCATCGAAATCGATATGCCCGGCGCTATCCAACAAGGCCTGATAGTCGTCCAGAATGGGCCGCAGCAGTGCCAGCGCAGCGTCCACCTGCTTCGGGTTCTTCGCGCGCTTGATCGCAGCCTCCACCTGCCCTTGCTCGTAACAATTAGCGCGGTAGCGCTTCAGCAGATCGGCCAGCAGTACGGCAAAGCTGTTGATTGCGCCAAACTCGCGTAGTGTTTCGAGCACCGCTTCCGGGGGCAATGCTTGGTACTGAACACCCAGTGCGGCCAGCTGCGCGTCGATGGCATCAAACAGCCCACCTTCCATTAACTGATAGTGGTACAGCGCCACCAGGCGCGTACCTTTATCGGCATGCAACTGGCGCTTCCACGCCATACCCTGGTGGTACTGCTCGCGGTCTACATAGGGGGCTGTACCGCCCTGTCGGTCGATACCGTAATACTCGATGTAGATACCCTGCTCGGGCAGATAGAAATCCGGTTGGTATTGGCGATAAAGGGGGCTGGCTGTCTTGTGCTCGTAAGCAGGCTCATACTGGTAGGCGATGCCCTGCTTGAACAGGTAGTTCGCCACCAGGCACTCACCCAGGCTTTTAACGGCCTCGCCTTTAAGGGTGCGGATATCATTGGCAAGGATGTAGTCGTAGTACTCCCCCTCTGACGCGAACTCAAAGGGGTTCGCCTCCGGGTACAGGTGGTGCTGGAAGTAATCAATCGCCAGCCGCTGGTACTCGGGAGTCTTGAGATGCTGCTCGAACCACTGGCTCACCTGCCAGGCCAGCGCCTTGTCATCTTCCGCCAAGGGTGAAAGAGAGGGCTGCTCGCCCTCTACCTTGGCAATAATCGTCTTACCCAGTTTGTGAAACGTACTGGTGGTGATACCGCACTTACCCAGCCGGTGATCGATACGCTCCTGCATCTCCTTTGCCGCTTTGTTGGCGAAAGCCAGCATCAGAATATCTTCTGCCCGGGCCTGCCCACTTGCGATCAGGAACCCTGCACGGCCTACCATGGTGCTGGTCTTGCCCGTACCGGCACCGGCCAACACCAGGTTGTTATCCTCATCCACGACACAGGCAACGCGCTGGCGCTCGGTCAGCGGCTGGCTCTCTACCGTGTCGAAGAAGGCGCTGTTGCGCGCCAGCTGCCCATCAACGTATTGCTTGCGCAGCTTTTCCCAGTCTGCTTGCTGCCACCGGGTAACCGCTGCCAGCCACTTGAACGGGGTGACATCTACATCGGTACACCAGTGAGGCTCAGGCACACGCTGAAAACGCTGCAGGGCTTGCTCGGCCATAACCCTGGCTGCGTCCAGCCGGGATTGGCGGGGATAGCCTTTGTTCAGCAGGGCCCGGATCTTACGAACGACCTGCTCTATCTCGGGCGCCAGTTTGCGTAACCAATGCGCTCGCAGCCAGTGAAATAGCCGTTCACCGTCAGCCTTGCGCAGGCCAGGGAACACCTTTTCGCCACAGTCCGTTTGCAGCACCAGCCGGGCGAAAACCAGCCCCTCGCGGAAGGTTGCCTCGTTAGCCAGCGATGTCGCCTCGATCAGGTAGTTCTCACCGCTCTTGGTCGTGACCTCTAACCCTTTGTCACCCAACGAGAAGGTGGCCGCTTGCGCGCCAAACAGGCGCATCAACCAGTGTGGGGCGACATCTATCGATGAGGATTCAGCAGTCATAGTCAGCCTGTGAGCATGTGTCAGCGAGAGACACACTGAGCGCCTTGTCTATTCAAGCGAGCCCGACCTCTCAAGGCTGGTCGATTGACCATAGTCATTGCGACCGACAATGCCGGTCATGGCTTCGTCGATGGGAATGACGGTGGTCTTACGGTAGCCGCGAAAATGGGTGAGTTTGACGGACTTGAGGCGCATGGGGATTTCCTTATCTACAACTGGCCAGAGAAGGCTCTCTGGCTGAGAGATTCAAACAGCGAAAAACCTTCTTCACCATATAGCTCTGTAGCTTTCCTGCTAATAGATAGAAATTTATCTTGGAGCGCCGAAGGCGGGATGGGAATCTCCATTTCCTTTATCTGCGATGTAGTCAAGTTCTGAAATATTGCTCCAGCCTGTCGAGATGCATGAGTTGACTTTAGAAACATCATGAGCTCGCAAAGAAATGCCGGCTTAACTTTATTAACATCAAGTTCCTTGAAGGCGATAAAGCCGTCATGAATACATGCATCAATAGCGAGCACTGAGGTTAAGCCGACATTGCCGCTAACAGCCATTACCACTGTGCCAGCTTCAATTGGTCGACTCTTTTGGGCTCCCTCTGTTGTAAGGGAGTCAATCATTGGAGTTACCAATTTTCCGTCCCGAGTCAGGTCGGCAACCATCAGGCGAGGTACTGGCCCACCATAAAAACGTGGATCACCCTGGGGACGTGGCGAACTACCTCTGACAATTGCACAGAGTTCATCTACCCGCATAGTTGGCCACCCCTTCGGATTGGTCACCGGGTCGCCGAACATGTCCAGAAACACGGCGCGGAGGAAGTCGTCGGCGAGCTGGATGGCTTGCTGGCGTTTGCGGCGGATGGCGTCGGCCTTGTCGAGGATGGCGGCGATGCGCTTTTGTTCGGACAGGGGTGGGAGGGGGATTTCGAATCCCTTCAAAAAGTCACTCCCGACTCGCCTTTGGCCAGCAGCGCCGAACATAGATTTCTCACCCCAAAATCGGAACTGCTCGCTCCACACGAGATAGAACAGATAAAGGCCATCTAGCTTCTCGGAATCAGGGCGAATGACATGAAATTCTGTCGAGCCGAACCCGATATCGGTAGGAATCTGTCCCGGACGAAGACATTTTCCGTTTTCAAAGCACGGCGTGATTTTTGCCAAAAGCACGTCGTTGCTATCGAAGTAGGTGAATCCCTTTCTGGTCTCAGAAAGAATGCGTGTTTCTGAAGCCAGCAAGTATCCATCTTCTGATGCCGAGGCCATGGCAACGAAAGTCACCTGCTGAGACTCATCAACATCCCTCGGAGGCCTCGGATTGATTGTTGCTACATCACCGAGTTTTACTCGCGGCCAACTCACAGCATCCCCTCCAGCTCATCCAGATCCGCAAGAATCTCGTCCTCCAAATCCCTGAGCTTTTTCAGGATTACCTTTGGCTCGTCATACTTCTCCTGCTCGTACTCCACTTCCTTGTAGCGATTGATAGAGAGGTCGTACTTGTTAGCGGCGATATCCTCGGCGGGCACGACAAAGGCCTTTTTGCGCTTGTCGCCGAACAGGGTATTGATAGTGCTGGCGCTGATATTGCCTTCGACCATCTGCCGGTACTTGTGCCATTGGGCGATTGCGTCGGGCAGGTCGTTGCTGCCCTCGCCTTTTAGCTCGGTGCGTTTGTCGTCCAGCGAGTAACCGTCGGCCTGCAGGTCGTAGAACCACACGCGCTCGGTGCTGCCACCCTTGGTGAAAATCAGGATGGCAGTGCTGACCCCGGCGTAGGGTTTGAACACGCCGCTGGGCAGGCTGACGATACCTTCCAGCTGGTTGTTGTCGAGCAACTCTTGGCGCAGTTGCTGGTGCGCCTTGGAGGAGCCGAACAGCACGCCGTCCGGCACGATCACGGCGGCGCGGCCACCGAGCTTGAGCGAGCGCAGGATATGGGCGACGAACAGCAGCTCGGTCTTCTTGGTTTTTACCAGGCCGAGCACGTCAGGGTTGGTGTTGGTTTCGTCCAGGCTGCCTTTGAACGGAGGGTTGGCCAGCACCACGTCGAAGAAGTTCTGCTCCTGACGCGGGTAGTGCTCCTTGATGGATTTGCTCAGGGAGTCCTGGTAGCGGATGTTCGCGCCGTTCACGCCGTGCAGCATCATGTTCATGCTGGAAACGCGCAGCATGGTGGTGTCGAAGTCGAAGCCCCAAAACATCTGGCTGTTGATGTGCTGGCGGCAGGGTTCGAGCAGGTCGCCGGAGTAATGCAGGTTGCCGTCTTCGTCGGTGAAGGTGCCTTCCGGACTGGAATGCACGCGATTGAGGTACTCCATGGTGCGGGCGAGAAAGCCTGCGGTGCCGCAGGACGGGTCGCAGATCACCTCGGTGGGTTGCGGGGCGATCAGCTCGATCATCGCGTCGATGATATGGCGCGGCGTGCGGAACTGGCCGTTGATGCCGGCGGTGGTGAGCTTGCTCAGCAGGTATTCGTAGATATCGCCCTTCACGTCGCTCTGGGTCAGCGGCAGGTCGTTGACCATCTCCACAGCGGAGGTGAGCACGGACTCGTTCTTGATCTCAAGATCGGCGTCCTGCATGTATTCGCTGATATGACCGAGGCCCTCGCGCTCACCGCCCTCGCCTTCGGCGCCGCCGAGTTGGGCGAAGAAGGGATAGACCTTCTGCTTGAGGTGGCTGTGCAACTCCTTGCCGCTCATGTTGCGGAAGTTCTTCCAGCGCAGCAGCTGGCCGTCCGGGGTATTGGGGAATAGGCGGTCGAAGGGCTTGCCGGTGCGGTTGGCTTTGCGTTCGGCCACGTCCTCCTGCATGTCGAGCATGCGGGCGAACATCAGGTAGCTGATCTGCTCGATCACGGTCAGCGGGTTGGTGATGCCGCCAGTCCAGAACTTTTCCCAGAGCTTGTCGATATCGTTGCGGATTTTGCCGGTGAGCATCAGGCGGTCTCGTAGTCGGTTTCAGTGTCGGTTTCGGCGAGCAGGTCTTCATCGTCGGCGCTGTCGATCAGCGCGGTGATGTTCTGCTCGGCAGGGATAAAGTCGATTTCCAGCGCAGCCTTGTCGGCGAAATAGGCCGGTAGCTGCGCTTTGATAGCGGGCGCCAGGTTCTTGAATTCGCCCACCTGTTTGACCAGGTTGCCCTTGCCGCTGACCAGTTGGCCCTCGGCTTTAACGTAGGCTTCGGTGGCGTTCTCCAGGCCCTTTTTGATTTTCTCGAAGCTGGCCAAAAAGGTGTTGAGCTTTTTGAACACGGCCTCTGCCCGGCTGGCCAGGGCGGCAGTGTGCTTGTTCTGGTCTTCGTAGCGCCAGAGCTGGCGCACGATGTTAAGGCTGGTGAGCAAGGTGGTTGGCGTGGCCACCAGTACATTGTTCTCGATGGCCTGCTGGAACAGGGTTTCGTCCGCCTTGAGCGCTTCGACGAAGGCAGACTCGATGGGGATGAACATGAAGACCATGTCCGGCGAGTTCAGCCCCGGCAGCTTGTAATAGTCACGGTCGGCCAGCTCCCTGATGCGGCTGGCGACGGCCTGCACATGCTCTTTGAGTGCCTGCTTACGCTCCAACTCATCTTCTGCGTTGACGTAACGGGTATAGGCATTGAGCGAGACCTTGGCGTCGATGATCAGGTGCTTGCCCTGGGGCAGGTACACCACGGCGTCTGGGCGCTGGCGACCCTCCTCAGTGGTGATGCTGACTTCGCGCAGGTAGTCCTTGCCCAGTTGCAGGCCAGAGCGGTCGAGCACGTTCTCCAGCACCAGCTCGCCCCAGTTGCCTTGCAGCTTCTTCTGCCCGCGCAACGCGGTAGACAGCTCGTGGGCCTCGGTGGTGATCTGCTGGTTGAGTGCCTTGAGTGATTCCAGCTCTTTGCGCAGCTCACCCTGCTGGGTGGTCTCGCGGTGATGGATCTCCTGCACTTCGCGCTTGAAGGTGTCGATGGACTGCTGGAAGGGATTCATCACCGCACTCAGGGAAAGCTGGCTGCTTTCCTGCAGTGACTTGGTTTTAGCCTCAAGGATTTCGTTGGAAAGCACCTTGAAGTGTTCGCTCAGGCTGGCCTTCTGCTGCTCGAAGTTGGCCAGTTCGCGGGCGTGGCTGGCCTCGCGCTCGGCCAGCTCGGCTTTGAGTTTGGTTTCCAGGCGTTTGATTTCAGCGAACTCACCTTGCAGCGTTTCGAGCTTCTGGTCTGCGTCCTTCAACTGCCCTTTCAGGTCAGCCAGCTGGGCGCGGGCTTCGTTGTTTGCCTCCTCAAAGCCCTTGGCGTTTTTACCTTCCTGCGCCAATTCAGACTTCAGCTGGCTGACCGCCTCGCGCTCTTTTTGAAGATCGGCTTGGGCCAGCTCAAGGCGCTTTTGATAGTCCTCAACATTTGCTTTAAGGCTGCGGACTTCCGTCTGCGCTGTTTCATGTTGAGTGACGGCCTGGTGATGCTGTTTGGTGGACTGCTCCAGCTTTATCTCAAGGGTTGCATAACGATCCTTGGCCTCTTGCTGCTCGTGGCTCAGCCGCGCTTCGTTGTTGAGGGCTGCCTGGAGTTTGGCCTTCAGCGCACTTTCTGCGACTTGCAGTTCCTGAGTGCGTGCATCTGCAGCCCGGAGCTGCTCACCCAGCGCGGTGCCGGCAGCCACGGCAGAGGCCTGCGCCTGTTGCGCTTGCTCAAGCTCTACGGCTAGCCGGCTGAGCTGCCGGCCTTGACGCAGGGCCGCAACAACATAGCCGAGTACCAGACTGGCTAGGGCGGCGATCACGCAGATCACGATGATTTCAGTCGTCCATTGGCTGGCTTGCATAATCACTCCTAGTGACTGGCTGGCGGGGTGTCCCCGCGCAAAAAGGGCTTAAGTACGGCGACCAACTCGGTGACATCGGCGGGGGCGAACACGCCGTCGATGCCCTCGTGGGAGATGCTGGAAAACGGCGCGTCGTAGAGGGTTTCAATCACGATGCTGCCGTGCTGGGCGATGTAGTTTTTCAGCAGGTTCATAAAGCGCACCTGCTGGGCGGTCAGGCTTGGGTGCGCATGGAGGAACTGCTTGAAGTGTTCCTCGATGGCATGGGCATCCAGGCCGATGATTTCGCGCACGGTGAGGTGCAGTTGATCCGCTGTGCGACCGTAGAACTCGTTAAGCACCTCCAGGCTGACGCCGGGGTGGCTGGTGAGGATGGTCGAGGTCAGCGTTTTCAGTTCGGTCTCGGCAATGGGCTCGCCTTTGTGGATTTTCTGCAGGGTCGGGTTGGCCGCGAGCATGCCGGCGAGGATGTCTTTAAGGCGGCGGCGGTAGATCATGGCCTCGCTGGCACCGGCAATCACCACCTTGCGCTCATTCACTTGCACGCCGTCGTCGCCGGTACGGGTGCTGGGCATGGCATAACCACCCGTGCTGCCGGTTTGCCGGTATTTCATGATGCCGCGCAGTTCTTTGCGGGCGTTCTCCAGCTTGTCGATGCTCGGCTGCAGCCAGAAGTCGGCGCTGCGTACTTCGGCGATCAGGGCATCTTTCTGGCGGACGGCCTGAATGTTGACGGCGAGTTTGTCCAGCTCGACCAGCAGGGCAATTTTGCCGTCCTCGAAGCAGGTGGCCTGCTCGACCAGGCAGCACTGAATACCGGCGATGAGTTTGTCCAGCGCGGTGGCATTTTTGTCGCGCAGCACGCGGGCGGACATCAGCGGAGCAATGGTGTTTGCCAGCAGGTGCTGGGTTTTGCCATCGAACTGCTGCAGCTGCTGGGTTTGCTGCAACTGGTGCACGGCACGCAGCTCACGTTTTACCGCCACGCTGGTGTCGGGCAGGTCGTTGATGTCGGCTCGCAGCAGGGCAATGGCGGCATCGAAGGCGGCGGCATGGTTATGCCGCAGGGCGGCCTGAGCCAACGCCAGGCGGGCTTCGAAGGTGGTTTGCAGCATGGATTTGCTGCCGGTGTCCTCGGGCTCTTGATACTCCTGCTCGAAGAAATCGAAGTTGCCGTAGTGGTCGAAGATCAGGAACTCGGTTTTGTCTTTACCGGGGCCAAACAGGTTGGGGCGCAGGCGAGTGCCACGGCCGATCATCTGCCAGAACTTGACCCAGGATTTGACCGGCTTGGCGAACACCAGGTTGACCACTTCGGGCACGTCGATACCGGTGTCGAGCATGTCCACCGAGATGGCAATGCGGAAGTCGTTATCCGGCTTTTTGAATTCCTTGATCAGGGTGTCCACATGCGGGATGGCGTTGTGGATGACCTTGCAGACCTTGGTGCCGTACTGCGGGTAGAGCTTGCAGAAGAGCTTTTCCAGGTGCTCGGCGTGGTCCTGACGCTGGGCGAAGACGATGGTTTTGCCGACCAGTGAGCCGGTCTCATCCTTGATGCCGTTGTTTATCAGGTTTTCCAGGATGATGCGGTCGGTGTCTTCGCTGAAGATCTTGCGACCGATGTCCTTGCCGGCGATGGTGGTGCGCTTAGCTTCTTCTTCGCCGAGGTCCTCTTCAAGCTGGCGTTTTTGATCGTCGCTGAGGTCGTTGTAGTGGATGCCATCACGCAGAAAGTCAGTGGTCAGATCACGCACGCGGAACGGCGTGAGATACGGCGGCTCGTTATTGATGGCGGCATCCAGACCGAACTCGAAGGTGGGGTCGGTGGTTTCGCAGTCGAAAATATCGAAGGTGTTGCGGCTGATGAACTTCACCGGGGTGGCGGTGAGGCCGACCTGCAGCGCGTCGAAGTAGTCGAACAGGTCGCGGTACTTGTTGTAGATGCTGCGGTGGCTTTCGTCGGCGATGATCAGGTCGAAGAAGCCCACATCAAGCTGAGCGAAGCGATTCATCATGCCTGGGTAGGTGGCGATATAAACGCGGGCGGTTTGATCAACCTTGCCGGTTTCGCCAATCACACAGCGTGGCTCGCTGGGCAGGTTTTGCTTGAATGCCTCATCGGCCTGCACACGCAGCTCTTTGCGGTCGCAGAGGAACAGCACGCGCTTGGCCCAGCCAGTGCGCAGCAGCAATTCTGCCAGGGCGATAGCTACGCGGGTTTTGCCGGTGCCCGTGGCCTGGATGATCAAGGCTTTACGGCGCTGCTGCTGAAAGTGGGCTGCGACGGTTTTGATCGCCTCGATCTGATAGGGGCGGTCGGCGATGCTCAGCTCGGGGTTGTGTTTCTCCAGCGCAGGGACGCGGTACTGGCGCTGATAGGCGAGGTATTCCAGGCTGTCTTTGCTGTAAATGCCATACACCGGGCGGTAGGTGTTGTACTGCTTGTCGTCCCAGATAAAGGTTTCGTAGCCGTTGCTGTAGAAAATCACCGGGCGCTGCATGCCCATGCGCTCGAAGCCGTCGGCGTACATGCGGGCCTGTTCGCGCCCGGCTTGCAGACTGACGTTGCCGGATTTCTTAGCCTCGATCACGGCCAGGGGCTGGCCGTTGTCGCCCCATAGCACGTAGTCCGCACGGCCCTTGCCGGAGACGTTGTCGGGGAAATCGACCTCGACTTCCTGGCCGACCTGCGCGGGATTGCTGGCATCCCAGCCGGCTTGCAGGAGCATGGCGTCGATCAGCAATGCGCGGGTCTTGGCCTCGTTCCACTGCAGGCTGTCGGCCACCTGCTGGCTTTGCTGCTGACGCTTTTGCTGGTCAGGCTTGGCAGGAGGGTCGACCTTGTCGAGGTGGCGGGTGCGCTCCTGCTCCAGCTTGTCCATCACGCTCTGCAGCGCTTCCTGCTGCTGGTTGAGTTCCTTCTCATAGCTGGAGACGGTTTTCTGCAGGCTGGCCAACATCGCCGTTGGGTCTTTGACCTCGACAAACTCAGGGATCGTGGCCTGTGCCGTGCCGTAGTACTTGATGGCCATGTACATGGCCAGTTGGTAGGCCGTTTTCAGAGCCAGCAGGGCATTGCGCAAATCACCTTCGGCACCATGAGCGGTGTCGTTGCCCTGGATGCGCAGGAAGTTGATCTGGTGCACCAGGGGCTTGCTGACGCAATCGACAAACACCGGGTTTTTCACCAGGTCGTAGAAGCTCGACTGCGGCATGCGCGGCAGCAGTTCTTCCTTGTAGATGGCTTTGGCCAGCTCTTCGGCGAAGCTGCGCAGACGGGTAAGCGCGCTGCCCGGATCGATGTGCAGTACAGCCTCGGCAAGACCGGCGAGGTTGGCTAGCAGCTCGTTGCCGGGGCGGAGGAACTCAAAGTTGACTGATTTCATAAAGGCGATTCTGTCCATGTCGGTCCTAGAGCGAGGACCGTGCCAGTTTTATTCGATGCCGTATTTGTCCATCCAGTTGCTCAGCGTTTGCTGGCTTTTTAGGCCTAGCAGGCTGGCCGCCCGGGTTTTGTTGTTGCCAGTAAGCGTTAACGCCTTGCGCAGATAATGCCCTGCCACCTCGGCAATTACCTGTTGAAGATCAATACCTTGCGTAACATCCATGGCCAATACATCAGTCTGCGCTTGCGGCAGCTTGAACAGGGCTTGCTCGATATCATGAGCAGCAATCAAATCGCCCTCACACCAGAGCGCTGCGCGCAACAGGGTGGATTGCAATTCGCGAACGTTGCCACGCCAGAGGTGTTGAAGGATAAGATTTTTTGCTTCTGCGGAAATTTTCTTATCGCCGAGGCTGGCGTCTTGGCTAGCGATGCCCGCCAGCAGCGCTTCTGACAGCAACAGCAGGTCACCTTCGCGCTCTCTGAGCGGCGGGAGATGCAGCACACCCACGGCGATGCGATAGAACAGGTCTTCACGGAAGCGCCCGTGAGCGACTTCGTGCATCAGGTTGCGGTGAGTAGCCGTAATCAGGCGCACATCGACTGTGAGTTCCTGGCTTGAGCCCACGGGAGTGAAGGTGCCCTCCTGTAGCACGCGCAGGAGCCGCACCTGCACATCTGGCGTCAGCTCACCGAACTCATCCAGAAACAGCGTGCCGCCATGGGCCTGTTGGAACACCCCGGGCCGATCCGCAATAGCGCCGGTGAATGCCCCCTTCTTGTGACCAAACAAGGTGGAGTCGATCAGCTCCGGCACGATAGCGCCGCAGTTCACCGCAACAAAGGGTGCAGCAGATCGTGGGCCAGCATTATGAATGGCGCGTGCAAACAGCTCTTTGCCGGTGCCGGTTTCACCATAAATCAGCACCGGAACCTGCTTCGCCGCGAGTATTTGCGCCTGCGCCTTGAGGGCCAGCATGCGCTCGCTCTGCGTCACGATGCTGTCGAAGGCTGCATCCACGGGGGCATCCAGCCCGGCGAGCTGGACCAGCTTATCGGTGCTGATGGTATTGGCAGCCGGTACGTACTCGGCCGCGATTTCAAAAGGCACTTCGACTTGCTGAACGCCTTGTTCAAGGGAGGACTGGAAGAAGGTCGCCGGATAGCGCGTTTTACCCAGCAGAATCCACACCGCTTGCATGGCCGGCGTGCCGGGACTGAGCAGAATGGAAAGCTGATTAGCGGAAGTACTCAGGCGCTTTAAATGCTGACTGGCGGCCTGGTAGATCTCTCCGAAATGAACAGGGGAAGACAGGGAAAGGTAATGCGCGGTGATCGGTACATCGACCTGTTGGCGCAGCCAGGTCAGATAGGGTTCAACGCGCTCGGCGGGGTATGAACAAAGTAGCTCGACGCTATCAAAGGACGCCGTGTTCAGGGTCGCCAGAATCGGGCCTGCCTCAGCGCCGGCGACTGCTTTGAGATCATTCCCGCCAACCCAGCTGGCCAATACGCGCTGCTTGTTTACCAATGCCCCTGTACTCCCGGCCGCCCTCTTGCCCATCAGCAGGCAGTAGAAAAATGTGCTCTGGTTCGCGCCCTGGATAGTAAACCAATCAGTCGATCTGGGTCTTTACATGCCTGACTACATGTTCAAGTTGAAGGGGGATCGGATACTCCATCCAAACCAAGATTGGCGAATGACGGGAACAGGCCCACCACCGCCGAGGCAGAGTAATGAAGGAGCCTTTCGGCCCCTTCGAACTTAGTTATCCAACAGGCTCTCAAGCTTCTCGATCAGGAAGTCCAGCGGGCTGCGGCCCTCCAGGCGCTTTTCGAACACTTCGTTTCGGTGGTAGGCAACCCAGGTTTCGAGGGCATGCCGGTTATCCTTTTCGTAGCCAGACCCGAGGATGCAGATGAGTTCGGTGCCATGAGGGTTCTCAAGGTAATGACTCATGGCCGAAGCCAGATGCTTGAGGTACTTATGCTCGCGGGCCTCTAGCAATGGATGCAGAGGGGTCACGTTGTCCCGTTTGATCAGTTTCATGGTGGAGCTCCTCAGGCCTTGAGATTGGCTTTGATCAGGTTGTCGAATGCACTGCCATCACGGCGGGTCAGGTTGGGCACATAGCGCGAATAGACACGGAACAGCATCTCGGTGGTGGTGTGCCCCATCTGCCGGGCAATCCACTCCGGGTTTTCGCCGGCAGCCAGCCACAGGGTCGCGGCCGTATGACGGGTTTGGTAGGGGCGCCGCCTGCGCAAACCCAGGTGACGTAGCAACGGGTACCAAACCCGGTCGTTGATATTGCGGTATGCGTGCGGCGTACCTTCGCGGGTGCAGAAGACGAACTGGCCGCTGCCGGTTTTCTCGCGCTGGCCGATGAGCGCCTGATAAACCGGCTCGGACATATCGATCTCACGCTGCGAACCGTCGTTCTTGGTGTAGTCGAGCTTGCCGCCTACCCAGGTTTCGCGGATCAGAATCTGCCGTCGCTGGAAGTCGACGTACTTCCATTGCAGGCCATCAACTTCGGCTGTTCGCATGCCGGTGAAAAAACGCACGGTGTAGTAGTTGCGGAAGTCTTCACGCACTGTGCTGAGGATCTGCAGCACCTCATCCAGGGTGAAGGGCTCCACGTCTGTTTTGGGGACTTTCAGTGATTTGATGTTGAGGTATGGCGAGGTAAACTCGAACCGGTCAGCTGCCTCACTAAGGATCATGCGCAATGGCGTCATGATGTGGTTGATTCGCGTCGCTGTCAGACTCTGACCTTTCTGCCCGGGGACTTTGCCGAGTGCCGAGCGGAATGACAGAAGTTCTGCTTTGGTGATGGCGCTGACCTCTTTTTTGCCGAACTCAGGCAGCAAGTGCTTGTTAAGGGTGAGGCGCACGGTTTTGGCGTGCGTATCCCGCCACTCGACCCTCATCTCTTCAAACCACAGTTCTGCAAAATCTTTGAACAGTGGTGTTTTCAGCGATGCACAGCCAGCCTGCAGCCGACTGATCTCTTGTACTTTGCTGCTTTGGGGGAAGTAGGTGGCGTAGTCGAAGCTTCCGAGGGTGATTTCCGCCTCTATGCGCTCAAGGATCTTCTCCAGCTTTTTCCGGTTAGCAGGCGTATCAGGCAGCATGGTCTGCTCGCGGCAGCGCTGATCCAGATAGGTGAAGTCAAAGAACAACTTCTCGTTGTCGGCGCGGGCACGAATCTTACCCATGGCAGATACCTCCACCGGCCATCGGGACCAGCCCGGAAGTCCGCGAGAATTTCTGCATGTCTTCTTCGACGGCTTCCCAGATGAAAAGGATCTTGCGGCCGCCAAAGGGACGGAAGTAGTGAATCCCTTCGAGCAGGACTGAATCTTTCAAGCGATTACGGATGGTGCGCGCGTCGTACTTCATGCGCGTGGCCAGTTCCTCGGTAGTCAGGTAAGTGTGAGACATGGCTATGCCCTCTCTGCTAAATTGAACGACAGCGGATTCTTATGAGCTTCTGAGAACTCATAATGACCTCCTGTAGATCAATATAACGCTCATTTTGAGCTTTGCAAGGACAAAATGGTCTTCTGCAGATCATTTTTGGAGATTAGGATGGTCAAGTGCCATTTATCTCGCTTACTCGGCGAGCGGAAACTGAAGATAAGTGACGTGGTCAGGGACACTGGGATCAATCGCGGAACCCTCACGCGGCTCTATCACGAGACCGCGCAACGGGTGGAGCTCAAGGACCTGGAAACGATCTGCCAGTACCTGAATTGTCAGGTGGGGGACTTGCTGGAGCTGCAGGATGATCCGGAGGGCTGAACGCCCTCCGGACTTGGTCAGGCGCGGAAATGCCAGTCGATGGAAGCCATCAACATCAGGTAGCGCAAGGCGGCGCCTGAGTGATGGTTCTGCTCCTGAGCGGTTAGCTCGGCACCCGGCAAACGTAGTATTACTCGAATACCTAGATGCCTGTTCTGAGTGTTTCGATTCTCCGGAATTTGTTCTATGAACTTCAAGCGAGGTTTTCCCAGAACAGCTCGCCAAAGTTTCCTGGTTTGCCTAGGTGTACGCTCATCGTAAATGTTGAACTCAGTATCAACCAACGGAATGCCTAGCTCAGATAGCAGCCAAATGTACTCGCGGAGACTTTGCTCATCCTTGCCTGTGTAGAAGCGTAGTGTCGTATCGCTCGACCAGCAGCGCTCCACGAAATCATCCAGCACTCGGCTAGCTTTGGCTTTATAGCGGCTGCTTAGCAGACGGTAGAGCCGATCCGCATAGGCCGCTACCCCGGCCAGACCTCCGTGTTTAGGCGGCCTTGGGGCGAGTTCAATTCTATGATTTGAGTCAAATGTCGTTGGGCTCTGAAGGCGATGCTTACCGAGGTGGCTGATGTGCCTCGCCCGTTCCAACATGGCCGATCGATCAGCTTCGGTGAACTCAACCCAATCCATGTTGACCGACTGCCCCGAGGACTCCGCATACGCCTCATAGGAGAGCATGGATGAGATTTCATTCATTCTCGTCAGCGCCCATCCACCTTCACCCTTCTGAGGGGAAATCAGTGGGCGCTTAACTCTTCCTTGGTTACTGTGCCTATAGACCTTCATGCGGCCGATGATTCGCTGCATGTGCCGAATCTCTGCAGGCAGGTCTGGTGCAGGTAGGTCGTCCGGCTTGTTTGGCAAACTGACTTGGGCAATTTGCGCGATGACATGGCCAGGCGGCCAAAATTCAGGATTCCACTGCCAGCACAGCGCCGATAACCACGGCATGCAGTGGACGTAGTGCAGCAGGGATGTTTTGGGGCTCGCATGCCCGAGCACAGCGCTGGTGATATGGATCACCCGTCGGGTGGGGTGCGGATTCCACACCATCCGGCCACCCAGTCCACGCTCATCTGGCCAGGCATTCCACGGCCATCTGGCCACCTGTTCCACGGCCATCCGGCCGGGCAGTCGGAGCGCAGCGACGCAGGGGTGGCATTGTTAGTCTGAGGTGCCCGGCGTCGTCAATTTCTGCGTCCGTTTGCGCATTGATTCACCCTTCAGATTGATCCGATAAGCGTTGTGCACCAGGCGGTCGAGGATGGCGTCGGCCAGGGTCGGGTCGCCGATCAGCTCGTGCCAGTTGTCCACCGGCATCTGGCTGGTGACGATGGTCGAGCGCTGGCCGTAGCGGTCGTCCAGTAGCTCCAGCATGTCGCGCCGCTGTTCGGCGGTGAACGGGGCCAGGCCCCAGTCGTCGAGGATCAGCAGGTCGGTCTTGGCGTAGCTGCTCATCAGCTTGGCGAAGCGGCCGTCGCCATGGGCCAGACCCAGTTCTTCCAGCAAACGTGGCAGGCGCAGGTAGCGCACGCTGTAGCCCTCCCGGCAGGCCTGGTGGGCCAGGGCACAGGCCAGCCAGGTTTTACCGACACCGGTGGGGCCGCCGATGATCAGGTTGAGGCCGTCGCGCAGCCACTGGCCACTGCTCAGTTGCAGGATCAGCGCCTTATCCAGTCCGCGCGGGCTGCGGTAGTCGATGTCTTCGAGGCAGGCGTTGTGCTTGAGCCGGGCCTGGCGCAGGCGGCTGCTCAGGCGCTTGTCATCGCGTTCGGTCAGCTCGCGGTCGACCAGCAGGCCGAGGCGTTCTTCGAAGCTCAGGCTGTCGATGTCCGGGGTTTTCAGTTGTTCATTCAGCGCCTTGAGCATGCCGTGCAGGCGCAGGGTTTGCAGCTTGTCCAGGGTCGGATGGGGCAGCATGGTGGGATTCCTTGGGGTCAGTGGTAGTAGGCGGATCCGCGCAGGTTGGCGTGGTCGTCCGGCAGCAGCGGCAGGTTGGTTTGAGCTAGCGGCAGGTTTTCCAGCCCCTGGCGCAGGATCGATTCGAGGCTCTTGTAGCTGCACGTGCCGAGGCTGATGGCGCGACGGCAGGCCAACTCCAGACGCGCCTCACCGTGGGTTTTACCCAGGCGCAGGATGCCCAGGCAGGCCCGGTAGCCCTGCTGCGGATGGATGCGCCGTTCGAGGATGTGCCGGATCACGCCGGCGGTGTTCGGCCCGGTCTGCTCGGCCCAGCGGATCAGCCGTTGCGGCGTCCACTCGGCATGCTCGCGATGGCTCTTGGGCATGTGCTCGGCCTGCGTGCTGTGCCTGCCCTTGTGCATTGAGCGCAGGTGGCTGGCCACTCGCTGGTTGGCGTGGAAAAACTCGACGGTGCGCGCCGTCAGGCGCACCTCCAGCTGCTTCTTCACCAGTTGATACGGCACCGAGTAGTAATGCCCATCGACCTCGACGTGGTAGTCGATGTGCACCCGCGCCTTCTTCCACTCGGCGTAGACGTAGGGTTGCTCCGGCAGGGGGCGCAGCGCCGGACGATCCAGGCTGTCGAAGGCCGACTGCCGGGAGCCCGGCAGCTTCTTGAACGGGCGTTGGTTGAGCCGCTCCAGCAGCCCGGCGATGGCCGTGTTGAGTTCATCCAGGGAGAAGAACTGCCGATTCCTCAGTGCGGCGAGGATCCAACGCTCGACCACCTGCACGCCGACTTCGGCCTTGGCCTTGTCGCGCGGTTTGCGTGCCCGCGCCGGCACCACCGCCACGCCATAGTGCTCGGCCAGATCGCGGTAGCTGGGGTTGATGTCCGGCTCGTAGCGGTGACTCTTGCTCACCGCGCTGCGCAGGTTGTCCGGCACCACGATCTCCGGCACGCCGCCGAGGAAGGCGAAGCAGCGGGCATGGGAGCCTAGCCAGTCCGGCAGCTGCTGCGACCAGGTGGCTTCGGCGAAGGTGTAGCTGGACGCGCCGAGCACCGCGACGAACACCTGCGCCTGGCGGATCTCGCCGCTGTGGCGATCGATAACCGGCACCGTCTGGCCGGCATAGTCGACGAACAGCTTCTCGCCGACGCGGTGCTCCTGACGCATCACCACGTCCAACTTGCCCTGCCAGGCTCGGTAGTGCTCACAGAACCAGCTGTACTGAAAGCCCTGAGGCTGGCTCAGGCGGTACTCCTGCCAGAGCAGCGCCAGGGTCACCCCGGGGCGGCGCAGTTCGGCATGCACCCATGCCCAATCGGGTAAAGGCCGCTTCTCACTGGCAACCGCCGGGGCCGGCGGGAACAGTTGCTGCTCCAACTCGGCATCGGACAACGAACAGGGCCAACTGAGACCGCTGGCGGCAAAACGATTGAGGTAGTCGCCGACGGTGACACGACCGACCTGCACGCTGACCGCAATCTGGCGAGCCGATAGTCCGACCTCGAACTTGAGACGTAGTACTTCGCGAATCTTACGCATGGATAAACGCTCCACGACGACCTCTCTGCTTCGAAAAAGAGGTCGATGGTAGTGAAGAAATCCTGCGTTACTGCCTGCCCGGTTGAGTGGCCGGATGGCCGTGGAATCAGTGGCCGGATGCGCGTGGAATGGGTGGCCGGATCACCGTGGAATCGGTGGTCAGATGCTCATGGAATGGGTGGCCAGATGACCGTGGAATCCGCA